>DASXTR010000333.1:0-11810 GCA_036505325.1 Gaiellaceae bacterium
CTCGCGACGCTCGAGGCGCTGCCGGTGACGCGCGCGACGAGCAGCGCGGACTTCGGCGACGGACGCGTGACCGCGATCGTCCACCTCGAAGGCGCCGACCCGCTGCAACCGGATCTCTCCGACCTCGAGCGATGGTACGACCGGGGTCTCCGCTCCGTGGGCCTCGTGTGGTCGCGCCCGAACGCGTTCGCCGAGGGAGTGCCGTTTCGTTTCCCCGGCTCGCCGGACACGGGCGCGGGACTCACCGCCGCGGGGCGCGAGCTCGTGCGCGCCTGCAACGGTCTCGGGATCCTGGTCGACGTGTCGCACCTGAACGAGGCCGGGTTCTGGGACGTCACCCGGCTGTCCGACGCGCCGATCGTCGCGACGCACTCGAACGCACACGCCTTGTGCGCGTCGACCCGCAACCTCACCGACGCGCAGCTCGACGCAGTGCGCGACTCGGGCGGCATCGTCGGCGTCAACTTCGCCGTGTCCTTTCTGCGCGAAGACGGCCGTGCCGATCCCGCGACCCCGATCAGGGAGATCGTGCGCCACGTCGACTACCTCGCCGAGCGGATGGGCATCGACCACGTCGGCCTAGGCTCCGACTTCGAAGGCGCCGTCGTCCCGGCGGATCTCGGCGGCGCCGCCGGCCTGCCGCAGCTCGTCGACGCGCTGCGCGCCGCCGGCTACGACGACGCCGCGATCGAGAAGGTGACGCACGCGAACTGGCTGCGCGTCCTCGACGCGACCTGGTTTTCCTAGCGACCAGCCGCGCGACCCGTAGTTGTTGTCGCGCGCGTGCGCGCGCACGCGCGCCCATGGGGGCGCAAATGCCCCCTTCCGGAAGCGTCGCAGAAAGGAACGCACGTGTCTGTGCCAACTCCGTGCCGAATGTGTGACGCCTCGTGCGTCGGCGACGCGCGCCGTTCGGGCCCGGCACGACGGCGTCCCTAGCCGGTGAGGGCCGCGAACCGGTCGAGCATGACCTGCCAGTCGCCGAACTTCTCCCGCACGCCGGCGTTGGCGTCCGTCCAGCCGCCGTGGGCGAACAGCATCGTGGAGCCGGCGCCCGCCCCGCCGGGCACGAACTCGACCGCGACCTCGCTCGGGTGCTGGGGGTCCTGGGCGAGGGTGAAGGTGTGGACGAGCCGGCGCCCGCTCGCCAAGGCCGTCACCTCGCCCCAGTCGTGCTCGCCGATGTCGCCATGGGTGGCATAGACGCGTCCGCCGACGAACGGCTCGATCGTCACCCCCAGCAGCGTCTCGGCGTTCGCGGTGTAGCGCGCGTCCCACCACTCGCCGATGCGGCCGGTGTAAGCGGCGAACGCGTCCTCGGCGCTGCAACCCAGCGGGGACTCGTGCGTGATCGGGGAGATGGTTCGATCGCTCACCGCGACCTCATCGTACGACGACGGCGTTCAGCGGCGCGTGCGGTTCACGAAGACGTTCTCGAGGGCCGCGGTCAGCCCGACCGCGAGCGCGCCGGTCAGCACCGCCGCGTCGCCGAGGCTGGACGTCTCGACGCGCGGCGGGAACGGAACCCAGCCGTCGAGCAGCGCGCGCACCGGCTCGAGCAGGAGATCGCCGTTCGCGCCGATGCCGCCACCGAGGACGACGAGATCGACGTCGGCGACCGCCGTCACGGGGACGATGTGAAGTGCGATCCGCCGCGCCACCTCGGCGACGGCTGCGCGCGCGAGCGAGTCGCCGCCGCGCGCGGCTGCGAAGATCGCGCGCACGTCGTAGGGCGGCACGAGCGCGTGCCCGTCCGACGCGGCCGCCGCGAGCCGCGCCGCGTACTGCGAGACCGCGGCTGCGCATGGATCGGCGTCGGCGTCGAGACCCGCGTGCGCGAAGTCGAGCTCGCCGGCCGCGCCGCGCCGTCCGCGCAGGAGCTCGCCGCGGAGCACGATCCCGGCCCCGAGACCGGTGCCGACCGACATGAAGGCGAAGTCGTCGACGCCGCGCGCGACCCCCCGCCAGCGCTCGCCGAGCGCAGCGAGGTTGATGTCGTTCTCGAGCGACACGGACAGCCCGAGGCGGCGGCGCAGGTCGCCTGCGAAGTCGGTGTCCCCGAGGCCCGTGAGGCTCGTCAGCCCGACGCGCTGCGTGCCGGCCTCGACGACGCCCGGGACGCCGACGACCACGCCGTCGATCCGGTCGGCCGCGCCTGCGAGTGCGTCGCGCAGCTCGACGATCGCGTCGACCGCGGCCGCCGCGTCCGGCGCGGTCAGCTCGACGTCCTGCCGGGCGCGAACGTCGCCGCCGAGGTCGCAGATCGCGCCCCGGAGGAACCGCGCGCCGAGATCGAGGCCGAGGACGAGCGCCGCGTCCGGCACCGGCTCGAAGAACGTGGCTCCGTAGCTCGGCCCGGCCGGGTCGTCGCTCGCCTCGCGCACGAGGCCGGCCTCGAGCAGCACCTGCAGCGCGAGTGACACCGTCGGCTTCGAGATCCCGGCCCGGCGCGAGATCTGTGCGCGCGAGATCGGGGCGCCGGTGCGGATCGTGTCGAGCACCGCGCGCTCGTTCATGTGCTTGAGCAGAGGCGGGATCGCGGCCATCTCGTTAGCTACGTTAACTCATTTGCGCCAGAAAGCTTGACTCGAGCCGGGAAATACGCGAGGGTCGTCAGGAACCTTTACCAGTATTGGGGTCAGACGACCATTGTCCCGGAGGAGGTCCGAATGAGACGCACGGCGGCGGCAGGTCTCGCTCTCGCGGTGGCTGCGCTGGCGGCGGTCGCGGTGGCGAGTGGCTCCACGAAGGCGCACCACCACGCGCAGGCGACGAAGCTCACGATCTGGGTGGGGTGGAGCGCACGCGAGCTGAAGGAGTTCAAGTCGGTCGTCAGCGAGTACGACGCGAAGAACAAGGACGTCGAGGTCAAGGTCGTCGGCGGGATCAACGACAACAAGATCATCGCGGCGATGCGCGCGGGCAACGCCCCCGACGTCGTGAGCTCGTTCACCTCGCAGAACGTCGGCATCTACTGCTCGTCGGGCGGCTGGATCGACCTCGGCCCGTACCTCAAGCAGGACAAGATCGACGAGAAGATCTTCCCGGCGGCGACGCGGTACTACACGCAGTACAAGGGCACGCGGTGCGCCCTGCCGCTGCTCGCCGACGTGTACGGGTTCTACTACAACAAGAAGCTCCTGAAGGCCGCCGGGTACACGAGGCCGCCGAGGACGCTCGACGAGCTGACCGCGTACGCGAAGAAGCTCACGAAGAAGAATGCCGACGGCTCGCTGAAGGTCGTCGGGTACGACCCCTTCTTCGGCTTCTACCAGAACACGGCCGGCGCCTACCAGCCGCTGTTCGGCGGCAAGTACTTCGACTCGGACGGCAAGTCGAGCCTGTCGAAGGACCCGAGCTGGGCGAAGTTCCTCAGGTGGCAGAAGAACCTCGTCGACTTCTACGGCCACAAGAATCTCGTCAAGTGGCAGGCCGGCGCGGGCGACGAGTTCTCGGCCTCGCACGCGTTCGAGAACAACAAGCTCGCGATGATGATGGACGGCGAGTGGCGCGTCGCGTTCGTCGCCGCCGAGCATCCGGAGCTCTCGTACGGCACGGCGCCGATGCCGGTCGACTCGGCGAAGTCGAACCTCTACGGTGCCGGCTACATCAACGGGACGATCATCGGCATCCCCAAGAACGGCAGCCATCGGGACGAGGCATGGGACCTCGTCAGGTACCTGACGACGAATGACCACGCGCTCGCGAAGTTCTCGAACGGGATCCGCAACGTGCCGTCGACGGTGAGCTCGACGAAGTCGAAAGAGCTCAAGCCCGACCCGAACTTCGCGACGTTCGGGAAGATCTTCACGAACAAGAACTCCCAGACGATCCCGATCACGTCGGCCGGGGCCGCGCACCTCGACACCTTCCAGAGCTTCCTCGCGAAATGGCAGGCCGGGAAGGTGAAGGACCTCACGGGCGGCCTGAAGGACGTGGACAAGCAGATCGACGCCAAGCTGAAGCAAACGGGCGGAACTCCGTGAGCCCGAGCCGGCGCTTGCGACGGCGTCGTCAGGCCGTGCGGGCTTTGCCCGTGCGGCCGTCTGCGGTGGCCGGCCGCTCCGTCGACGGTCAGAAAGTCGGCCGGTGAGCTTGCCGTCGGCAGCCGGGGCGGCCTCCACCGCCCCCGAGGAGCCGCTTGTCGGCTCCGACCCATAAGAGGACGCCGGGCTTCGCCCGGCGCCCGCTTCCCTCGGGGGCGAAAGCCCCCGAGGTCCTGCCGGCGGTCGATCGCCGGCGGGCGAAGCAGCGCGCGGCCTGGCGCCGCCGCGGCACCGTCGCGCTGTTTCTCTCGCCGTGGCTCGTCGGGTTCTCGGTGTTCTTCGGCTACCCGCTCGTGATGAACGCGTACTTCTCGCTGACGCACTACGACCTGCTGAACCCGCCGCGCTGGGTCGGCTTCGCGAACTACCGCTACATGCTCGGCGGCGACGACCCGCAGGTGTGGCCGGCCGTGCGGAACACCCTCTGGCTGGTGGCGATCATGATGCCGCTGCAGGTGCTCTTCGCGTTCGGGGTCGCGGTGATGCTCGCCCGCGCGCGGTGGGGCGTCGGCTTCTTCCGCACCGTCTTCTACCTGCCGTCGCTCGTGCCGCCGGTCGCGGCGACGCTGGCGTTCGTCTACGTGCTCAACCCCGCGACCGGACCCGTGAACACCGTGCTGAAGAAGATCGGCATCGACGGCCCGCTGTGGTTCAACGATCCCGCCTGGGCGAAGCCGTCGCTCGTGCTGCTTGCAATGTGGGGCATCGGCAACACGATGATCATCTTCCTCGCGGCGGTGCTCGACGTGCCGAGGCACCTCGACGAGTCGGCGCAGCTCGACGGCGCCGGCTGGCTCCGCCGCCTGCGCTGGGTGACGATCCCGTCGATCAGCCCCGTGATCCTGTTCTCGGTCGTCCTGGGCGTGATCCAGGCGCTCCAGTACTTCACGCAGGCGTACGTCGCGGCGAGCGTCGCCGCGGGGCAGGCCTCGCAGGCGGGGTCAGTGAGCACTCTCGAGCTCGGCTACCCCGAGGGGTCCACGCTCTTCTACCCGGTCCTCCTGTACTACCACGGCTTTCGGTTCTTCAACATGGGCTACGCCGCCGCGATGTCGATGCTCCTGCTCGCCGTCGCGTTCCTGATCACGCTCGTGATCATCCGCAACTCGCGCCGCTGGGTCCACTACGCGGGAGCGGTTCGGTGAGCGCTGTCGCTGCGCCGTTCGTCCGCCGCGAGCTGCCGCGCGACGTCCGACGCCGACGGTTCCTGGTCGCGGTGGCGGAGCACAGCCTGCTCATCGCGGTCGCGGCCGCGTTCATCGCACCGGTGGTGTTCGTCCTGCTGACGGCGCTGATGACGGACCACCAAGCGCTGTCGGCGCAGCTCTGGCCGCAGCCGTTCCAGTGGGACAACTTCATCGAGGTCTTCCGCAAGTCGCCCCTCTGGCGCTGGACGCTGAACTCGTTCATGTACTCGTCGCTCGCAACGCTGGGGCTGCTGCTCTCGAGCATCCCCGTCGCGTACGCCTTCGCGCGGTTGCGCTGGCGCGGGCGCGACACCGCGTTCCTGATCGTGCTCATCGCTCTCATGCTGCCGCCGCAGGTCACGGTCGTGCCGCTGTACGTCATGTGGGCGAAGCTGCATCTCGTCGGAACGCTCTGGCCGCTGATCATCCCGAACTTCCTCGGCGACGCCTTCGCGATCTTCCTCCTGCGGCAGTTCTTCATGACGATCCCCGAGGAGTACATCGACGCTGCGCGCGTCGACGGATGCGGGGAGCTCCGCATCCTGACGACCGTGGTGTGCCGGCTCGCGAAGCCGGCGATCGCGGCGGTCGCGCTCTTCTCGATCCTCTACACCTGGAACGACTTCTTCCTGCCGCTCCTCTACGTCGGCGAGAACCCGGACAAGTGGGTCGCCTCGATCGGCCTCTCGGAGTTCCGGAACCTGCACCAGGTGCAGTGGCCCCTCACGATGGCGGCGACGCTCCTCGTGATGGCGCCGGTGATCGCGCTGTTCTTCCTCGCGCAGCGCGCGTTCGTCGAGGGCGTGACGCTGACCGGGGTGAAGGGATGAAGATCGCGGTCGTCGGCGGCGGGTCGACGTACACGCCGGAGCTCGTGTCGGGCCTCGTGCGCGAGCGCGCGCGCCTGCCCGTGCGCGAGCTCGTGCTGCACGACATCGACCCCGTGCGGCGCGAGGTCGTCGGCGGCCTGGCGGCGAGGATCCTCGCGCGCGACGGCTACCACGGCCGGCTCGACGTGACGGACGTCCTCGACCGCGCGCTCGACGGCGCGGACGCGGTGATCGTCCAGATCCGGGTCGGCGGGCAGGCGGCGCGGCTGCTCGACGAGACGGTGCCGCTCCCGTGCGGGTGCATCGGCCAGGAGACGACCGGCGCGGGCGGCCTCGGCAAGGCCCTCCGCACGGTGCCGGTCGTGCTGGAGATCGCCGAGCGTGCGCGCGAGCTGGCGGCCGACGACGCCTGGATCGTGGACTTCACGAACCCGGTGGGGATCGTGACGCGTGCGCTGCTCGACGCGGGCCACCGCGCGGTCGGACTCTGCAACGTCGCGATCGGCTTCCAGCGGCTGTCCGCGCGCCTGCTCGGCGTCGAGCCGGATCGCGTCGTCGTCGACCACGTCGGGCTCAATCACCTGACGTGGGTGAGGCGGTTGCTGCTCGATGGGGAGGACGTCCTGCCCGAGCTGCTCGAGGCGCACGGGGAGGAGATCGCGCGGCACGCCAACATACCGCTGCGGCTGATCGAGGACCTGGGCGCGGTGCCGTCGTCGTACCTGCACTACTTCTACTTCCACGACGAGGTCCTCGAGGAGCAGCGCGGCGGCGCGGTCCCGCGCGCGACCGCGGTCGCCGAGATCGAGCGCGAGCTGCTCGAGCTCTACCGCGATCCGGAGCTCACGCAGAAGCCGCCGCAGCTCGAGCTGCGCGGCGGCGCGTACTACAGCGAAGCGGCCGTCGGGCTGCTCGCGTCGCTGACCGACGGCGCCGGCGACGTGCACGTCGTCGACGTGCGGAACGACGGAACCGTCGACGGGCTCGCCGCCGACGACGTCGTGGAGGTCCCCGCACGCATCGAGCGGACGGGTCCGGTGCCGCTCGAGCAGGCGCCGCTCGCGCCGGAGCTGCTCGGCCTCGTGCAGCACGTCGCCGCCTACGAGCGTCTCGCCGCCGCGGCGGCGACGAGCGGCGACCGCACGCTCGTCTGGAAGGCGCTGCTCGCACACCCGCTCGTGGGGCAGGACGACCCCGCGGTGGAGCTGACCCGCCGGCTGCTCGAAGCCGGGGAGGACCACCTGCCGCGGTTCGCGGCTGCGCTGGAGGCGTCGTGAGCGACGGGATCGTCCTGGCGGTCGACGGCGGCAACTCGAAGACCGACCTCGCTCTCGTGCGAGGCGACGGGACGGTGCTCGCGCTCGTGCGCGGGCCGCAGAGCTCGCCCCAGCACCTCGGTGTCGACGGCGCGCTCGACGTGATCGAGCTGCTGCTCGAACAGGCGACGGCGGAGGCCGGCCTCGACGGCTCCCGGCCGATCGCAGACGTCGGGCAGCTGCTGCTCGCCGGCCTCGACTTCGAGGACGAGGAGGCGGAGGTCCTCCAGGCGGCGACCGATCGCGGCTGGGCGCGCGTTATCTCGGTTGGCAACGACACGTTTGCGGTTCTGCGTGCGGGCACCGAGCGCGGGTGGGGCGTCGCGGTCGTGTGCGGCGCCGGCATCAACTGCGTCGGCGTCGCCCCCGACGGCAGGCACGCGCGCTTCCTCGCGCTCGGTGCGATCACCGGCGACTGGGGCGGCGGGTACGACGTCGGCCTCGCCGCGGTGTCCGCAGCGGCGCGCAGCGAGGACGGCCGCGGCGCGAAGACGAGCCTCGAGCGCCTCGTTCCGGCGCACTTCGGCCTCGCGACGCCCCGGGAGCTCGCCGAGGCCATCTACCGCGGCCACCTAGAGCAGCGGCGCGTGGTCGAGCTCGCGCCGGTCGTGTTCGAGGCCGCGGAGGACGACGCCGTCGCAGCCGGGATCGTCGATCGCCTCGCGACGGAGATCGCGACGATGGCCCGGACCGCGATCGAGCGGCTCGACCTCGGCCGCGAGCCGGTCGAGGTGCTGCTCGGGGGCGGCCTCGTGCGCTCCGGCAACGGCCGGCTCGTCGACGCGGTGGCGGCCGCGCTCGGCGAGGGCCCGCTTGTCCGTGCGACGCCCGTCCCGCCGATTGCCGGGGCGGCGCTGCTCGGACTTGACCGGCTGGGCGCGGGCGTGGAGGCTCAGGCACGGTTGCGCAAGGAGATGGAGGAGGTGCGCGTTGGCTGACGTCACGTATGTCGGGGCGTCGCGGATCTATCCCGGGACGGTCGCGCCCGCGGTCGACCGGCTCGACCTGGAGATCGGCGACGGCGAGTTCATGGTGCTCGTCGGCCCGTCCGGCTCCGGCAAGACGACCGCGCTGCGGATGCTCGCCGGCCTGGAGGAGGTGGACGCGGGCGCGGTGCTGATCGGCGGGCGCGACGTCACGGACATCCCGGCCAAGAGCCGCGACATCGCGATGGTGTTCCAGAACTACGCGCTCTACCCGTACCTGACCGTTGCCGCGAACATCGGCTTCCCGCTCAAGATCGCGCGCGTCAAGAAGCCGGAGCGCGAGGAGCGCGTGCGCGCGATCGCCGAGCTGCTCGAGCTCGAGGCGTACCTCGAGCGCAAGCCGTCGCAGCTCTCCGGGGGCCAGCGCCAGCGCGTCGCGATGGGCCGCGCGCTCGTCCGCCGTCCGGCGGTGTTCCTCATGGACGAGCCCCTGTCGAACCTCGACGCGAAGCTGCGCGTGCAGATGCGCGCGGACATCGCGGCGCTGCAGTCGCTCGTCGGCGTGACGACCGTGTACGTGACGCACGACCAGTCCGAGGCGATGACGCTCGGACACCGCGTCGCGGTGCTGAAGGACGGGCAGCTGCAACAGTGCGACGCGCCGCGCGTGCTTTACGAGCGGCCGGTGAACACGTTCGTCGCCGGCTTCATCGGCTCGCCGTCGATGAACCTCCTCACGGTGCCCACCGCGAACGGCTCCGTGTCGCTCGGCGGCGAGTCGATCCCGATCCCGCGCGGCTGCGGCGATGCGGTGACCGTCGGGCTGCGCCCGGAGGCGCTCGAGCTCGCGCCGGACGGCGTCCCCGGCGAGGTCGAGGTGGTCGAGGAGCTGGGCGCCGACGCGTACGTCTTCTGCGCGACGGAGCTCGCGCGGCTCGTCGCGCGCGTCGACGCGCGGCGTGTGCCGGAGCGCGGCGAGCGGATCGCGCTGCGTCCGCGGCCCGATGAGGCACATCTGTTCGACGCGGAGACCGGCGCGCGTCTCTAGGGCCGACGCGCGAAGTAGCCGCGCGCCTTCAGCGTCATCACGACGACGCCGTCCTGGTTCAGCAGCTCGCCGGTCGTGAAGACGGTGCCGCGGTCGGGCCGCTTCGCCGACGGCTGCACGTCCGTCACCGTCACGCGTCCCGTCAGCCGGTCGCCGGGCCGAACGGGGGCGGTCCACCGGAGCTCCTCGACGCCCGGCGAGCCCATCGACGCCGAGTCGAGCAGGATCGAGCGCACGAAGAGGCCCATGAAGAGCGCGTTCGTGTGCCAGCCGCTCGCGACGAGCCCGCCGAACGGCCCGTTCGCTGCCGCCTCCTCGTCGACGTGGAACGGCTGCGGGTCGAAGCGCTGCGCGAACTCGACGATCTCGTCGCGCGTCACCTCGACCTCGCCGAGCTGGGCGACCTCGCCGACGCTGAAGTCCTCCCAGAAGCGCACGGATGCGCAACCTACCGATAGGGTCGCCCGGATGCGCACGCGCACGCTCGGGCCGCTCGAGGTGACCGTCGTCGGGCTCGGCTGCAACAACTTCGGCCGGCGCGTGGACGCCGACGGGACCCGCGCGGTGATCGACGCCGCGTTGGACGCCGGAGTCACGTTCTTCGACACGGCCGACCGGTACGGCGACGGCCTGAGCGAGACGTACATCGGCCGCGCGCTGCGCGGGCGCCGCGACCAGGTCGTGCTGGCGACGAAGTTCGGGGGCGGCGGCGAGATCGGCCACGGCCAGGGCTCGCGCGACTACATCCGCCGTGCGCTCGAGGCGAGCATGGAGCGCCTCGAGACGGACCGCATCGACCTCTACCAGCACCACCAGGAGGATCCCGACACGCCGCTCGCCGAGACGATCGGCGCGCTGGAGGAGCTCGTCCGCGAGGGGAAGATCCGCGCGTACGGCACGTCGAACTACTCGGCGGGACGGATCGAGGAGGCGGCGGCGCTCGCGCAGGGGCCGTACGTCTCCGAGCAGAGCGAGTACTCGTGGCTCGTGCGGGACGCCGAGCGCGAGCTGCTGCCGACCTGCGAACGGCTCGGCCTTGGCTTCATCCCGTACTTCCCGCTCGCGAGCGGCCTCCTGACCGGCAAGTACCGCCGCGGCGAGCCGGTGCCGGAGGGGACGCGGCTCGCCGGTCAGCAGATCAGGAGGGGACGCGGCTCGCCGGTCAGCAGATCACCGACGAGGAGTTCGACCGGATCGAGGCGCTCGAGCGGTTCGCGCAGGAGCGCGGGGTGTCGCTGCTCGACGTGGCGATCGGCGGCCTGCTCGGACAGCCGGCGGTCGCGTCGGTGATCGCGGGCGCGACGAAGCCGGAGCAGGTGCGCGCGAATGCCCGCGCCGGCGAGTGGGAGCCGAGCGCGTCGGACCTCGAGGCGCTGCGGGCCCTCTAACGCCGAACGGGCCGGTCGTCCTCGAACCGCTTGCGGCTCCAGGCCGTGATCAGGTTCCCGCCGAGGCCCGTGGCCAGCGCGGTCGCGACGGCGACCAGGGCGAAGAAGCCGTAGATCCAGAGCGCACCCGCGCCGAACGCCACGGCGACGACGACGCCGAGCGCGACCACCCCTGCAAAGGCGGCGACGAACCGGATCATCCAGCCGTGGACGCTAGACCCTTGTGCACCAAAGCACAAGGTCCGTCACACGGTCAGCTCGACGCGGTTCCCATCCGGGTCGGCGACGACGCTCTCGTAGTAGCCGTCGCCGGTCGTGCGCGGCTCGTCGAGCACCGGGACGCCCGCTGCTCGCAGTTCCTCCGTGAGCGCGTCGACCCGGTCACGCGAGCCGAGCGCGAACGCGACGTGTGCGCGCAACCCGAGCTCCTGCGCCGGCATGCGCATCAGCTCCAGCCGCGCGCCGCCGTCGAACTCGAGGAAGTACGACGAGAACCCATGTGCCTCGTTGACGTAGAGCTCACCCGCGCGCCCGCCGAGCCAGTGCTCGTACCAGGCGCGCAGGCGCTCCACGTCGTCCGTCCAGAGGGCGACGTGCTCGATCCTCGAGCTCAATCGAGCTTCGCCATCACGTGCTTGATCTGCGTGTAGTCCTCGAGCGAATACGCCGAGAGATCCTTGCCGTAGCCCGAGCCCTTGTAGCCGCCGTGCGGCATCTCCGACACCAGCGGGATGTGGTCGTTGATCCAAACCGTTCCGAACTGCAGCTTGCGCGCCGCGTTCAGCGCGCGGCCGACGTCTCGCGTCCACACGGACGCCGCGAGGCCGTACGGAACGTCATTCGCCCACGCGATCGCCTCGTCGTCCGACCCGAACTTCTGCACCGTGACGACTGGGCCGAACACCTCGCGCTGCACGATCTCGTCGCTCTGGCCGACGTCGACGACCACCGTCGGCTTGACGAAGAACCCGCGCGAGCCGTTGGAGTCGCCGCCGGTGAGCACCGTTGCACCCTTGGCGCGCTCGAGGAAGCCGAATACGCGCTCCTGCTGCGCGGCCGAGATCACCGG
>DASXTR010000334.1:0-4895 GCA_036505325.1 Gaiellaceae bacterium
CGATCGCGCCGACCGGCTCGTTCTCCGGGCTGCCCGCGAGCCTCTCCGGCACCGTCACGCTTACGGTCTGGACCGCGGGCGGCGCGTCGCGCGTCACGTTCGAGGAGCGGCCCGTCGGCGGGACGACCAGGACGCAGATCGCCGCCGACACCACGGCGCCGTACACGGCCGCCTTCGACACGCGGCTCGTCGCCGACGGCCGGTACGACCTGCGCGCGACGACGTCCGACGCCCTCGGCAACTCGTCGACCGACGTCCGCCCCGGCCTCCTCGTCGACAACACGGCGCCGGCCGTGGTCAGCTCAACCCCGGCCGACGGCTCCGTCGTCGCCTCGGCGGGCACGATCGCGCTGACGGCGACGGAAGACCTCTCCGACGTCACTGACGTCCAGCTCGACGGCGCCCCGCTCGCCGCGCCGCCGGTCGTGAACGGCCCGAACGCCACGTTCGCCACGGGCGCGCTGGCCGTCGGCCTGCACACGCTCGGCGGCCGGCTCGTCGACTTCGGCGGCCAGTCGAGCTCGTTCCGGATCAGCGTCACCGTCTGGACTCCCGGCGCCGGCGAGGCGCCGCCGGTCGCGCGGAGCACGACACCCGACGCGCCGACCGTCCTCACGACGCCCGACGCGATGGCGACGGTCACGTTCCCGGCGGGCGCCTACTCGGGCGGCACCGACAACTTCCTCGTCCTCCGCCTCGACATGGGCACGCCCGTCAGCCTCGTCCCGGCGGGGCTCATCCCCGGCGCGCGCGTGATCGACGTCCGCGCGGTGTGGGCCTCGAACGGCACCGAGCTGCACGACTTCCTCGTCCCGCTGCAGATCTCCATGGTCGATCCGAGCGGCGGCTCGGCGATCGCGGCGACCTACGAGAGCGGCGCCTGGAGGATGATCCCGGAGATCCCCGGCGGAACGACCCTGCCCGACGGCTGGCGCGACGGCTTCTACCGCGACAGCGCAGGCGTCCACATCCTCACGAAGCACCTCACGCTGTTCACGCTCATGCGCGACATCGAAGCGCCGCCGCCGCCCACCGACTTCGCCGGCGTGGTGGCCGACGACGGGCTGACGCTGCGCTGGGCGCCCGGCCGGGACAACAGCGGTCTGCTCGACAACTTCACGCTGTTCGTGGACGGCAGCCCGTACGCCGACTACGACCTGACCCAGGTCGAGGCGAAGATGGGCGCGTTCGCAGCCGACGACACGCGCGAGTTCTCGATCGTCGAGACCGATCTGGCCGGCAACGTCAGCCCGCCGGCAGGTCCGCTCCTCGCCGTGCCGACGGTCGCCGGGAAGACGCTCGCGGACGCGAAGGCGGCGCTCGCAGCGCGCGGGTTCGCAGTCGGCAAGGTGACGGAGGTCGTCGCGTCGGCCCCGGCCGGCACGGTCGTCGCGCCGGCCGGCGTGCAGCTCCGCCTCAAGGGCGCGGCCGTCGACCTGCAGGTCTCGGTGCAGACCGTTCCGCGCAATGCGCAGTTCGTCTTCCAGGTCTCGAAGCCGACGCACAGCCGCGTGGCGCCGAAGACGATCGTCTCGCGGATCCGGACGGCGAAGGCCGCGCGCGTCACGGCGACGCTCTACGGCCCGAACCGCCTCCGGTTCGTCCAGCGCTGGAGCTTCTCGGTGAAGGCCGGCACGACGACGAAGCGCCTGCGCCTGCGGCGTCCGACCGTCCACGGCGGCGTCTACGAGCTCGTGTGGAGCGCCCGGACGGCGACCGGCGAGACGCTTCGCTACCGGCAGCGGATGCGAATCTACTCGCCGCTACCGAAGCGTTAGCTCGACGGCGAAGGCCGCGGCGACCACCAGCAGCGCGACGCCGACCGCACGGCGCAGCGTCTCCTCCTCCAGGCGGCCGGTGACGCGCGCGCCGAGCCACGCACCGGGGACGCCGCCGGCGAGGCCGGCCGCGAGCAGCGGCCAGTCGACCTCGAGCTGAGCCGCCCGAGCCGCGAATGCGAACACGCCGAGCAGGCAGCCGACGACGAGGTTCGTCCCGGCGGCGCGCGCCGCCGTCATGCCGACGCCGCGCAGGAGCGTGGGCATCCGCAGCGTGCCGAGGATCACGCCGATCGCGCCGCCGACCACGCCGATCAGGAAGCCGAAGACGACCGCAGGCCAGACGCGCGGGCGCGCCGCAGGGCGCTCGCGCACGGGCCGCACGAGCAGGTCGACGCCGTTCCAGGCGAGCACCGCTGCCACGAGGGCGAGCAGTGCGCCCTCGGGCACGGCATCGCCCCACACGGCGCCCACGATCGCGCCTGCGACCGACGGCGGCGCCATCCACGCGACGATGTGCCAGTCGACGCGTCCTTCCCGCGCATGCTTCAGCGACCCGGAGCCGGCCGCGACCGCGGAGATCGCGATGTTCGTCCCGGCCGCCGCCGAGGCGTCGCCCGACAGGAGCAGGATCGCCGGCAGCCGCAGCGTCCCGAGCACGAGGCCCACCGCGGACCCGAGGTAGCCGGCCGCGAACGAGGCCGCGAACCCGAGCAGGAGCTCCCACCAGGTCACGCCGCTCCGAACCTTCCTTGTGACAACTTGTCACAAGGAAAGAGCGGCGACGTCAACGCTAAGGCGGCGCTTGCCGACGCCGTCAAGAGGTCGTGCCGGCTTCGCCGGCGCGGCCGCCCCCGCCGCCGGGCTTCCAGAGCGGCTCCTCGCCCGCGTTCGCGGCACGGGCGAGGATGAAGAGCAGATCGCTGAGCCGGTTCAGGTAGATCGGAGCGAGTGGATTCACCTCGCGCTCGCGCGCGGCCGCGATCACCTCGCGCTCGACGCGCCGGCAGACCGCACGCGCGACGTGCAGGCGCGCGGCCGCCTCCGTGCCGCCCGGCAGGATGAAGCTCTTGAGCGGCTCCAGCTCGGCGTTCGCGTCGTCGCAGTCGCGCTCGAGCGCGTCGATCTGCGCCTGCGTCACGCGCAGCTTGCCGTCGCCATCCGCGTACGGCACGCAGAGATCCGCGCCGAGGTCGAAGAGCTCGTTCTGGACGCGCGCGAGCCGCGCATCGTGCGCTTCCACCTGAACCCAGCCGAGGAGCGAGTTCAGCTCGTCGACCTCGCCGTAAGCGCGCAGGAGCGGGTCGGTCTTCGAAACACGCGCGCCCGATCCGAGCGACGTCTCCCCCCGGTCCCCGCCGCGCGTGTAGATCTTGGTCAGCCGAACGGGTTCATCGCGTGCGCGGGGACTCACTTTGTGCACCAGAGAACAAGCGTCGCGTTCGTGCTCTGGTGCACAAGGGCCGTCACTGCGCCACCGGTTGGCGCTCGCCCAGGATCGCGCGCGCGATCACCAGGCGCTGGATCTCGCTCGTGCCTTCGTAGATCTCCGTGATCTTCGCGTCGCGGTAGTAGCGCTCGAGCGGGAACTCCTTCGTGTAGCCGTACCCGCCGAGGATCTGGATCGCCTCCGCCGTCTGGCGGCGGGCCATCTCCGACGCGAAGAGCTTCGCCTTTGCGCCCTCGGCCGTGTGCGGCCGACCGGCCTCCTTGAGCCACGCCGCGCGGTACACGAGCAGGCGCGCCGCGTCGATCTCCATCGCCATGTTCGCGAGCTTGTGCTGGATCGCCTGGAAGTTCGCGATCCGCTGGCCGAACGCGTGCCGTTCCTTCGCATACGCGAGGGCCACGTCGTACCCGGCCTGCGCGATCCCGACCGCCTGCGCCCCGATCCCGATCCGGCCGCCGTCGAGCGTCGACATGGCGATGCGAAAGCCGTGGTTCTCCTCGCCGATCAACCGGTCGGACTCAACGAACGCGTCGACGGCGAGGTCGTTCGTCACCGACGAGTTGAGCCCGAGCTTCTCCTCGTCGCGCGTGATCTCGACGTGGTCGGCGTCGAGGATGAACGCCGAGACGCCACGCGCACCGGCCACGTCCGGGTCGGTGCGCGCGAACAGGAGGAACGTCCCCGCGAAGCGCCCGTTCGTGATCCACTGCTTCGTCCCGGTGATCTGCCAGCCGCCGTCGCGCGGCTCCGCGCGCGTGACGAGCGCGCCCGCGTCCGACCCCGCGCCGGGTTCGGTCAAGGCGAAGGCGCCGAGATACTCGCCGCGCGCGAGCGGCGGCACGAACCGCGCGCGCTGCTCCTCGGTGCCGAAGCCGAGGATCGGGAGCGTCACCGCGGACGTGTGCACCGCGACCGTCACGCCGACGCCCGCGTCCCCGCGCGAGAGCTCCTCGAGCGCGAGGATGTACGAGATGAAGTCCGCGCCGGCGCCGCCGTACTCCTCCGGCACGCAGGCGCCCATCAGCCCCAGCTCGGCGAGCTGCGAGAAGAGCTCGCGCGGAAACCGGTGCTCGCGGTCCCACTCGGCCGCGCGCGGCTCGATCTCGGCCTTCGCGAACTCGCGCGCGAGCGCCTGAATCTCACGCTGGTCGTCCGAGAGGTCGAAGTCCACCGCGCGCGAATGCTACGCGTCGTCTGGTGCGAGCGGCAGGTAGACGGTGAACGTCGAGCCGCGGCCCTGCTCCGACTCGACGGCGATCGCGCCGCCCGACTGGGCGACGAGGCCGTGGACCGTCGCGAGGCCGAGCCCGCTCCCGCGTCCGACATCCTTGGTGGTGAAGAACGGCTCGAAGATCCGCTCGACGGTCGCGGCGTCGATCCCCTCGCCGTGATCCGACACGAGCAGCATCGCGTAGCGGCCCGGCGCGAGACCGACGGCCGCCGCTGCCGGCTCGCCGACATCCGTGCAGCCGGTGCGAACCGTGATGCGACCGCCGTCGGGCATCGCGTCGCGCGCGTTGAGGACAAGGTTGACGAGTGCCTGCTCGAACTGTGCACGGTCCGCGGCCACCGGAGCGTGCTCGCCGCGCTCGACCTCGATCGCGTACGGCTCGCCCACGAGCCGCTCGAGGATCGAGACGGCCCCCGGCGGGAGGTCGTTCAGGTCG
>DASXTR010000335.1:0-13404 GCA_036505325.1 Gaiellaceae bacterium
CGGGTGCTCGAGGCCTGGAATTTCGCGGAAGAACGCGTAGTTGCCGCCAGTCGCGTGCGCGCCGCACTCGAGCACGTGCCCGGCGACGACCGCGCCCGCGAGCCGGTCCCAGTCGTCGCGCGCCCAGCCGAACCGCCACGCCGCCGGGCCGACGACGAGCGACGCGTCGGTGACACGCCCTGTGACGACGACGTCGGCGCCGCCGGCGAGCGCCTCGGCGATCCCCCATGCGCCGAGGTACGCGTTTGCGGTCGCGGCGCCGCCGAAGCGCGCGCGCAGATCGTCGCCCTCGACGTGCGCGACCCTCCCGCCGAGCATGCGCACCCTCTCGGCGAGCGCGGCCGGCGCGAGGCCGCCCGCGTTCGAGACGACCCTGATTCCGCGCTCCAGGCACGTCGAGAGCACGTCCTCCATCTGCCGGAGGAACGTGCGCGCGTAACCCTCCTCGGAGCGCGCGAGGATCAGCATCGTCAGCTCGGCGAGGTAGTCGCCGGTGAGGACGTCGATCGGTCCGCCCTCGACCATCTCACGCGCCGCGGCGTGGCGGTCGCCGTAGAAGCCGGAGCAGTTCGCGATCCGGATCACGGCACTACGCCCACGACGGCGGGCGCTTCTCGAAGAACGCGGCGATCCCCTCGCGCGCGTCGGCGCCCGCGAACAGCGCGCGCGAGAGCGCCTCCATCTCGGCGAAGTCGACCGACCCGCGCACGAGGCGCTTCGCCGCCGCGAGGGCGCGCGGGGCGCCCAGCCGGAGCCGGCGAACGTACTCCGCGACTGCCGCGTCGACGTCGTCCGCGACCGCTGTCACGAGGCCCGCCGCAAGCGCCCGGTCGGCGCCGAACGGCTCGCCCGTCAGATAGAGCTCGAGCGCGTCCGCGTGTCGCAGCCGCGGCAGGCACACGACCGAGATGATCGCGGGAACCAAACCGAGCCGGACCTCGCTGAACGCGAAGGTCGCGTCGCGCGAGGCGACCGGGATGTCGCAGGCGGCGACGAGGCCGACACCGCCTGCACGGACATGACCGCCGACGCGAGCGACAACGGGCTTCGGCATGCCCCAGAGCGTCGCGAGCACGTCCGCGAGCGGGACGTGCGCACCGCGCTCCTTCAGGTCCGCGCCGGCGCAGAAGGCGGGACCGGTGTGTGTGAGGGTGACGACGTGGACGCCGTCGTCGTCGCGAACCGACGCGAGGTGCTCGCGCAGCTCCTCGACGAGCCGGCGCGACAGCGCGTTGCGGTTCCCGGGCGAGTCCAGCGTGATCGTCGCGAGCCGATCGCGCACCTCGAGGTGGACGAGCTCGCTCAGGGGCGCCTCTTCATGAGCAGCGTCTGCGTTCCCTCCTGCACGACCTCGCTGCGCTGGTTCACGACCTGCACGGCGAACGTCACGACGCCGCGGTCGGGCTTCGATGACTCGCGCTTGTCGGCGACGCGCGAGCGGACCGTGATCGTGTCGCCGAGCTTGATCGGGGCGGTGAAGCGCCACTCGGTTGCGAGGAAGGCGAGCGTCGTTCCCTCGATCGCGCCGGTGCGTGAGACGAGGCCGGAGGCGATCGCGAGCCCGAGCAACCCGTGCGCGATCCGCTCGCCGAAGGGCGTCGTGCGCGCGAACTCCGCATCGACGTGCAACGGGTTGTAGTCGCCCGACAGGCCGGCGAACGCGACGACGTCCGCCTCGGTCACCGTGCGCGAGTCCGTCTCCGTCTCAGTGCCGACCTCGAGGTCTTCGAAGTGAAGCGCCCTGCTCACCGGACCTCCTCCAGCACAACGAGCACGCGCCCGCCGTCGACCTGCTCGCCGGCCGCGACGCGAACCTCCGCAACTCGTGCCGCGTGCGGGGCCGCGATCACGTGCTCCATCTTCATCGCCTCGACGACGACGAGCGTCTGACCCGCCTCGACCTCCTCACCGGGCTCGGCGTCGACGCGCACGACCGTGCCCGGCATCGGCGCGACGAGCGATCCCTCCGCCTCGAGCAGATCGGCCTCGCGGAACCGCGGCAGCTCGCGCAGACGCGCCGACCCGAGCGACGAGTCGACCCACGCAACACCGTCGGCGCGGCTGACCTCGAACCGACGGCGCACGCCGTCCACCTCGAGCTCGACCACGCCGGGCGTGCACGAGACGAGCAGCGCGTCGATCCGCTCGCCGTTCACCTCGAGCTCGAGGCCTTCGCGCGCCAGCCGGTAGTCGACGTCGTAGCCCTCGTACGCCGTTCGCTGGCGCTGCGACGGGTTGTTCCGCCACCCGGACGGGAGCGTGTGGCCGCGACGTCGCGCGGCCTGCGCCGCAAGCGCTGCCGCCGCCGCGTGCAGCCGCGCGTCCACGCGCGGGATCTGCACGCGATCGAGGAACGTCGTGTCGATCTCGCCTGCGGCAAACGCCGGGTGCGTGAGCACCGCGAGGAGCTGATCGCGGTTGGTCGTGACGCCGTGCACGCGCGCGCGGCGGAGCGCACCCGCCAGCTTGCGAATCGCCTCCACGCGCGTCGGCGCGTGCGCGACCAGCTTCGCGAGCAGCGGGTCGTAGTGCGACGTGACCACCGACCCGACCTCGACGCCCGAGTCGACCCGCACGCCGTCGATCTCGAACCGCGCGATCCGCCCGGTGGACGGCAGGTATCCGAGCGCGGGGTCCTCGGCGTAGAGGCGCGCTTCGATCGCATGGCCGGTCGCCGCCGGCGCGACGTCGAGCGGCTCGCCCTCCGCGATCCGGATCTGCAGCGAGACGAGGTCGAGACCCGTCACCTCCTCTGTCACCGGGTGCTCCACCTGCAAGCGCGCGTTCGCCTCGAGGAAGAAGAACGCGCCGTCGGGCGCGAGCAGGAACTCGATCGTCCCGGCGCCGACGTATCCGATCTCACGTGCGAGCGCGACCGCCGCCTCGTGCAGCCGCTCGTCGACGACCGGGGCCTCCTCGATCACCTTCTGCCACCGCCGCTGCACCGAGCACTCGCGGCCGAAGAGGTGGACGACGTGCCCGTGGGCGTCGCCGAGCACCTGCACCTCGACATGGCGCGCGCCCTCGACGAGCCGCTCGCGGAAGACGCGCCCGTCGCCGAACGACGACGACGCCTCGCGCTCCGCCGCTGCGACGGCCGCCGAGAGCTCGCGCTCGTCGCGCACGACGCGCATCCCGCGCCCGCCGCCGCCGGCGGCGGCCTTCACGAGCAGCGGGAATCCCTCCGACGGCAGCACGGGCACCCCGACGCGCGCGGCGAGCTCCTTCGCCGCGACCTTGTCGCCGACCGCCTCGATCGTCTCCGCCGCCGGCCCGATCCACACGATCCCCGCGTCGCGGCAGCGCCGCGCGAACGCCGGACTCTCGGCGAGGAACCCGTAGCCGGGATGGATCGCGTCGGCGCCGGTCCGTGCGGCAGCGGCCACGATTGCCTCGTCGCGCAGGTAGCCGTCGATCGCCACCGCCTCGTCGGCCTCGTGCACGAACGGCGCCGCAGCGTCGGGCTCCGCGTAGACCGCGACGGTCGAGATCCCGAGGGCGCGGCACGTGCGGAAGATCCGCCGTGCGATCTCGCCCCGGTTCGCGACGAGCAGCTTCCGGATCGTCAATGCCGGAACACGCCCCAGCCGCGCATGCCGCGCACCTCGTTCGAGTGCACCGCCGAGAGCGCGATGCCCAGTACGGTGCGCGTGTCGCGCGGGTCGATGATCCCGTCGTCGTACAGCCGCGCGGTGAGGAAGAGTGCGAGCGACTCGCGCTCGATCTGGTCCTCGACCGCCGCGCGCATCGTCGCGTCCGCGTCCTCGTCGAACGGCTCGCCTCGCGTTTCCGCGGACGCGCGCGCGACGATCGACAGCACCCCGGCGAGCTGCTCCGGCCCCATCACCGCCGACTTGGCGTGCGGCCAGGCAAACAGGAAGCGTGGGTTGTAGGCACGTCCGCACATGCCGTAGTTGCCGGCGCCGTACGAGGCGCCGATGTTCAGGGTGAGGTGCGGCACGGACGAGTTCGAGACCGCGTTGATCATCTTCGCGCCGTCCTTGATGATCCCGCGCTGCTCGTAGTCACGGCCGACGATGTAGCCGGTCGTGTTCTGCAGATAGAGAAGCGGCACGTCGATCTGATTCGCGAGCTGGATGAACTGCGCCGCCTTCTCGCTCTCCTCCGAGAAGAGCACGCCGCGATGGTTCGCGAGCACGCCGAGCGGAAAGCCGTGGATCGAGCACCAGCCGGTGACGAGGCTCGCGCCATACAGCGGCTTGAACTCGTCGAAACGCGACCCGTCGACGACGCGCGCGAGCACATCGCGGGGGTCGAACGGGACGCGCAGGTCGGCCGAGGCGATCCCGAGCAGCTCGGCCGGGTCGTACAGCGGCTCGTCCGCCGCCTCCGTCGCTCCCGGCCCGAGCTTGCGCCGGTTGAGCCGTCGCACGATCTGGCGACCGAGGCGCAGGCAGTCCTGCTCGTCGACTGCCATGTAGTCCGCGAGCCCGGAGACGCGGGCGTGCATCTCGGCGCCGCCGAGCTCCTCGTCGGTCGACTCCTCGCCCGTCGCCATCTTCACGAGCGGCGGCCCGCCGAGAAACACCTTCGCACGCTCCTTCACCATCACCGTGTAGTCGCTCATGCCGGGGACGTAGGCGCCGCCTGCGGTCGAGTTGCCGAAGACGAGCGCGATCGTCGGGATTCCCGCAGCCGACAGCTGCGTCAAATCGCGGAAGTGCCGCCCACCCGGGATGAAGATCTCCGACTGCGTCGGCAGGTCGGCCCCGCCGGATTCGACGAGGTTCACGAGCGGCAAGCGGTTCTCACGCGCGATGTCGGTCGCGCGGCCGACCTTGCGCGCGCTGAACGGGTTCGTCGAGCCGCCGCGCACGGTCGGGTCGTTGGCGACGAACACGCACTCGACGCCCTCGATCACGCCGATCCCCGTCACGACCGACGCCCCGACCCTGTAGTCGGTTCCCCACGCCGCGAGCGGCGAGAGCTCGAGGAAGGGCGCGTCGCGGTCGAGCAGGAGCTCGATCCGCTCGCGCGGGAGCAGCTTGCCGCGCGCGCGGTGCCGCTCGACGTAGCGCGGACCGCCGCCGGCGCGCGCTTCCGCGAGCTGCTCGTCGATCTCGGCGAGCTTCTCGAGCTGCGCGGCGCGGTTCGTCGCGAACGTCTCCGAGCCGGGCTCGACGCGATTCGCGAGAACGGGCACGGCTAGGCCGGCGCCTGCTCGCGCGCGTACTGCTGCCGCAGGACGTTCTTCTGGATCTTGCCGGTCGACGTCTTCGGCATCTCGTCCGTGAAGATCACTCGCTTCGGGGCCTTGAAGTGCGGCAGCACGCGCTTCGCTGCATCGATCACGTCGTCCTCGGTCAGCGTCTCGCCCGGACGCGTCGTCACGACCGCCGTGACGACCTCGCCCCAGCGCGGGTCGGGCAGGCCGATCACGACGCACTCGAGGATGCGCGGCTCCGAGTCGTAGAGCGCGCGCTCGACCTCGAGCGACGCCACGTTCTCGCCGCCGGTCTTGACCAGGTCCTTGAGGCGGTCCTCGAACCAGAGGATCCCGTTCTCGTCGAAGTGACCGACGTCACCGGAGTGGAACCACCCCTGGCGGAACACGTCGTCGGTCCCCTGCTCGTCGTGGAGGTAGCCGCTCATCGTCTGCGGGCTCCGGTAGACGATCTCGCCCGTCTGCCCGGACGGGAGCAGGTTCGCGTCGGCGTCCATGACGGCCGTCTGGACGTTCGGGATCTGCCGGCCGACGGAGCCCGGGTACCGCAGCTGGTCCTCGGGCGCGAAGAGCGTCGTCAGCGGTGCCATCTCCGTCTGGCCGAACCCGAGCGCGAGGTCGCAGCCGAACGCGTCGATCGCGCGCCGCAGGTCCTCGTCCGGCATCGGCGCCATCGCGTAGCCGACCATCTCCAGGCTCGAGAGGTCGTAGCGCTCGAACCCCGGTGTCTCCATCAGCGTTCGAAGCATGATCGGGAGGCCGAGGAAGTACGAGATCCGATCGCGCTCGATCGTCTCGAGCAGTGCGACGGGATCGAAGCCGCGCATCAGCAAGACGGTGCTCCCGGTCAGAAGCGCCGTCGTCGCGAGCGCGAGCGCAGCCGTGTGGAAGAGCGGCATGAAGAGCGCGTAGCGCCACGTTCCGCCGGTCCGCCATGCCGACGCGACGGTGAGCGCGTCGATGTACTGCGCGAGGTGGCTTGTCACGACGCCTTTCGGCGTCGACGTGGTGCCGCTCGTGTACATGTAGGCGACCGGGTCGCGATCCTCGACGTAGCACTCGGGCTCCGCGTCCCTCGCTCCGAGCTCGAACGGCGTCGTCATCGTCTCGAGGCCGTTCACGAGCGGCGCGAACATCGGCTCCACCAGCGCGAGCCGCGGCTTGCAGTGGTCGATCACGTATCCGACCTCGCCCGTGCCCCAGAGGAGGTTGATCGGGACCGCGATCGCGCCGATCTTCGCGAGCGCGAAGTACGCCTGGAGAAACTCGGCGCAGTTGCCGGCCATGAGCACGACCGGATCGCCGCGGCCGATGCCACGCTCGAGCAGCGTGTGCCCGAGGCGGTTCGTCTCCGCGTTGAGCTGGGTGTACGTGAGGCGGCGGTCGCCGTCGACGACCGCCTCCTCGGCGGGCGTCCGCCACGTGGTTCGCGTGAGCGCGTCGCCGATGTTGACGCGCTGGATGAGGTTCCGCTGCAGTGTCTTCTCGTCCATCAGTACGACCTCGGCAGGCCCAGGGAGGTCTGGGCGACGAAGTTGAGGATCATCTCGCGGCTCACGGGCGCCGTGCGCGCCAGGCGGACGCCCCACCACATGTCGGCGAGGCCGTACTCGTCCGCGATGCCGTTGCCGCCGTGGACCTGGATCGCCTGGTCGACGCACGCGATCGCCGCCTCGGCGGCCGAGTAGTTCGCCATGTTCGTCGCCTCGCCCGCATCGAGTCCGTTGTCGTACAGCCACGCGGCCTTGTACGTCATCAGCTTCGCGAGCTCGAGCTCGATCTTGCACTTTGCGAGCGGGTGCGCCAGTCCCTGGTGTGCACCGATCGGGACGCCCCACACCTCGCGCTCATTCGCGTACTTCGCCGCCTTCTCGAGCGCGAGCCGTCCTGCGCCGAGCGACAGCCCCGCCCCCGTGATCCGCTCCGGATTCAGGCCGTAGAAGACCTGCTTCAGACCGTCGCCCTCCGTCCCGATCAGGTGGTCCGCCGGGAGCTCGACGCCGTCGAAGAACAGCGTGAACTGCTGCTCGGGCCCGATCGGCTTCAGCGGGATGTGCTGCCGCTCCAGCCCGGGGGAGTCCGTTGGGACGGCGAACAGCGAGAGCCGGCCGCGGCCGGTGCGGTCGTCGGTGCCGGTGCGGGCGACGACGAGCACGTGCTCGGCCTCGTCGACGCCGGAGATGTAGTACTTCTGGCCGCGCAGCTTGTAACCGGCGCTGTTCCGCTCCGCAACCGTCGAGATGCGGTGCGAGTTCGACCCGGCTCCGGGCTCGGTGATCGCGAACACCATCTTCTGCGTCCCGGCCGCGATTCCCGGCAGCCAGCGCCGCTTCTGCTCGTCGGTTCCGAACCGCGCGATGATCGAGCCGCTGATCGCGGGCGAGACGACGAGCAGTAGGAGCGGGCACCCGGCCGCCGCGAGCTCCTCGCAGACGATCGTCAGCTCCGTTATCCCGAGCCCGCCGCCGCCGTACTGCTCCGGCAGGTTGACCCCGAGGTAGCCCTCCGACGCCAGCGCGTCCCAGAGCTCCGTTGTCTTCTGCCCGTTGCGGACCTTCTCGCGGACGTAGTCCTGCCCGAAGCGCCTCGCGATCGACCCCACCGTCTCGCGGAGGAGCCCCTGCTCGGGCGTCTCGGCGAAGTCCACGTCCGGACCCTACCTCGACGTCGGCCGCCGTCCTAGCCGCGGCGGTCCCGGCGGCGGCGCTCGGCGTCCCAGAGCTCGAATCGCCCGCTGGGCGATTCGAGGTACGCGCTGAGTTGGGCCTCGAAGAGCTCGGTCTCGTCCCGGAGCTGGAGCAGCTGGTATTTCAGCCATCGCTCCTGCTCACAGACATGGTCGTCCCTGTCCGTGCGTGCGAGAGACGCCCCGCACTCTGGACAGGGCATGTACTGCGGTTCGGAGGGGGAACTGAACATGCGCTCGCTTCGCCGTGAACTTCATCGGCACGAGCGCATCCGTTCCCCATACCCCGTCGGAGGCAGCACGGCGACGCTTTGCGCGCGAGGCGGAGAGGACCGCCCAGGGCGACCTCTCCGCCTCGTCCATGCGGCACGTTCAGACGCGCGTCATGACGGGGACGACGCCGAGCTGCTGCATCAGGCCCAGCGTGTCCCAGTTCGTCCATACCTCGACGATCTTGCCGCCCTTGTAGCGGTCGATCGTGATGCCCGTCACGGTTCCCTGCTTCCCGGTTGCGGCGATGCCCCAGAGATCACCTTCGTGTGTTCCCCGCGCCGTCCAGCGCGTGACGACGCGGTCGCCCTCGGCGATCTGGTCGTCGATCGTGACGCTCAGGTCGGGGAAAGCCGCTCGGTACCCGGTGACCACCTGCTTCAGACCCTCTGGGCCGCTTGCGGGCTCGGGCAGGGCCGGATCATGGCTGATCGAGTCCGCGGCGACGATCTCGTCAGCCACTTCGAGCTTTCCCTCGTTGAAGATCTCGTCGATTACCCGGCGGGACACGCTCTTGTTTGCATCCGACATCGGCTCTCTCCTCTCCGTACTCTTCGCGTGCTGCCTGCGCCATCGTCCTAGCGTTCCCGCTGCAGCACCGGTCGCCATAACGGCGACAAACAGGCGCAGTCCGCGGAAAGACCGCGGCTGCTTGGCCTTGCGTACCTTCAATTGCACCTCCTGACCGGCGCAAGGTGCGCGACCGTCCCCTGCGCCACGCGAAGGGGGATAACAGGCGGCGGCACATCGGGGACCGCAGAGGCGACACCCCTTCTGGCCTCGCCATCTTGCTTGCCTCAGCCTACTCCGATTCGTGCCGGGCCACCCGCTAGCATGAAGATTGATGGCGCCGGTCACGGTCACCGTGCGGCTCTCGGGGCCGCTCGTGGAGAGACTCGGCGCTCGACGCTCCGTCGGGATGGACGAAGGCGCCACCGTCTACGACCTGCTCGAGGCGATTGCCCGCGAGGCGGGGATCGACCCCCGCGACGCGGGCACTCTCGCCGTCGTCGCGGGCGGGAGCTTCCTCGCCCGCTCGCAGGCGCTCACCGACGGTGACCAGGTCGACGTTCTCGTCCCGGTCGCGGGCGGCTGAGCCCGCGACCGGGACGTCGCATCCCTAGGCTGCCAGCGCGAAGTGGGTGCGCACGAGGTCCCCGAGCCCGCGCGCCTCGAGCGCGGCGGCGGGTGCGAGGAACGTCACCTGTACGACCCCCGGGGCGCGGCCGATCTCGATCGAGCCGGTGATGGTGGCGCGATTGCGCACCTCCGGCACCGTCAGGTCGAGCAGGTGGGCCGCCCGCGCGAGCCCGTTCTCGACGGCGCTGTTGAGATCGGGCCCGGTGCCGACGATCGAGATCGGCAGCGACTCCTCGATCTCGGTGACGCCGTGGTGCCGAGCGACCGTTGCGGCACGGGCGCGCTCGGGCGCGGTCAGCGGCCGGGCGAGGAAGGGGAGGTCCTCGGCGACCGGCAGGATGATCGGCCCGTCGATGTCGAGACCCTTCAGCACCTGCACCTGCAGGGTCACGGTGCCCGACACGTCGCAGGTGTGGCCGGCGATCTCGCCGTCGCCCTGCATCGCGTGCATGTCGCCCAGATAGATGCCGGCGCCGGGCACCTTCACCGGCGCGATCACGACTGCTCCGGCCCGGACGGCGTCGATGTCCATGTGCCCGTCGGTGCGATGCTCCAGCTGCTCGGATGTGAGCGCGTGGCGGTGGGGCGCCCCGAGCAGGAAGCTGCCGAAGTCGCCGGCGTTGTGCGAGTCGGGCAGATCGACCGCCGGGGTCGTGCCGAGCTGCCCCATGAACGGGCGCAGGCGTGTCGCGACACCGACGAGGTCGTGCGGTGCGAAGAGCAGGATCGGGTTCTGGATCGAGTGCTCGGGTAGCGCGGCGACGCGGTGTGCGTCGTGCGCGAAGGCCTCGGCCTGCTCCTGCCCGACGGTCACGCCGACGCCCCACTCGTCGTCGAACGCGATCGTGTAGCCGTTCGTGAAGGCGAACGGCGCGGCCGGGGCGCCGCACGCGCTGCAGCGCACCGCGTCGGGGCCGATCCCGTCGACGACGGTCGCCTCGTCCTCGGCCCCGCACTCGGCGCACACCTTCGCGCAGTACGGGTCGCCGTTGAACCGGCCCTCGACCCAGCGGTCGTTGCCGGACGCGGTCGCGAGCGACGTGACCGAGATGTCCCTGATGAAGATCGCCACCGCATCGCCTACTTCGGCGCCCTCGACAGCGACGGGAAGCGTCACCTCGTGGCCGCCCTTGATCGCGGGGGTGATCATCGGTCCCCAACAGCCGGGCGCGGTGTTGGCGACTATGTGGCCACCGTCGCGAACCGGTCCGAGCAGCTCCGAGCTCGGCCCGATGATCCCGTCGCAGAAGCGGTCGACGAAGACGGTCTGCGATCCCTCCGCCGTGCGCGCTCGTACCTCGACAGCCATGGCGTACCTCCTCGCCGAGCGGGTCGAAAGTCAACCGACACTACCACCGTCGTGCTGTCCGCTACTTCGTGGACAGCTCGTCGGCGAACCACGCCGCCGTCGTGTTCAGCACCTCCTCCGCCTCGGTCTGGTCGGGGGAGGGTGAGCACGTGGTAGATGTGGTCGGCGCCGGGCACGGCGTGGAGCGTCTCGTCGTGCCGTCGATCCCGAGCAGCGGCCCGTGGTAGCTCGCGATGTCCTGGAGTGGGTGCGAGCTCTTGATCGATTCGAAGAAGGCAAGTGAGTAGGTCCACGTCCTGAAACCGAGGTCGACGGTTTGCGCATACGCTGAGCGCCGATAGAGCCGTCTAGAGCGCCTGCAACCCGACCCGCACCGAGAGGGTCTCGATGGCTGCGCCCTTGTAGACGCCGCGCGTCGGCGGCACGTCGGTGTAGTCGCGCCCGACGGCGACACGAACGTAGGCCGCTGTCTGCTCGCGGTCGTGCGTGGGATCGAGCGCGACCCAGCCGCGCTCCTCGTCCCAGACGTCCACCCACGCATGCGAGGCCGCACTGTCGCCCTCGAGCGTCGGATCGTAGAGGTAGCCGCTGACGTAACGCGCCGGGATCCCGACACAGCGGCACGCGGCGAGGAGCACGTGCGCGAAATCCTGGCAGACGCCGCGGCCGAGCGCGAGGACCTCGTCGGCGCGCGTCTGCACATCGGTGGCGCCCGGCTCGTAGACGAGCTCGCCGCGGACGCCCGCCATCAGGGCGTGCGCCCGCGCGGCGCCGCCCCCGCTGCGCGCGTACCTCGCAGTGAAGTCCTGCACACGCTCCGCGAACGGCGCGTAGCTCGTCGCGTGCAGGTAGTCGTGCAGCTCGAGCGGCGTCGGCGCGTACCGGCCGTTCCCGAACGACTCGGGTGTCATGACCTCGCTCACGGCGGTGACGACGAGGCGGTCGTGCGACTCGAGGACGTCGAAGTGGAGGACGTCGTTGCCGAACTGGTCGCGGTACTCGCGCACGCGCACGACGGGCGGCTCGGTCGCGAGGCGGAACAAGGAGCAGTGCTGGCCGCCGCCCTCGCGCGGCCGCAGGCGCAGCTCCGTGTAGGCCTCCGCGATCGGGCCGTCGTAGTCGAACTCGGTCGTGTGCTCGACGCGCAGGAGCATGGCTATTGCTGCTGTTGCTGCTGCGCGTAGGGGCCGGGCGGGATCACGCGGGTGATGAAGTAGCCGGCTGCGATTTCGTCCGCGGCGTCCGCGACCCCGCGCATCACGCGTCCGAGGAGGAGCTCGGTCGACTCGTCGAGTGCGTGCAGCTCGGTGAACGCGAGCTCGGCGAACACGCGCCCGATCGCGCGCTCCGGCCGCGCGGCTTCGGGCGAGATCGCCCGGATCGCGCTCAAGCAGCGCTCGAGGCAGAAGCAGACTGCCCGCGGCAGCCGCCGCTCGAGCAGCAGGAACGCGACTACGCGGGCGGCGCGGAGCTCGCTCTCCTGCTTGCGGAATGCCTCGAAGGCGCCGCACGACTTGAGCAGGCTCGAGAGCCGGGCGTTCGTCACCGGCGCCGGCTCGGCGGCGGTCAGGCCGGGCACCTTGACCGAGAGCAGCCGTGTGGTGGCGTCGGCTCGCTCGACGTGCGCGCCGAGCTCGAGGAACTCGTACGTCTCACCCCGCGGCAGCGTCGCCTTCATCACGCCCTGGAACGCGTGCGAGCCCTCGCGGATGCGGACGAAGAAGTCGTGCGGCGAGGCGAGCACGGCCGCCGGTCGCAGGCGCGAGACGCGCAGGTGCAGGCGGTTCAGGTGCTCCCACATCTCGCTCGAGATCTGCTCGCGCAAGCCCCGCGCGTTCTCGCGGGCACGGGCGACGCACGCGGTGACCGCGTCCGGGTTCGCCGGGTGCCACAGCAGGAATTCGGTCACGGCCTGCGCCGTGTAGTCGGTGAAGTGCTCGCGAAAGACGTCGTCCCGGCCGACGAGCCAGATCAGGTCGCGCCAGGCGCGGCCGCGGTCCGGCAGGTCGGCGTCCAGGAGGCCGTGGAAGTTGACATGCAGGAGCCGGCTTGTGTGCTCGGCCCGCTCGACGTAGCGGCCGGTCCAGTAGAGCGACTCCGCGACCCGGCTCAGCATCAGGAGCGCAGCACCCAGGTGTCCTTGCTGCCGCCGCCCTGCGAAGAGTTGACGACGAGCGACCCCTCGCGCAGCGCGGCACGCGTGAGCCCGCCCGGCACGACGCTCGTGACGCCGCTCGAGAGCACGAACGGGCGCAGGTCGACGTGCGCGGGGCGCAGCTCCTCCAGGTAGATGGGCATCCGGCTCAGCGCGATCGTCGGCTGCGCGACGAACTCGCGCGGCTGGGACTCGACCTGCCGCCGGAACACGTCGCGCTCCTCAGCCGTCGCGACCGGGCCGATCAGCATCCCGTAGCCGCCGCTCCCATCCACCGTCTTCACGACGAGCTCGTCGAGGTGCTCGACGATGTAGCCGCGGTCGGCCTCGTCGGCGCCAAGATAGGTCGGGACGTTGCGGAGCACCGGCTCCTCGTCGAGGTAATAGCGGATCATCTCCGGCACGTAACGGTAGACGGCCTTGTCGTCTGCAACGCCGGTCCCGGGCGCATTCGCGATCGTGACGTTCCCGGCCCGGTAGGCGTTCAGGAGACCGGGCGCGCCGAGCAGGGAGTCCTGGCGGAAGACGAGCGGGTCGAGGAACTCGTCGTCGACGCGCCGGTAGACGACGTCGACGCGCTCCAGGCCGCGAGTCGTCCGCGTGTAGACGATCCCGTCATGGGTGACGAGATCGCGTCCCTCGACGATCTCGATCCCGAG
>DASXTR010000336.1:0-5463 GCA_036505325.1 Gaiellaceae bacterium
TGGACCGCGGGATCGTTCCTGCTCTACGCCGGAGGACTGACGGTGCTCGGCTCGGCCGTCGGCGCGCTCGCCTACCTGTCCCGCTCGTACGGCGACGCTGCGTGGGTCGGCTGGACGGCGCTCGTGCTCGCCGTCCTCTACGCGCTCGCGCACGGGTTCAGGCTGCGCGGCCGCTGGATCGCCGCCGGCGTGTTCGCGTTCTCCTCGGTGATCGCCTGGGGCGCCTTCGTCGGCGCGCTCTGGGTCTGGTTCGGGTGGCTCTCCACGACGTCGTTCTCGAGCTTCCACGGCTTCTCGGTCGCCCGGCTCTCGCTCGTGTTGCTGGTGCTGGCCGCCGCGGTCGACGACACCCGCCGCTTCCGGTTCCCGTTCATCTCGGCGATCACTGTCTTCGTCGCCTGGTACTTCGTGACCGATTTCGTCTCGGGCGGCGGCGATTGGTCCGCCGTCGTCACGCTGATCGTCGGCCTCGTCTACCTGGGGATGGGGACGGGGAGCGACGAGCCGTCGTCCTTCTGGCTCCATCTGGCCGCCGGCACGCTGATCGGCGGCGCCCTTCTGTACTGGTGGCACACGAGCGACACCGACTGGGCGCTGATCTCCGTCGCGGCGCTCGCCTTCGTCGGCGTCTCGTACGGGACGAAGCGGTCGAGCTGGGCCGTGCTGGCCGCGCTCGGGCTGTTCTCGGCGGGAACCCACTTCGCGATCGAGTGGTCGAAGGGCACGACGTCCGTGCTCGGGATCAGGAACCCGCGGGACTGGGTGCCGTACGCCGTCTTCGCCTTCGTCGGCTTCCTGCTCGTCGCGCTCGGTCTGCGCTCCCGCGCGGATAGGGCCGAGACTAGCCGTCCGTAGAATCTGAGCCATGGAGACGCCGCCGCGAATCGGTGTCCTGGCCGTCCAGGGGAACTTCCGCGAGCACGTGCAGATGCTGCGCCGGCTCGGCGCGCAGGCGGTCGAGGTGCGCAAGCCCGAGCAGATCGAGGGGCTCGACGGGCTCGTGGTTCCGGGCGGCGAGTCGACGACGTTCATGCGGCTGATGCGGCTGTACGGCCTGGACAAGGCCGTCCGCCGGTTCCAGGGACCTGTGCTCGGCACCTGTGCCGGGATGATCGTGCTCGACCGGGACCACCTCGACCTGGTCGACATCAGCGTTGATCGCAACGCCTATGGCCGGCAGGTGGCGAGCTTCGAGGCCGACCTCGCTGTGGCGGGAGACGACCGGCCGTTGCGCGGGGTTTTCATCCGCGCTCCGCGGCTGCGCGAGGCCGGGCCGGACGTCGAAGTGCTGGCGGAGCTGAACGGCGAGCCGGTGCTGCTCCGGGAGGGCCGGTTCATCGTCGCTTCTTTCCATCCCGAGCTGACCGATGACACCCGCGTCCACGAGCGCTTTCTCAAGGTCGTCGAGGAGGAGAGCCGTGTCGGGGCATAGCAAGTGGTCGTCGATCAAGCACAAGAAGGGCCAGGCCGACGCCAGGCGCGGCAAGCTCTTCTCCAAGCTCTCGCGGGCGATCATCGTCGCCGCGCGGGAGGGTGGGCCCGATCCGGCCGGCAACCTCGCGCTCCAGAACGCGATCGAGAAGGCGCGCTCGTACTCGATGCCGAAGGACAACATCGACCGGGCGATCGCCAAGGGCACCGGCGAGGGCCAGGACGGCTCGAACTTCGAGACCGTCGTCTACGAGGGCTACGGCCCCGAGGGCGTCGCGGTGATCGTCGAGGCCCTGACCGACAACCGCAACCGCACGGCGTCGGACGTGCGCCACGCGTTCACGAAGGCCGGCGGCTCCCTGGGTGCGACCGGCGCGGTCGCGTGGCAGTTCGAGCGCCGCGGCGTCGTCGTCGTCCCCGCCGAGGGCGTCGACGAGGAGGAGCTCTTCCTGGCTGCCGCCGACGCCGGCGCCGAGGACCTCGAGCGGGACGGCGACGTCTTCCAGGTGACGAGCGCACCCGACGCGCTTGCGGCCGTACGCCAGGCGATCGAAGCCGCCGGGTTCACGATCGACTCCGCTGAGCTGATGATGGTTCCGAAGGTCACGGTCGCCGTCGAGGACGAGTCGAAGGCGAAGCAGGTCATGCGCCTCATCGACACGCTCGAGGACAACGACGACGTGCAAGAGGTCTTCGCGAACTTCGACATCCCCGAGCAGGTGCTCGAGGCGGTCGCCGGGTAGGGACGAGACGGCGCGTCTGCCGTCCCGTCGCCACAGGCGCCCATCACTCGTCGACGCCAAGCACTTCTCCGGTTCCGGCGAAGATGCCCCGGTTCGAGATGTAGATCGTTCCGCTCGCCGCGACTGCGACCGCCCTCGGGTGGTCGAGGTCGTCGACTCGATCGATCTTCGCTGCGAGCCTGACGCGCTCGCGGCGGGGCGCGACGCGGTCTGGATCGCCTGTCGGGACGGCGCGATCCTTCGCGCGATCCTCCGAATCACCGGTGGCGATTCGGCGGAGCGCGTCGCACAGCTCGACGCGAAGCCAACGAGCATCACCGTCGCCGCGGGACGCGTCTGGGTAACGGTCGCCGAGTAGCGCGACGTGCTCACGACCTGTCCGTCCCGGCCCCGTCCCAGGGTCTCCCGTGGTGCCAGGCACCGCGGCCGCAACGGCACGCGAATGGCCTGCAAACCGCGTCCTTTCCCGCACGCGGACACGGGCGTTGGGACATGTCCACCGGTGCCAGGCACCGGGGTTCGCTGCGCGTCTACGCGCGCGGGTTCGCGATCGAGAGGCGCAGGTCGATCCTTGCGCCGACGAGGTCGCCGAGCGACCGGCGCAGGCGCTCAGGGACGTCGAACCCGAGGTCGACGTCGGCGCGCAGCTCGCGCAGCAGGTGGTCGTCGGTCGACTCGACGCGGTACGAGGCGGCCTTCGTCGCGTCGGCGAGCGTCTCCCGGTCGTCGTCGGAGAGTGTGACGTGCGCGCCCGCGGCCCCGAGGAGACCCGCGACTGCCGACGCGACGTCGAGGTTTCCCTCGACGCAGTGGTCGCCGCACGAGTCCGCGCCGTCGATCCAGTCGTCGATCGCCACGCGCACGCCCGCACGCGCACCGGCGGCTGCGGTGCGCAGCTCACGCGCCTGCGCGGCCGACAGCGTGCGCCGCTCGCCGTTCGAGATCGCGTACGCCGCGTCCGGCTCCAGCACGAGTGTTGCGGTCGCCTCCTTCCCGTTCGCGATCTGCGTGTACGCGACGCGCGCCGTCGGGCGATCGCCGAAGCGGAACGGGCCGTGGATGCGGAAGCCGAAGCGGTGCTTCGCCAGCTTCCCGCGCGGCGTCACCACGAGCGAGAACGAGAGCGTGCCGCTCTTGAGCTTCCCGACCCGGTCGGCGGTCTGGCGCAGCTCGTCGCGCGCGCCGCCGCCGCACCCGGCGGCGAGCAATGCGACCCCGAGCAGGATCGCAGCGGGCCGGCTCACGGCGTCGTGGTCGTCCCGGTGGTGGTCGTGGCCGGCGTCGTCTCCGTCGTCGTCGGGATCGACTCGGTCGTCGTCCCGGTCGTCTCGGTCGCCGTCGCGGCCGGGCCGGTTGTCGTGGTCGCGTCCTCGTCGGGGTGCGTCGGCACGGTCTCGCCGGGGTTCGACTGGTCCTCCCCGTCGTCCTGCTCCTCGCCCTGGTCCGGCGGGCCGGGCACGAGCTGCTCGGCGAGCACCGTCCGCAGGCGCGCGATCAGAGGATCGAGCTTCGCCTGCAGGTCGAACGGCGAGAGATCCTGGTCGCGCAGGGCGCGAATCGCGGCGCGGATGTCCTTCAGCTCGCGATTGCCCTCGGCGGTGAAGTGCATCGGCCCGGAGCCCTGGACGACGAACTGGTACGCGGACGCGAACGTCTCGCAGAGGTTGCACAGGTAGTTGATCGCGATCGCCTGATTCGTCGGCGTGAACGTCGACGGCGATCCGGAGACGAGGATGATCTCGATGGCGATCGCGGTGGTGTGGCAGTCCGTGCACGACGCGTACGCGACGGCCGAGTTCGTCTCGTCCACGACGTCGCCCATCACGTGGCGGACCGCGAACGCGAACCGGAAGACGGACGAGCCGTCCTTCGTGTTGATCGCGATCGCGGAGTTGTCGGCGTGCGCGGCGCCGGGCGCGCCGACGGCGAGGCCGAGCGCGAGTACGAGTGCGGCGAGGAGTGCGGCGAGCCTTCTCACGGTGTGGTCGTCGTGGTCGCGGTGGTCGTCGTCGTGTCGGTCGTCGTCGTCTCGGTCGTCGAGGTCGGCGTCGCCGCCGGGGTCGTCGACGTGGTCGTGGTCGCGTTCGTCTCGGTCGTCGTCGTCGTCACCGTCTCGCCGGTGGACGTCGGCGTCGTCGAGGCCGGTTTCCCGTTGTCCTGCACGGCCGGCGAATCCTTCCCGGAGTCGCGTTGCTTGCCGGAGCGCTTCGTGGGCGCCCCGCCGAGCTCCCGCTCGCGCTCGGGCGTCAGCGCCGGCCGGCCGGACGGCACCGACGCGAGCTCGGCGACGCCGCCCTGGACGGTGCCGCGCTCGTTCGGCTGGATCGGCCGGTAATCGCCGTTCGGCAGCCAGATGTAGGCGGCGCCGGCGGCGAGGACGGCGGTCGCCGCGACGAGTGCGCCACGGCGGACCGGCTTGCCCTCGGTCACGCGCCAGCCTCCGACGACGAGCGTCTGGCCGAGCTTCCAGAAGGTGACGAACAGGCCCGCGATCGGCAGCCCGAGCACGAGCATCTGGATCACCGTCACGCTCGTCGCGAGGACGCTCTCGTGGCCGAGCTCGTCCTTCTGCAGCAGGAACGAGTCCCACGCGGTCGAGACGATGCGGGGCATGTTGATCACCGTCATCCCGAGCAGCAGCAGGAGCAGCGGCACGACCGTGAAGACGTAGACCGTCACCGCGACGCGCACCCACGGCTTCAGCGCCGTCACCTCGTCGGGTGTCTCCGCGGCAGGGTTGAGCGACTTCAGCGTCGGCTTGATGCGCGCGAACATGTCCGGCACGCCGGTGAGGTCGCTCACGATGTAGTAGCCGTCGAGCCGGATGAACGGCAGGAACTGGTGCAGCATCTCCATGATCTGGAGCGGCACCACGAGCAGCAGCGGCTCCCAGCCGGTCAGGAAGTAGGCCGCGAACGTCGCGAGCGTGAAGATCGAGTTGAAGTAGACGCCGCCGAGATCGGTTCGCAGGCGGCCGCCCTTCCCGAGGCGATACGCGTCGGTGACGTCGGTGTAGAACGCCGGCCAGACGATGTAGAGGCCGACGCCCATCACGCCGGGCCGCGCGCCGCCGTAGGCGCACGCCGTGGCGTGTCCCGTCTCGTGAAACGCCGCGCTCAGGATCACCAGGCCGAGCAGCAGCAGGATGAAGAGTGGGTCGTACAGCGTCTGGCGCAGCGACTGCGCGACGCCATGGAAGGCGAACAGCCAGACGTCGAGCGCGACGAAGGCCGCGAGCACGGCCGCGACCACCGGCGGGTAGTAGAGCGGCTTGAAGATCGTCGTCAGC
>DASXTR010000337.1:0-16208 GCA_036505325.1 Gaiellaceae bacterium
GGTCTCCGGAACACGTCGACCATGTCGATCGGCTCGTCGATCTGCGTAAGCGAGCTCACGCAGGGCACGCCGAGGACCTCCTCGCAGCCGTCCCCGCGCACAGGCACCACGCGGTACCCGGCGTGGAGCAGGTACCGCATCACGCCGTGGCTCGGCTTCGCGGGGTTCGGCGACGCGCCGACCATCGCGATCGTCCGCGTCTCGCGCAGGAGCTGGAGCGGGTCGGCGTCGCTCACGCCGCCGTTCGCACTTCCCGCCAGGCGAGCGGAACGAACCACAGGGCGAGGCCGATCGCACCGCCGACCGCGACGACCGTCGTCGGCGCGAGCACCTCGGCGGCCGCGCCCGCGAGGACGAAGCCGATCGGCGTGAGCGCGAACGAGCCGAAGTAGTCGAGCGAGAGAACGCGAGAGAGCAGTCCTTCCGGCACGAGCTCGGTCAGCATCGTCAGCCAGGCCGAAACGCCGATTCCGATGAAGAACCCACGCCAGACCACGGCGACCGTGGCGAGCCGGTACCACGGCGAGACGGCGACCGCGATGATGCCGATGTCATTCACCCCGAAGGCGCCGAAGCAGATCGCGACGCGGTGCCGCCGGGGGTTCCAGCGCGCGTAGAGCAGCGAGCCGGCGACCATCCCGGCGGCCATCAGGCTGAAGAGCAGCCCGTACGAGCCGACGCTGCGGTGGTAGTGGCCACGCACGATCTCCGGCAGCAGCGCCGTGTAGGGCGCGAACGCGACCATCAGGATGAAGGTCGCGATCCCGATGCCGCTCCAGATCCACGGCACGCTCGTCACGTAGCGGAAGCCCGCGAGCAGCTCGCGCAGGACGCCCTGGCGCGGCTCGGCCTCGACGGTGCGCGGTCGCGCGACCCACAGCGCGGAGGCCGAGACGAGGAAGGACGAGCCGTCGATCGCCCACACGGTGGTCGGGCCGAGCTGGTCGTACAACCCGGCGGCGAGCGCGGGGCCCAGGATCGCGCTGCCCTGGCGTGCGATCGAGATCCACGAGTTCGCCGACGCGAGCAGCGGTTGCTCCACGACGAGCGGCACGATCCCGCCGAACGCCGGCTGGAAGAAGCCGTCGGCGAGGCCGAAGAAGACGACGAGCACGATGACGGCGTTCGTCGTGAGGTGGCCGGACGCGTCGAGCGCGACGAAGACGCCGGCGACCGCCGCCCGCGCGACGTCCGAGGAGATCATCAGGCGGCGCCGCGGGTACCGGTCGGCGAGGACGCCGCCCCAGAGAAGCGTCGTGAGGAGCGCGAGCGACTCGGCGGCAAGGACGAACGCGAGCGAGCCGCCGAGCTCCGTCACGCGCCATCCGACCGCCACGAGGAACGCCGCGTCGCCGGTGAACGAGACCGTCTGGCCGATCCAGAGCAGGCGGAAGTCGCGGCTGCGAAACGCAGCGAAGGTCCCGGTTCGCACGTGGTCAAAGCTATCCTCGCGCGCGTGTCGCTCCGCGCAGTCGTCTTCGACGTCGACTTCACGATCGCGAAGCCCGGCCCGGACCTCGGCCCCGAGGGCTACCAGAGGCTCGGCGAGCGCTTCGGGCTCTCGCTCGATCCCGCGCGCTACGACGAAGCGCGCGCCGCCGCGATCTCGGAGCTGAAGCGCCACCCGGAGCTCGACCACGACGAGGAGATCTGGGTGCTCTTCACCGAGCGGATCGTCGAGGGCATGGGCGGCGCCGGCGACACGTACGGCTGCGCCGTCGAGATGACGCGCGCGTGGGAGCACGCGCACCATTTCGAGCTCTACGAGGACGCGCTGCCGACGCTCGACGACCTCCGGCGGCGCGGGCTCAAGCTCGGCCTCCTGTCGAACACCTCGCGCGATCTCCCGGCGTTCGTCGCGCACCACGGGCTCGACGTCGACGCGATGCTGACCTCGCACGCGCACGGGAAGACCAAGCCGCACGAGACGATCTTCCGAGCGCTGCTCGACCGCCTCGAGGTCGCCGCGGAGGAGGCGGCGATGGTCGGCGACCAACTGGAGGACGACATCGAAGGCGCGCGCGCCGTCGGCATGCGCGCGGTGCTGCTCGACCGCGACGGCCGGTACCCGGACGTGCCGGAGCGGCTCGACGACCTCCGTGGCCTTCCCGCAGCGCTCGGCCTCACGTAGCGTGTAGAGCGACATGCCGGCTTGGCTGGTCTGGGCGATCGTGGCCGTCGCTCTCGGGGTGGGAGAGATCCTCACGCCGGGCCTGTTCTTCCTCGGCCCCGTCGCGCTCGCGGCCGCGGCCGCCGCGGTGGCCGCCGCGCTCGGCGGGCCGGCGTGGCTCGCGCTCATGATCTTCATCGCCGGCTCCGTCGCCTCGCTCGCGCTCCTGCGCCCGATCGCGCGCAGGCACGTCCACCTGCCCGCGCTCGCGCGCACGGGCACCGACGCGCTCGTCGGCCGCAAGGCCCTGGTCGTCCGCCCCGTCGACGCGATCGGCGGGCGCGTTCGCATCGGCGGCGAGGAGTGGACGGCGCGCGCATACCTCGACGGCGAGACGTTTCCCGAAGGCGCCCACGTCGAGGTCGTCAAGATCGAGGGTGCAACCGCCCTCGTCGTCGAATAGGAGGTTGTCGGTGGCAGTCCTGATCGTGCTCGCCGTCCTCGCACTCTTCGTGCTGATCCTGCTCGCGAAGACCGTGCGGGTGATCCCGCAGGCGCGCGCAGGCGTCGTCGAGCGGCTCGGACGCTACTCGCGGACGCTCACCCCGGGCCTCGCGATCGTCGTCCCGTTCGTCGACCGCGTGCGCCCGCTGCTCGACCTGCGCGAGCAGGTCGTCTCGTTCGACCCGCAGCCGGTGATCACCGAGGACAACCTCGTCGTCTCGATCGACACCGTCATCTACTTCCAGGTCACCGACCCGAAGGCGTCGACGTACGAGATCGCGAACCCCGTCGACGCGATCGACATGCTCACCGTCACCACGTTGCGCAACGTGATCGGCGGGATGACGCTCGAGCAGACGTTGACCTCGCGGGACTCGATCAACGACCAGCTGCGTGGGATCCTCGACGAGGCGACGGGCAAGTGGGGGATCCGGGTGCACCGCGTCGAGTTGAAGGCGGTCGACCCGCCGCCCTCGATCAAGGACACGATGGAGAAGCAGATGCGCGCCGACCGCGAGAAGCGGGCGGCGATCCTCCAGGCGGAGGGGATCAAGCAGTCGCAGATCCTGCAGGCCGAGGGCGAGAAGCAGGCGGCGATCCTGCGTGCCGAGGGTGAGAAGCAGGCCGCGATCCTGGGCGCCCAGGGGCAGGCGCAGGCGATCGACACGGTCTTCAAGGCGATCCACGAGGGGAATCCCGATCCGCAGCTCCTCGCCTACCAGTACCTCCAGATGCTGCCGCAGATCGCCCAGGGAGAGGCGAACAAGATGTGGATCATCCCCAGCGAGCTCACGCAGGCGCTCGGCCAGCTCTCCCAGCGCATCCTCCCCCGGGCGGGGGAGGACTCGGATACAAAGTGAGGGATGTCGGCGGGCCCGCGCCCGCCGATGATCCTTGTACGTGCCGCCGACGCTGAAGCGCCTCCTCAACGCTGCCGCTGTCCTCGCCGCTCTCGGCGTGACGGGCCTGGTCGCCCGTCACTTCGCGCGCGAGGGCTGGCCGATCCACGAGGCGAATCTCTGGCTCGTCGCGCTCGCCGCGCTGTGCTTCCTCGCGGCCTACGCCGCGAAGGCCTGGGGGTGGCAGAAGCTGTTCCGCGCCGACCAGCAGCCCGCGATGCTGACGCTCGCCGCGTCGGCGGGCGCCGCCTCCGTCGGTGGGATCGCGCTGCCGGGACGCTGCGACGAGGTGATCCGCGTCGCCGTGATCCGGCGCTGCCGGCGCCGCCGCGCGAGCTTCGGCGCGGTCGCGCTCTCGATCTTCCTGCTCGGCCTGCTCGACAGCGCCGCGCTGACGCCGCTCGCCGGGATCGCAGCAGCGGTCGGCGCGGTCGACGGCCTGCTGCGGATCGCGCTGGTCGTCGTCGCGGTCGCGGGCGTCGCCTCCGCGGGCGTCGTGCTCGCGCTGCCGCGGATCGCGCGCGTGCGCCGGTTCGCGCGCTTCCGCCTTGCGGGCTGGGTACGGGACAACGCCACCTCGCCGCGCGCCGCGGCGGCCGCCTGGGCGGGCGTCGCCGCCTCCTGGGTGCTGCGCGGCATTGCGATCTTCGTCCTCCTCGGCGCGCTCGGCATGGGAACGTCCTTCGCACTCGCGCTCGCGTTCCTGTGCGCCTCGTCGGCATCGGCGGTGCTGCCGGTCGCACCGGCCGGCGCGGCGACGCAGGCGGGAGCGGGCGCCGCGATCCTCGTCGCAGCCGGCGTCCACACCGAGCAGGCGATCGCGTTCGGCATCGCCGCCCAGGCGCTCGTGATCGCCGCCGGCGCGGTCTTCGTCGCCGCCCTCGGCGCCTGGCACGCGCAGGCCCGCTTCCTGCCGGGCCTGCGGCTCCGTCTCGCGCTGCCGAAGTAGCCCACGTCACACCTCCGCGACGCTTCCGTCGCACTCTCGACGGCGTCGTCTGACGACGGTGACATTTCGCCCACACTCGACGCGTGGTACGCGCAGGCGCACTTCCTGCCCTGCTTCCGGCTCCGCCTCGCGCTGGCAAAAGTCGCCGATCACACTTCCGTCACGCTTCCGTCGCACTCTCGACGGCGTCGTCTGACGACGGGGACAGAAGCGTCACAGGTCGCGCGCGGAAGCGGGGCCGCACGTGGCGGTGCCGCCACAGCGGCGGAGAATGCGGACGCTTGGGCGGCCGACGCGCCACGTGACGCGGATCCGCACCGACGCCGCGTCGTTCTCGTAGCGCAGCTCGTGCAGGAGCAGGTTCTCGTTCACGCGATGGACGAGGATGTACACGCCGGCGGGCACGCCCGTGATGTCGACGTTCTGGCCGTGGAAGAACGCGGGATAGCGATCCGTGAAGCCGCGCGACGTGCCCTGCAGCACGTGCGTTGCGTGCGGCTGGCCCTGCGCGCAGCTGCTCAGGAAGTGCGCGCTGCGGAAGGGCCAGTACCCCGGCGCGATCCCGTAGTGGTCGGCGAGGCAGAACCCGCTCTTACGGTCGCGCACGAGCGTCCGCCCGTCGAGCGACCTGAGCTCGAACGCGTCGAACTTCACGTAGTGCCAGTGGAAGTGCGGCGCCGAGTTCGTGTACCGCAGCCGGCCGACATCGCGATACGTGTGCGTTCCGCCGTTCGCGAGCTGCACGTGCTGGGCCGCGACCATCCGCGCGGCGCCCGACGGACGGACGCCCTCGATGATCGCCGGGCCGAGCCCGACGTTGTCGACCAGCGACGTGAAGCCGAGCTTCCAGTGCCCCGGGCTGCCGGCGATCACGAGCCCTTCCGGCGCGCGCTGGTCGAAGTCCGGCAGGAGCTCGCGCGGCCCGGGCTCGGGCCGCCACGCGGGGTCGCGCCCGCGCGCGACGGCGATTCCGCCGACGTAGATCGTCCCGCCGCTCTCGTACGCGAGATCCTGGCCGTCGGGCGACCAGCTCGGATCGCTGCCCGTGCCGTAGATCGTGGTGCCGACGCGCACGGTGCCGTCGTCGACCACCGCGATTCGCCCAGCGCGTGAATACGCCGGCGTCACGCCGTGCGTGAATGCCCGCGCTGCGCCGCCGGACGAGGAGACGACGTAGGTGACCCCACCGCGGTCGAACGCGATGCGCGCGCCGTCCGGCGACCACGCCGCGTGCGCGCCCGGCGCGATGCGTCGCTCGTCGGCCCCGTCCGCGCGGATCGTCCAGACGGAGCCGCCGCGTGTGAACGCGAGCCGCGTGCCCGAGGGGGACCACGCCGGATCGTCCGCGCGGCGCACGAGCAGCGCGCGGTGCGAGCCGTCTGCGTCGGCGACCCAGACGCTCCCGCCGGAGACGTACGCAATGCGCTCTGCGTTCGGGCTCCACGCGGGCGCCGTCCCCGCGCCGGGGATGACCGCCGCGCCGCCGGCATGGATGCCGGCGAGCACGAACGCGAGTGTCGCGAGCCCCGTCACGAGAGCTCTGCAGCCGCCTCCTGCAGCGTGAGCACCGGCCCGACGCACGTGTCCTTGCCCTCGAGCAAGTCGAGCCAGTCGGCCAGCGGGCGCGTCCGGAACAGCTCCTCGAGCTCCGGCAGCTCGGCGTCGAAGGCCCGGGGCTCGAGATCGGGCCGCCCGAGCAGCTCGCACAGCCGCCGCCAGAACTTCGGCTCGAGCGCCGCGACGGTCAGCCAGCGGCCGTCCGCGGTCGCGTAGATCCGGTAGCACGCGACGCCGCCGGTGAGGAGTCGGGGAACCGGGTCGCCGCCGACACGATGCGCGACGAGCTCGTGCGACCCGTGCGTCATCGACACCACGATACGTGCGCCGCGGCCGGTCCTCTCCCGCTCCAGCAGCGCGGCGAGGACCTCGATCACCGCCCGTTGCGCGCCGGCGGCTAGATCCGCGACCTGCACGGGCGGTACCGCGGGCGCCGTGTCGGCGAGCGCGCCCGCGTACCCGAGGTAGTTGAGGTCGTGGCCGGCGTGCTGCGCGCGCGGGCCCTCGGCGCCGAAGCCGCTGATCGAGCAGACGATCGCGCGCTCGGACACGTCGACGCCGAGCCTCTCCCAGACCCCGGGGCGGAAACCCTCGAGCACGACGTCCGCCTCGAGCAGCGTGACGGGAGGCGGCTCGGAGCGCGCGTCCCACGTGGCGATCTCCTTGCCGTCGTTCAGCGCGCGGTAGTGCGCGGGCGCAGATTGGGCGACCGGGTCTCCGTCCGGCGGCTCGATCTTCACGACGCGCGCGCCGAGCCGGAGCAGCTCGCGGCTCGCGAACGGACCCGGCAGGTACCGCGTGAGGTCGGCCACGAGGACGTCGGCGAGGGGGTGCACCGCCGGGATTACAGCAAGTACCCTGGACTACCTTGGCCGAGCGGGGGAGCGACAAGCGGGATCTCATCCTCCAGGCAGCCGTGCGCGTGTTCGCGCAGAAGGGCTACCACGCTTGCCGGGTGAGCGACATCGCCGCCGAGGCCGGCGTCGCGCACGGGCTCCTCTACCACTACTTCCGCTCGAAGGAGGACGTTCTCGAGCAGATCTTCCGCGGCACGTGGAGCGATCTGCTCGCGGAGATCGCGCGCATCGAGGAGCGCGGTGAGCCGGCGCTCGAGCAGCTCCGCGCGCTGGCGGCCTTCTACCTCGGGTCGTGGCTCCGCGCGCCGGACCTGATCCGCGTGCTCGTCCGCGAGGTCGCGCGCAGCCCGGAGGTCGGGCGGCGCGTGGACGAGATCGGCGCGGTCTTCCACGCCATCCGCCGAATCGTCGAGCGCGGCCAGCAGCGCGGCGAGGTGCGCGCAGACGCGGATGCGAGGCTCACCACGTGGGTCTTCTACGGGGCGCTCGAGGAGATCCTCACCGGCTGGGTGCTCGGGCAGCTCCCGGGGGACGAGCGCGACGTCACGCGCGCCGTCGACACTGTGGTGGAGGTGATCGGCGGTGGACTCGCGCCAGACCGAGCACGCATCGGCGCGTGACCTCGTTGCGCTGCGGCACGGGCTCGTGTGGTCGCTCGGGCTCGGCGCGTTCGGGCTCGCGTACGCGATCACGACGACGACCTACCTGCAGGTCCTGCTCGGGAAGTTCACCGACTCCGGGACGCTGATCGGCCTCATCCTCGGCTCGGAAGGGCTGTTCGCGCTCGCGCTCTCGCCCGTGATCGGGCCGTGGTCGGACACATTCCACACGCCCCTCGGCCGGCGGCGGCCGTTCATGCTCGTCGCGCTCGGGCCGATGGGTTTCTGCCTCGCGCTCGTGGCCTTCATGCCGAACCTCTGGACGATGACCCTCGTCCTGCTCGCGTTCTTCTTCGCGTACTACGTCTACGAGCCGCCGTACCGCGGTCTGTACCCCGACCTGCTCGACCCGCAGACGTACGGGCGCGCGCAGGGCGTGCAGCACATCATGCGGGGCATCGCGCTCGGCGCCGGACTGGTCGGCGGCGGGTTCCTGCTCGACATCTGGCACCCGTTCCCGTTTCTCGTCGCCGCGGTCGTGACGACCGCCGCGTGCGGAGCGTGCGTCGCCCTCGTGCGCGAGGACGGCGGCTACGGCGCCGTGTACGAGGGTACGCGCGAGTACCTGTCGCGCAGCTGGCGCGTGCTGCAGCGGTTTCCGGAGGTGCGCGCATTCCTGGCGGCGAACGCGGCGTGGGAGGCGACCTTCGCTGCGGCGCGTGTGTCGGTCGTCAACTACTTCGTGAAGTTCCTGCACGAGCCGGCGCGCGTCTCGTCGATCGTGCTCGCGGTCGTCGCGGCCGGTTACGTCGTCGCGGCCGTCGGCGCGGGTCGGCTCGGCGATCGCGTCGGGCTCGGCCGCATGATCTTCATCTCGTCGTTCGTCTACGGCGGCGGGCTCCTGTTCGGCGGGCTGGCGACGACGTGGCACTACTGGTACCTCGGCGTCGTGTTCGTCGTTGCGATCGCGGGGGGAACGGTGATGACGCTTGCCTGGGGCCTCCTCTTCAAGCTGATGCCGTTCGAGCACCGCGGGGCCGCGTCCGGTCTCGCGACGACGACGAAGGGCATCGGCCTCATCGTCGGGCCGGTCCTCGCCGGAGCGGCGATCGACCTGACGAGCTACCGCGCGTTGTGGCCGATGTGCGCGGTCCCCGTGATCGGCGCGATCCCGATCGTCGTGCGCCTGATGCACGCCGAGCGATCTAGCGGCAGAGGGGCTCCGATGGGCGCATGAGACCGAATCCCCAGACCGCGCCGAGCCGCACGTAGATCGCCGTCACGGCGTCGCGCGACCGCAGGGTGAGCGCGTCGTAGCCCTCGCAGCTGACGCGTGGGAGCGCGCTGTAGAGCTCGGTGACCCGCGCCTCGTTGTCGTTGACGAGCAGGCCCTTCGTCGTCTTCCATCCCGAGGGTGCCCACAGCGTGACGAGCGCGACGACGCGGCCGCGCCGGAAGGTCGCGCCGGCGCCCTGCGGGTCGAACCGCCTGTAGTTCCAGTACAGCGTCGGCCGCTCGCAGCCGCGGCAGACGCCGTAGTTGCTTCCCCATCGGGCAACAACCGCCGCGCGTGTGTCGCCGAGGTGGGCGCCGCCGAGGCTGCGTCCGGGCGCGAGCACGCCGTTCTGGGGCAGTGTGAGCGCGACGACGAGCGAGACGAGCGCCAGCACGACCGCGATACTAGGCCGCGTGGAGCGTTTCAACCTCCTGGGAGGTGAGCTCGAGCACACGTCCGACCGCGATGGCTACCGTCACCGCGCGACGGCGGTCGGCGAGCGTCTCGGTGCGGAGCAGATCGGCGGCAGCGTCTACGAGCTCGCCGCGGGTGACCAGACGTTTCCGTACCACTTTCATCACGGCGTCGAGGAGTGGCTGCTCGTACTCGACGGGACTCCGATCCTGCGGAGCCCGGGTGGCGAACAGGAGCTGCGGCCGGGCGACGTGGTGTGCTTCCCCTCGGGGCCCGACGGCGCGCACGCGGTGCGCGGCCCGGGTCGCGTCCTGATTCTGTCGGCGAACCGGTCGCCGTCGATCGCCGTCTACCCCGACAGCGACAAGGTCGGCACGCGCCCCGGCCGCGGCAGCGCCGGCGACCGGCTGGACTTCCGGCGCGGCGACGCGGTCGACTACTGGGAGGGCGAGTGAGCGGGCCTGCGAACCTGTTCGAGGTCGAACTCGCGAAGGACGACGACGATCCGCCGGGGTACCGCCCGTCCTACGCGCGTGTCGGGCTGCTGATCGGCGCGTCCTCGCTCGGCCTTTCGGTCTACGAGCTTCCACCCGGCGAGAGCATCTGCCCGTACCACTACGAGTATCCCGATGAGGAGTGGCTGATCGTGCTCGACGGCAGGCCGACGCTCCGGCACCCGGAGGGGGAGGACAAGCTCGAGCCGTGGGACACGGTGGTGTTCCCGTCGGGCCCGCAGGGCGCGCACAAGGTCACGAACCGCACGGACGACCGTGTGCGCGTCGCGCTGCTCTCGACGAAGGCGAAGACCGCGGTGACGGTCTATCCGGACTCGAGTAAGGTCGGCGTCTGGTCGGGCGACGGCGAGGTCTCGCAGCTCTTCCGCCGCGGCGATGCGGTCGACTACTTCGACGGCGAGCTTTAGGAGGACAACCGGGCAAAGCCCGGTTGTCCTCTGCTGGTCGGCATCGACAAGCGATGCCTTAGGCTCTCTCCCGTGCAGCATGTCGCGCGACCCGGCCGGACATCGGTCGCGGCGCTCGCGGCCCTCGCGGGCGTCACGGCCGCGGCATGGGTAGCGCTGATCGGCCGCGGCGAGGGGATGGAGATGGATCCCGTGCCTTTCGTCGGCGCGTGGACGCTGATGATGACCGCGATGATGCTGCCGTCGATCGCACCCCTCGTCCTGCTCGTGCGCGGGTCGCGGCGCGCGCCGGCAGGGGTCCTGGTCGCCGGGTACCTGGCCGTCTGGGCTGCGACGGGGCTCGCCGCCTTCGCGGTCGTGCGGGCGACCGACGTCGAGTCCGTCCCCTCGTGGGCCGTCGCGACGGTCCTCGCGGCGGCCGGGATCTACCAGTTGACGCCGCTGAAGCGCGCGTGCCTCGGTCGCTGCCGGAGCCCGCTCGACCTCCTCGTCCGCCTGTGGCGGCCCGGGTGGCGCGGTGCGCTACGGGTCGGCGTCGCGCACGGGGCGTACTGCGTCGGCTGCTGCTGGGCGCTGATGGCGGTGCTCGTGGGCGTGGGCGCGATGGGGCTCGAATGGGCGGCGGCGATCTCGCTCGCCGTCGTCGTGGAGAAGACGCTGCCGCGGGGCGAGACCGTCGCGGCGGCGCTCGGACTTGTGTTGATCGTGTCCGCCGCCGTCGTCGCGGCGGCCGGGTGAAAGGGAGGAGCGATGGCGCAGTGGACGCTGCGGGGAACGATGATCGTCGCCTGTAACTGCGACTACGGCTGTCCGTGCAACTTCAACGCGCTCCCGTCGCGCGGCTTCTGCGAGGGCGGCTGGACGTGGCACGTCGACGAGGGCGACTTCGACGGCGTGCGGCTCGACGACCTCAATTTCTCCGTCTACGTGAAGTGGCCGGGCGCGATCCACCACGGTGACGGGGAGGCGGTCGTGCTCGTCGACGAGCGGGCCGACGATGCGCAGCGGCAGGCAGTCGAGACGCTCGTCGGCGGCGACGTCGGCGGTCCGTGGGGCGTCCTGGCCTGGACGTGGCCGACCGTCCACGGCCCGGTCCTCGCGTCGTACGACGTCGCGCTCGACGGGATCCGATCGCGGCTCCGCATCGGCGAGATCGTCGAGCTCGAGCTCGAGCCAATCGCGAATCCCGTCACCGGCGCCGAGGTGACGCCGGGCGCGGTGCTGCCGCAGGGCATCATCGTGAAGCACGCCGACCTCGCCCGCTCGAAGGTGTTCCGAATCGCCGACGCGATTGCACTCGACCACTCGGGCCAGTACACCGCGATCGGCGCGTTCGACTACAGCGGTTGACTGCGCAACGCGCCGTACCGACGGCTCGCAATGAACCAGCACGAGCGTAGGCGCCCACGAGCAGAGCGAGCTTTAGTAGCGGAGGTCTGGGTCGTCGATCCGGAGCCCCGAACGGCGTCCGAGGGTATGCATGATCAAGTGCACTTTCTTGAAACCGAGGATGCCGTAGACGGTGTCGATCGCCCGCCGGATCAGTTCGGCGATCGAAACGCTCGACCGGTCGGCTTCCGCTTTGAGGAACTCATACTGCTCGTCGCTGAGTGTGATCTGGATGCGGTGTGCCATGAGGTAGAGGTAACTGGAGGTGACCGCATCGGCAAGTTGTCCTTTGCAACAAGAGCGTGACGAGTCCTCCACAGCTGGCCGAGTGTGACACGGCCGCCTAGGACAACGTGTGCACCGGCGAGAGTGCCGGCGCCCACGAGCAGAGCGGCGACACGTCGCCGCCGCGACCGTTCAGCGCGCGGAAGCCGAGCGCGTGCTCGGCCTGCATCATCTTGTGGATCTGCGTCGTACCCTCGTAGATGATCGGCGCGCGCGCGTTCCTGAAGTAGCGCTCGATGCCGTACTCGGCCGAGTAGCCGTACGAGCCAAAGATCTGGATCGCGAGGTTCGCCGCCTCGAACGCCGATTCCGTCGCGTGCCACTTCGCGAGCGACGTCTCGCGCGTGTTTCGCTTCCCCTCGTTCTTCATCCACGCGGCCTGCATGACGAGCAGCTTCGACGTCTCGTAGCCGAGCACCATCGTCGCGATCATGTCCTGGACGAACTGGTACTTGCCGATCGGCTGCCCGAACGTCTCGCGCTCGCGCGCGTACTCGGCCGACCGCTGGAGGCAGGCGCGGATGACACCGCAGGCGCCGGCGGCGACCGTGAACCGGCCCTGGTCGAGCCCGTACATCGCGATCTCGAAGCCCTGCCCTTCCTCGCCGACGAGGTTCGCCGCCGGCACCTCGACGTTCTCGAAGAAGAGCTCGCCGGTCGATCCCGCCCAGATCCCCAGCTTGTGCTCGGTGTCGCGCGAGCTGAGCCCGCGCATCCCCTTCTCGAGGACGAACGCGCTGATCCCCTTGTGCCCGGCGGACGGATCCGTCTTCGCGAACACGAGCGCGTGGTCGGCGACCGAGGCGTACGAGATCCAGTTCTTCTGGCCGTTCAGGACGTACGTGTCGCCCTCGCGGCGCGCGGTCGTGCGCATCGACGCGACGTCCGACCCGGCGCCGGGCTCCGTGAGCCCGAAGCACGCGAGCTTCTCGCCGCGCGCCTGCGGCGCGAGCCAGCGCTGCTTCTGCTCCTCCGTCCCGTAGCGGAGCAGCGAGAGCGAGTTGAGGCCGACGTGCACCGAGATCAACGTCCGGAACGCTGCCTCCCCGCGCTCGATCTCCTCACACGCCAGCGCCTCCGAGACGAAGTCGAGGCCGGCGCCGCCGTACTCCTCCGGGATCACGATCCCGAGGATCCCGAGCTCGGCCATGCCCTCGATCAGCTCGAGGTCGAGCTTGTGGTCGATGTCGTTCTGCACGGCGACGGGCAGAACGCGCTCGTCGACGAACGACCGCACCGTGTCCTGGATCAGACGCTGCTCATCGGTGAGCTCGAAGTCCATCGCGGCCTAGCCTACCGGCGTGCACTTCTGGGCGTCCCTCCAGGTACTGCTGCTCGCGCTCACGATGTCGCCGGAGCAGAAGGCGCGCGTCATGGTCGTGACGACCGAGCATCCGGGCGTCTTCTACGGCGCAGCCGGCATCCGGTTCGCCGACCAGGAGGGCGGCGCGGTGAAGGCGTTTCCGGCGGCACCGCCCGCGCTCGCCGCACGCGACTTCAGGACGCGGCGCCAGGCGTTCGCCGCCGGTGCGGCGACACGACGCGCGCTCCGCCGCGAGGGCGTCGACGTCGACCTCGCGCCGGTGCTCGACGCGCCCGACGGGCCGCTCGGTTCGCGCCAGTTTCGCCGCGGGTCACTTGGCGTCGCGTTCGCGGGCGGGCTCGGGGACGCGGCGTGTGTGAAGCATTTCCCCGGCCTCGGCACGGCCGCGTATTCGACGGACGAACGCCCGCACGTCGACGCGCACGTGCGTCCGCGCGACCTCGCGCCGTTCCGGGCGGTCGTTCGCGCCGGCGTGCCGTGCGTGATGGTGGGCCACGCGTTCTACGGGACGCGGTTCCGCGCCTCGCTCGAGCCGTCGACCTACCGGCGGCTGCGCGCGACCGGCTTCGACGGCGTCGCGATCACCGATTCGCTCTCGATCGTCCACGACGCACCCGTCGAGCGCTGGGCGCGCCAGGCGGCGCGGGCCGGAGCCGACATGCTCCTCTTCACCAGCCCGGCGCACGCGGAGCGCGCGGTGCAGGCCCTGCTCCCGCTTGCGGGCCGCGGCGAGCTCGATGCGCACGTCCTTCGCGTTCTGCGGTTGCGTGCGCGTCTCCACGGGAACTGAGCGGACATGCGCGCGCTCGCCGTGCTCGCCGTGGCGGTAGCGACCGGCTCCGCGGGCGGAGGGGCCACCGCGCCGGGCGAGCTGATCGTGTTCGCCAGCAGCCGCTCGCCCGAGCTCGGAACGCACCTCGACGTCGTCGACACGCGCACGGGAACGCTGCGAATCCTGATGCGCGGCGGCCAGACCGGGACGGCGTCGCCGGACGGACGTCGCGTCGCGTACATCGCGTGGCGCGAGCAAGGCCCCCCAGGAGTCTTCGTCGCCCGGAGCGACGGCACCGGCGCACGCCTGCTCTACGCGTCAGACAACGTGCAGCCGTTCACCGACGTGACGTGGTCCCCCGACGGCAGCCGCATCGCGTTCCCCTACCTCGGTCCCAAGATCGGCATCGTCCCGGCTGCAGGCGGGCGGCCGGTGTTCGTCTCGAACGTGCGGAGCGCCTCGTGGTCGGCGGACGGGACGCGGCTCGCGGTCGTCGACGACGGCAGTGCGTTCGACATCGTCACGATCGGTAGCGGGCGCGTCCGCGTGGCGGACGGCGTCGAGGCCGCCGACTGGTCGCGGGACGGCCGGCTCGCGGCCACGATCTCGAGCGAGGGCGTCCTGAGCGTGCGCGACCTCCGGCGACGGCGCGTGGTCTACCGCGGGGCCGGGCGGCTGCTCGCCGAGGCTTCGGCGGTCCGGTTCTCGCCCGACGGCCGCCGTCTGGCGGTGCTGGCGGAGCGGTCGTACGCCCGGTGGGATCTCGTCGTCGTCGAGCTCGCCGGCCGCAGCCGGACGACGGTCGCCCGCGGACTCACGCTCGGCGAGAAGCCGACACAGCCGATCGCGTGGGCGCCGACCGGCGACGAGATCGCGGTCGCAGCCGGGAAGGGCGTCGTCGTGGCGGACGCGCGCGGACGCGGCGCGCGCCCGCTCGGTGTCCGGTGGCCGGAGCACCATCCGAACGGGCCGCCCGTGTGGGTGGGCAGCCGGATCTTCGTCTTCACCGCGGTCTGGACGAACGACCGCGAGATCTACGCCGCCGATGCGGGGACGGGGCGCGCGGTCGCGCTCACCCACAACACCTTCGAGGACACCGCGCCCGCGCTCTCGCCGGACGGGCGGCTGGTGGCGTTCGACCGGCGGGGCGCCGTCTGGGTCCGTCCGCTCGGCGGCGGACAGGAGCGCCGCCTCCACTCCGGCTTCGATCCGGCATGGTCGCCGGACGGGTCCGCGCTGGCGATCGCCGTCGGCGGGCGCCGGATCGAGATCGTGGACGCTCGCACCGGTGCGGTCCGCAAGCTCGTCGCGACCGGCGCCCAGCCCGCGTGGTCGCCCGACGGCTCGGCGATCGCCTTCGAGCGCGACGGCGACATCTGGGCGGCTGCGCCCGACGGCTCGGGGGCGCACCGGATCACGAGCGGGCCGACGCCCGACCGCATGCCCGCCTACTCGCCCGACGGTCGCCGCATCGCCTACCGCGCCGTCCCGCAGGACGGCGTCGGCGTCTTCGCGGCGGACGCCGCCGACGGGGCGAATGTCGTCAGGCTGACGTCGTTCAGCGGGCGCGACCCGGCCTGGTCGCCGGACGGGACGCGCGTCGTCGTCGACCTCGGCGGCTTCCTCGCGATCGTCCCGGCCGACGGCTCGTCGAGCGAGCGTCGCAGCCCGCCCGCCTTCTCGCCGTCGAACGGGTTGTCGAACGAGCCGTCCTGGGGCCGCGGGTAGCGCCCGCCGCCGCACGCGCGCGCGGCGGCGGGCGCGTCCGCCCTCAGCGACCCGAGAAGGAGCTCCAGCCGTCGACGAACCCGGCGCCGGCGAGCTCGCCCTCGCACCAGTCGTGGTCGCCTGAGGTGCCGCAGGCTCCCGTCTGCGACGACCCGCCCTGCGCGTACGAGTCGCCGAGCGCGCCGGCGATTCGGTCGAGGACGAGCTGCGTGGCCGCCGTGTCGATCGTCTTCGCCGGCGGGACGACGCGCGGCGCCCAGGCGAACCCCATGCGGCCGTCGGGCGCCCCGTTCGGGTGTGCGCCGGCGTAATGCCGCGTGGCATACACCTGCTCCGACACGTACGACTCCATCAGCTCGGCGGTCACGTCCGTGTAGCCGAAGGCGTTCGGCCACGGCCAGGCGGCGTTCGCGAGCGGCACGTACGTCCGCTCCATCAGCTCGTGGGCGGGCTCGGTGACCGCGTCGTCGTGCGCCGCCGCCAGTTCGGCGCCGTGCATCAGGTACTCGGCCAGGTGCCGCGTGCGGTCGTTCCGGGATGCTCCCGGGACGGCCCAGTTGCGAATGTCGCCGTAGACCTCCTGCGCCCAGAACCGCACGGCGCCGGCGATCGAGCTCCAGAAC
>DASXTR010000338.1:0-4829 GCA_036505325.1 Gaiellaceae bacterium
GCGGGAAGCAGGACGCTGACGACGCTGCTGCGCTGAGACCGGCTAGGTCGTGAGGACGCCGACCACGTCGCGCACGGCGTCCGCCGACTTGCGCAGCGCTTCCTGCTCGTTCTCGTCGAGGTCGATCTCGACGATCTGCTCGATTCCCTTCGAGCCGAGCTTGCACGGGACGCCCATGTACAGGCCGTCGATCCCGTACTCGCCCTCGAGATACGCCGTGCAGGGGAGCACGCGCTTCTCGTCGAGCACGATCGAGTCGACCATCTGCGCGGACGCGGCGCCCGGCGCGTACCAGGCCGATGTGCCGAGCAGCTGCACGACCTCGCCGCCGCCCTTCGCGGTGCGCTCGACCATCGCCTCGATCCTGTCCTCGGACACGAGCTTGCGCAGCGGCACGCCGCCGACCGAGGTCGCGCTGACGACCGACACCATCTGGTCGCCGTGGCCGCCGAGGACGACCGCCGTGACGTCCTTCACCGACGCGCCCGTCTCCCACGCGATGAACGTCTGGAGGCGCGCGGTGTCGAGGATCCCCGCCTGGCCGAACACACGCTCCTTCGGGAAGCCCGAGACGTTCTTCGCGACGTGGCACATCGCGTCGAGCGGATTCGAGACGACGATCAGGATCGCGTCGGGGCTCGCGGCGATCGCCTTCTCGGTGACGTCCTTGACGATCTTCTCGTTCGTCGTCACGAGGTCGTCGCGGCTCATCCCCGGCGAGCGCGGGAGGCCCGCCGTGATCACCACGACGTCGGAGCCGGCGGTGGGCCCGTAATCGTTCGAGCCGGTGACATTCGGCTCGTAGCCGAGCACCGCGCCCATCTGGTTGATGTCGAGTGCCTTGCCCTGCGGGAGACCTTCCTTGATGTCGACGAGCACGACGTCGGCGTAGTCCCGCTGCGCGAGCACCTGCGCGCAGGTCGCGCCGACGTTGCCTGCACCGACAACAGTGACCCTCCGCCGGTCGCTCACACCCGCGCCCCGAGCTTGTCGATGATCGCGTCGGCGACCTGGCTCGTCCCGACGGCGGTCGGGTCGTCGCGGGTCGGCTTCATGTCATAGGTGACGCTCTGGCCCTCGCGGATCACCTCCGTGATCGCGTGCTCGACGGCGTCGGCGGCCTCGGTCTCGCCGAGGTGGCGCAGCATCAGCACGCCCGACAGGAGCTCGGCCATCGGGTTGACCTTGTTCAGGCCCGCGTACTTCGGCGCCGAGCCGTGCGTCGGCTCGAACACGGCGACGTTCTCGCCGAAGTTCGCCCCCGGCGCCATGCCGAGGCCGCCGATCATCCCGGCGCACAGGTCGGAGAGGACGTCGCCGTAGAGGTTCGGCAGCACGAGGACGTCGTACTCCTCCGGGCGCTGGACGAGCTGCATGCACATGTTGTCCACGATGCGGTCGTCGAATTCGATGTCGGGGTGCTCCTCCGCGACGGCGCGTGCCGTGTGCAGCCAGAGCCCGTCCGAGAATTTCATGATGTTCGCCTTGTGGACACATGTGATCTTTCGGCGTCCCATGCGGCGCGCGTAGTCGAACGCGAACTCGAAGATGAGGCGCGTCCCCGTGATCGAGATCGGCTTGATCGAGATCCCGGCGTCACGGTGGCGGAGCCTGCCGCCCTTCGACTCGATCCAGGCGATCAGCTCCTCTGCGTCGGGTGTGCCCTGCTCGTACTCGATGCCCGCGTACAGATCCTCAGTGTTTTCGCGGACGATCACGAGGTCGACGTCGTCGAACCGCGAGCGGACGCCCGGGTAGCTCTTGCACGGCCGCACCTGCGCGAACATGTCGAGGCTCTTCCGCAGGCCGACGTTCACCGATCTGAAACCGCCTCCGACCGGCGTCGTGATCGGGCCCTTGAGGGCGACGCCGTTCTGCCGGATCGACTCGAGCGTCCCCTCCGGCAGCGGGTTGCCGCCGTGCTCGTGCATTACTTCCTCCCCCGCCGGCTGGATGTCCCACTCGAAGTCGACGCCCGTCGCCTCGAGAACGCGGCGAGTCGCCTCAGTGAGCTCGGGGCCGGTTCCGTCGCCGGGGATGAGAGTGACGCGATGCGCCATCGGCGGCCGATCGTACACACGTCGGGGTGCCTCCCTCACCCGGAACCGGGATCCCCGCGGCCCGGCGGCGGTGATCGACGCGAGTGGCCGGATCGCCTTCAGTGCGTGAGTCTTGAGTGCTTCTGCGGCCCCGCTCGCACTTCCTCCCGTCTCGCCCACGACCTGGGTGCCGACGGACGCACGCGCCCTGAACGAACGGGCGCTCCGGAACGTCGAGGTGCTGATCGAGCGCTCGCAGTACGCCGACGCGATCGAGGCGGTCGGCGACATCAACGTGCCCGCGACGTCCCAGCCGGAGCTCGCGCTGCGCGTGCTCTTCGCGGAGTCGTGGGCGCGGATGTACGTCGGAGACCTGGCCCTGTCGGAGTCGCTCCTCGAGCGGGCGCGGTCGCTCGCCGAAGCGCCTGTATTCGACGACGCGGCGCGCGGCGAGGCGCTCTTCCGCCTGGCCTGCTGCCGATCGAAGACCGGCCGGACCTCGAACGCGATCCTGCTCTTCACCGAGGCGCTCCGGCTCATGGGCTCGAGCGACGGGCTCCGGGCGCGCGTGCTCGACTGGCGCTCGCGCTGCTACCAGGTCCAGCGCGAGTGGGATGCCGCGCGTGCAGACGCGGAGCGGTCGCTTGAACTCGCGGAAGCGGCCGCCGACGAGCGGGGTCGCGCCGATGCCCTCTTCCAGTGCTCGTTGATCGCGGAGCGCGGCGGCGACGCGCTGCTCGGCCGGTTCTACGCCGAGGCGGCGCGTGACGCGTACGCGCAAATCGGGGACCGGGGGGCCGAGGCGCGGATCCTCAACAACCTCGGCGGCCTCCAGTTCCTGCTCGGCGACGCCGCGGAGGCGGTCGCCTTGCTACAGCAGTCGTTCGCGCTGGCCCTCGAGGTGGGGAACGAGGCGGACGCCGCCCAGGCGGTGTCGTCGCTGGCACAGGTGCACCTCCGGTGCGGCGCCCCGCAGCTCGCGGAGAAGCAGGCGCGGCACGCGCTCACAATCCTCGAGCGCCGCGACGACTACCTCGACGAGCTCGGCAACGTGCACCTCGTCCTCGGCCGGGCGCTGCTCGACCAGGGCCGCACCGTCGAGGCGAACCAGGCCTTCGCAGCCGCCGAATGGACATTCGAGCGCCTCGGGTCCCGCTCGCACGTTGCGGCCGTCTGGACGGCGCAGGGGGACGCCTACCGGCTCCTCGGCGACGTCGATGCCGCCGCCGACCTCTACCGGCGCGCCGCCGAGGCGCTCCAGGACTTCCATTTCTAGCCACTCGAAAAGGGGGTGAACTCCATGAAGAAGCATGTCGATTTCATCTCTGTGATGCTTATCGTCCTCGCTCTCGCCGCGGTCGTTGCAAAGGCCAAGGGCGTGGACTACGGCTTCTCGAGCGGCAGCTAAGCGCTGTCGCTCCGTCCCAGGTCAGGTCAGAAGGAGGTTTTTCTGTTGTTTCTGCGGTTCCTCATAGTCGCGGTCGCGGCACTCGCGCTCTCCGCTCCCGCACTCGGGATCACCGGCGGCACCGTGGACGGCGGGGCGCACCCGGCCGTCGGCCTGCTGCTGGCAGACCGCGGGAACGGGCCCGAGCCGGCGTGCTCAGGCACGCTCGTCTCGTCCACCGTGTTCCTGACGGCCGGCCACTGCACCGCCGGTCTGTCCTCGGCCCGCGTGTGGGTCTCCTTCGCGTCGCAGTGGAGCTCCGGCTCGCGGCTGCTCACGGGCACGGCGCACACCGATCCGCTCTTCGGGCAGGACAAGCATGACTCGCACGACCTCGCGGTCGTCGTCCTCGACGCGCCGGTCACGTCGGTGACGCCGCTCGCGCTTCCGCGCGCGGGTGCGCTCGACGCCACGAAGCCGGACAGCGTCGTTGCTGTCGGCTACGGTGCGGATCAGCCGGCGGCGGACAAGAAGGACCCGTCCTTCACGTTCGACTTCACGCGGCGGTGGACGATCGCCGACGTCGCGGGCGTGTCCAAGACGGAGCTTCGACTTTCGGCCCGCGCCGGCGGCACTTGCCACGGCGACTCGGGCGGCCCGGAGCTGCTCGAGTCGACGATCGTCGGCGTCACCTCGCACGGCGACGACGCGTGCACGAAGCAGAGCTTCGCGTACCGCGTCGACACGGCGGGAGCGCGCGCGTTCCTGTCGCAGTACGTTCGCCTTCCTTAACTCGATCGTGGTGTGGGGCGCGCGCGAGCGCGCCCCCACATAACCGGCTCTCACCGCGCTTCCCGACAGGCATTCGGTAGCGTTCGCCCCGTGAACGACTTCCGGCCTGGGCTCGAGGGGATCGTCGCCGTCGAGACTGAGATCGCGGAGCCGGACCGCGAGGGCGGCTCGCTCCGGTACCGCGGCGTCGACATCGAGGACCTCGTCGGCCGGTATCCCTACGAGAACGTCTGGGGCCTGCTGGTCGACAACGACCTGAACGTGAAGATGCCGGACCCGGAGCCGTACGAGCCCGCGAAGCTCAGCGGCAACGCGCCCGCCGACCTCCAGGCCGAGACGGCGCGCCTCGCCGGCGAGTGGACTCTCGGGAAGCTGAACGAGGTCTCGGACGAGCAGGCGCGCGAGGACCTCGGCCGGCTCTCCGCGATGATGATGTCGATCGTCGCCCGCTCGGCCCGCGTCGCCGACGGCAAGACCGACGCTGTGCCCGACGAGGTCGTCGAGCAGGGCAAGACGGCGGCCGAGAAGTTCCTCCTGCGCTGGCGCGGCGAGGCGGACCCGCGGCACGTGAAGGCGATCGACACCTACTGGATCTGCACCGCCGAGCACGG
>DASXTR010000339.1:0-4173 GCA_036505325.1 Gaiellaceae bacterium
GCAGCCTGAGCGGCGACGATGCGACGCGCGTCCGCGCTCAGGCTCGTTCCTCGTAGATCGCCGCCCCGTGACTCGTGGGGCAGAAGACCCAGAGGCGGCGGCGGTCGGGATCCCAGCCCATGGTGTGTGCACCCGCTTCCGTGGCGACGATCTCCACGAGCTCGAGCTTCGCGCTGTCGAAGCTGCAGACGAGGCCGGGATCCCCGACGGCCACATACAGCCGGCGCAGGCTGGGATCGTGCATGACCACGTCGGGCACTCCCGGCAGCGGCATGCTCGCGAGGACCTCGCCGCCGTCGGGTTCGAGGACGACGAGCCGGCCCCCGTCGGCGGCGCAGAACAGGCGCCCGTTGTCGAGCCAGAGCCCGTGCGGCCCTTCGCTCGGGACCGCGAACGCCGCGTCGACGGCGATGCGCTGCGCGTCGATGACGACAACCTGCGGCGGATCGCGGATGTTCGCGTAGACGCGGTCGCGCTCGGCGTCGTAGAGCGCCCACCGTGGTCGGCCGGGCAGCCGAAGCTCGTGCGCGACGCACATCGACCCCACATCGACGACCGACACCGTGCAGTTCTCGCCCAGAGGCTCGCCGAGGTTGAACGTGTAGAGGCGCCGGCGGCGCCGGTCGTAGGCGAGGGCGTTCGGATGCGGTCCGACGTCGACCCGGCCTAGGAGCCGCTCGTCGGAACAGCGAAACACGCTCACGTCGGCGGCGCCGCGGTCGGTCGTGAAGATCCGGTCGTGCTCGTCGTCGACGAGCACGCCTGCGACGCCGGGAAGGCCGTGCAACGAGCGCAGGAATCGCCCGCGACGGGAGTCGAAGACGTCGACGCAGTCGGCGCCCGTGTGCGCGACGTACATCCTGCGGAGGGCACAGCTGACGTCCGCGTGGTCGAACCCGCTCCTCGGTCCCGGCGGCACGGCGACGAACCGGACTCGGTGGAGCGTCATGCCCGCACTTGGGCCTTGCACCACGCATAGAGCGCGTCGTACACCGGCAGGCTCAGCTCGAGCTGGCGGTGGTCGTCGAGCTCGAGTAGGTGGAAGCCCTCGGCGACCGCGAGCAACCCGCGCGACTGCGGCGTCGCGTCACGGTCGTCGGCGATGTCGGCGCCGTGGACGATCCGCGCGAGCAGCCGCGCTGCCGGGTCCTCGATGTCGTACTCCTCGACGAGCACCTCGAACGAGCACAGCCCATCGCGATGCGTGAACTCCGCCCCGGGCGCGTCGTACGAGCGGGCGTCTTCACGTTCTGCGACCTCGAGTACCTGCTCGGCCGGCACGTAGAGAAACTCGGCGTCGCGGTCGATGAAGTTGCGGATCAGCCACGGACAGGCGATTCGATCGGTCTTCGGTCGTTCACGCGTCACCCAGCGCATGTCGTTGCTCCTTTCGCGCACGAAGTGGTGAAACCACGGTTACAAACGAAACCACGGTTGCGCTAGGCTGTCAAGCGGATTGCCGGCCCCTCGCACAACCGACTGGGTGTTGCTCGCCTACCGCTTGCCGCGCGAGCCGTCGACGCCGCGGATCGCGCTCTGGCGCCGTCTCAGGCGTCTCGGCGCGGCGCAACTCCTCGACGGCCTGGTCGCCCTCCCGTTCACACCGGATACCCGCGAGCAGCTCGAGTGGGCCGCAGAGGAGGTGCTCGAGGCCGGCGGCGACGCCTCCGTCTGGATCGCGACCCCCGGCACGGCGGCGCAGGAGCGAGCGCTCGTCGGGCGGATGACCGAAGCGGTCGCAGCCGACTACGGCGCGGTCATCGACGCCGCGAACAAGGCCGCGAAGCGATCGAAGCCGGCGAGCCGGCGCACCGTGCAACAGCTGCGCCGCACGCTGCACGCGATCGACACGCGCGACCACTTCCACCCGCCGCGGCGCGAGCTGGCCCGACGCGCCGTCGAGGACCTCGCACAAAAGGTGGAGGTTGCCCGGTGAGGTGGGCGACGCGCAGCCACTGCCACGTCGACCGTGTCGCATGCGCCTGGCTCATCTCCCGCTTCGTCGACCCCGACGCCGAGTTCGTCTTCGTCGACGATCCCGACGACATACCGAGTGACGCCACGGCGTTCGACATGCGCGGCGCCGAGCTCTCGCACCACGCAGGCTCCTGCAGCTTCGAGACGTTCCTCGACCGCTACGAGCTCGACGACCCGGCCCTGCACGACATCGCCCGCATCGTCCACGAGGCAGACCTCCACGACGACCGCTACGACGCCCCCGAAGCGCCCGGCCTCGAGCTCGTCGTCCGGGGGCTGGCGCTCACAAGAGACGATGCGGAGCTCTTGCGCGAGACCGCCGCGCTCTTCGACGGCCTCTACGAGCTCCGCCGGCGCGAGAACGAAACTCGCGTGCGGTGACCGCGCGCTCCAGGCGGCGATCCATGAGTACACAAGGCCTGAACACCGCTGCGGCGAGAGTCAAACGAGCCCTACGGGGTATGTGACCAAACATGGAGACGATTGTCGTGGGATACGACGGCTCGGAGGCCGCCAAGCGCGCGCTCGACCGGGCTGCGGGGCTCGCCCAAGCGCTCGCTGCCCGGCTGGTGGTCGTCAGCGTCTCCCGCTCAGCGCACGTGCCCGTCGAGGAGCCGGGGCTTGGGCCGGAGTGGCCGATGCTGACCCCGGGCGGAGCCGCGGGCCCGATGCTGGGTCCGCTCCCGCCGCCGGCGGAGCCCGAGCCTGCGGTCGCGCCGACCGCGCTCGCCGAGCGCCTGCTCGATCAAGCGCGTGCGACGCTCGCGCGGCGGCGGCTCGACGTCGAGTACGTCGCCGAGATGGGCACGGCTGCCGAACGGCTGCTCGAGGTGGCGGAGGAGCGTCACGCCGATCTCATCGTCGTCGGCCGCGAAGAGCATGGCTTCGTCGAGCGGCTGCTGGCACGGCCGGTCGAGGAGACGGTCGCGCGCAAGGCCGAGCGCGACGTCCTGCTCGTGCATTGAGGCTGGCGCTCGTCGGCGACACGATGCTCGGGCGGAAGGTCGCCGAGGCGATCGCTGAACGCGGGGCGGAGGCGCTCGTCGCGGACGAGGTGGTCGCGGTCGCGCGCGAGGCCGATCTGTTCGTGCTCAACCTCGAGTGCTGCATCTCCGGGCGTGGCGAGCGTGTGCGCCAGCCGGGCAAGCCCTTCTTCTTCCGCGCGCCGCCCGAGGCGACCGCGGTGCTGCAGCGCCTCGGCGTCGACTGCGTGACGCTCGCGAACAACCACGCGCTCGACTACGGCGCCGAAGCGCTGCTGGACACGATCGCGCTGCTTCGGGACGCGGGGATCGCAGCCGTCGGTGCGGGCGCCGACCGCGACTGGGCGCGCGCGCCGGCGCTGCTCGAGGCCGGCGGACTGCGGCTCGCCGTCTTCGGCTGCGCCGACCATCCGCGCGAATACGCCGCCGGGCAAGCGACACCTGGAATCGCGTACGGGCTCGACTGGCTTCCGGCTGCGATCGCCGCGGTCGAGGCCGACGCCGTGCTGGTGACGCCGCACTGGGGTCCGAACATGGCAGCGGCTCCGCTGCCGCGCATCCGCCGCGCTGCCCGCGACCTCCGCGCCGCCGGCGCGACGCTCGTCGCCGGCCACTCGGCACACGTCTTCCACGGTGTCGAGGACGGGATCCTCTACGACCTCGGCGACTTCCTCGACGACTACGCCGTCGACCCGGTGCTGCGGAACGACCTCGGCCTGCTCTTCCTCGTCGACCTCGATCGCGACCGCGTGCGGGGGATCGAGATCGTCCCGCTTCGCCTCGATTTCTGCCATACGCGGCTGGCCGACGATGCAGACGCCGCCCGGATCCGCGAACGCTTCGCCGAGGCCTGCCGCGCGCTCGAAACTGCGTGAACGTTCGCTTCCTCGGCACGCGCGGCGAGATCACGCTGCGCTCCGGCCGGCACCGCCGTCACAGCGTCCTGCTCGTCTCGCACGGCGCGCGGGCGCTGCTCGTCGACTGCGGCCGAGACTGGCTCGGCCGGCTCCCGCAGGTCGACGTCGAGGCGCTGCTGCTCACGCACGCCCATCGCGACCACGCCGGTGGGCTGCGCGACGGCTGCCACTGGCCCGTGCACGCGAGCGAGCAGACGCTGCGGGCAATCGAGGGCTATCCGCTCCCACAGCGCAGCCTCGTGGGGGCGCGCGATCCCGAGAAGATCGCCGGCATGACCGTCGAGGCGTTCCCGGTC
>DASXTR010000340.1:0-17109 GCA_036505325.1 Gaiellaceae bacterium
AGCTTGCTCGCGAGGTCGTCGGGCGGGGCAGCGGTCTCGTCGGCCATGGGCCCTCCTGGATCGTCTAGACGGGATGGAAGCACACCACAACCGGCTAAGAGATTGGTAAATCCGGTTCCGGCCTCAATAGTGGCTTAACCACAGCGTCGTTCCTGCCGACAGACCGGGAGATGGTTCGGGGTCTCATCGGCGCGACGGTGCTCGCCGCGGCAGCCGCGCTCGCGGGCGCGGGTCACGCCCACGCCGCCTCGAAGCGGCCGGCCCCGGCGCGCCCGGACGTCGCCGTGACGGCGGTCGACGCCCCCCGGTCGGTCACCGCCGGCACGCCGTTCCAGGTCGACGTGACGCTCCGCGAGCGCTCCGGGCGAGCACCCGCCCAGGCCGTCGTCAGCGTGTCGGGCGCGGCCGAGCCGGCCAGCGCGCCTGCCGTACGCGTCGCGCCCGGCGGGCAGAAGCACGTTCTCCTGAGCGTGACCGTGCCCACCGCCGGCACCTCGACGATCATGGTTCGCGCCGGCGTCGCCCGCGACGCGGCCGCGGCGAACAACGCCGCGACCAGGATCGTTGCCGCGACCGACTTCGTGCTCTGGTCTACAAGGGTGCTCGTCGACTCGTTCGCGGGGTACGGCGCGCAGTTCAACCAGAACGTCTACAGCGCGCTCAGCCGGGCCGCAGGGGTCGACGACGCGAACGTCGGCGACATGGAGGGGAAGGTGACCGCGCTCGGGCCCCAGTTCGTCCGCCTGTTCTTCCACCGCAGCGCGTTCTGGGACGCCGACCGCATGCAGTCGTTCGTCCGCGCGGCGCAGCTCGCCCAGCGCGCCGGCGCGACGATCGACGTCACGTGGCAGACGAGCGCCGGATCCGACCTCGACGTCGAGATCACACGCTTCGGGCACCTGCTCTCGGATCTCGTCCTGAACCGCGGTGTGACGAACCTGCGCTGGGCGACGCTGCAGAACGAGGTCAACTCGACCCGCGTGTCGATGGAGACCTACGACCACCTGTACCGCGTGCTCGACGCGGCGCTCGCCGTCGACGGCGTGCGCGACCGCATCCGCTTCATGGGCGGCGACCTCGTCGCGCAGCCGAGCCCTCTCGGCCAGACGCAGAACGACTGGCTGCGGTTCCTCGGCGCGCGGATGAGCGACATCCTCGATGCGTACTCGATCCACGTCTACTGGGACTTCTGGTCGCCGGAGAAGATCGAGCGCCGCCTCACCGAGGTGCGGCAAATCGTCGACGCGCTTCCCGCCGAGCAGCGCAGGCCGCTCTACATCACCGAGTTCGGCGCCCGCGGCCATCGCGATCCCGGCGACGCCGGCCCCGGTACGTTCGACGGCGGCGCGCCGCTCGGGAACACGAACGCAAACGCGTTCCAGCACGCGTGGCTCGACGTGCTCGCGCCGCGGCTCGGCTTCGCGGGCGCGGTGAAGTGGGACGCGTACTTCGGCCGCTACGACGCGAAGCCGCAGGCGTACACGATGATCGGGCCGCCGCAGGAAGGCTGGCCGCTGCGGCCGGTCTACAACCTCACGCGGCTGTTCACGGCGACGACGCGGCCCGGGTGGAAGGCGGTCGCGGTCGACGGCGCGAAAGGACCGCGTCTCGTCACCGCCTTCGCGGGGCCGCAGGGAGAGCTGACGCTCGTCGGCCTCGACACCCAGGGCGCGTTGCTCAACACGACGTCGGCGACGGTGTCGACGTACACGATCGGCGGCCTGCCGCCCGCGGCGACGTTCCGCCTTCAGCTCTGGAACGCGGACGGAACCGGAACGCTCGCGGCGCCGCTCGCGGTGACGAGCGACGCCTCGGGCGTCATCCGCATCGGCGCGCCGTTGCAGTGCGTGTTTGCGCTGACGACGCTGCCGCTCTAGCCCTCGGTGCGCGGCTCCGCAGCCCGGCGGCGAGACGCGCGCGCCGGGACGGTTTGAACGGGAGCGTCGGATCGCCCGCGCGCGAGCCGAGGGTCGAGTAATGAACCATTGCTTTGACGTTGACTGCATACATGCGTCGAGTGTCACGACGAGTATGCATTATTTCAAATAATGATTTTTTGATTGCTATAAGCTGTGTGGATGCTGGATCCGCGGCGGCTGCTCACCTTCCGCGAGGTCGCGCGGGAACGCTCGTTCTCGCGCGCAGCCGCGGCGCTCTCGCTCACGCAGCCGGCCGTCTCGCAGCAGATCCGTGCGCTCGAAGTCCAGCTCGGCGAGCGGCTGATCGAACGCGGTCGCGGCGGCTTCGCGCTGACCGGCGCCGGCGAGCTGCTCCTCGCGCACGCCGACGCGCTCTCCGAGCGGCTTCGGCTGGCCGAGGCTCAGCTCGGCGAGGCCGTTGCCGCGGAGCGCCGGCTGCTGCGAGTCGGCGCGTTCCCCACGGTCCTGGCGACGATCGTGCCGCCGGCGATCGCGCAACTCTCGCCCGAGCCGCTCGAGGTGAGCGTCGTCCAGGGCGGCACCGACGAGCTCGTCGGTGGGGTGCGCGACGGGCGCCTGCACGTCGCGCTGTGCTTCCAGGACTCGGCCGCCCCGCGCCGCGAGCACGAAGGCACCCGTCGCCACGATCTGCTCGAGGAGCCGATGCTCATCGGCGTCGGACCGCGGCACCGCTTCGCCGCGCGGCGGCGAGTACGCCTCGCGGACCTCGCGGGCGACACGTGGATCGCCGCGCTGCGCGACGGACTGATCCACCGCGCGTGCGTGTCCGCCGGGTTCGAGCCGCGGATTGCGTACCTCACCGCGGATCCGCTCGCGATCCAGGGCCTCGTGGCGGCGGACCTGGCCGTGACTCTGGTGTCCCGCATGCTGGCCGGGCAGCTGTCCGGGATCTCGACGCCCGTGATCAGCGGGGAGCCTGTCCTCCGGACGATCTACGCCGTCGTCCCTCCCACCGCGCCGCATCCCCTGGCGGCGCCGTTCCTCGCCGCCCTGCAGGCCGAGGCTGCGTCGCTAGAGTCGCGTTCGTGAGCGCGCAAGCCTGCACGCACCTCGACCAGGTCACGGTCACCGACCTGCCGGAGGCGATCCCCGGCTGCGAGGACTGCCTGAAGATCGGCTCCGCGTGGGTGCACCTGCGCATGTGCGAGACGTGCGGCCACATCGGCTGCTGCGACAACTCGCCCAACCGGCACGCGACCGCGCACTTCCACGAGACCGCCCACCCGATCATTCGCTCGGCCGAGCCGGGTGAGGACTGGTCGTGGTGCTACGTGGACGAAATCGCGTTCGTCCTCCGTTGAACCTCTGGCCCGAGCTGCCGTACCAGGCCTGGCGCGACACCCGCGACACGCTGCACATGAAGCTCCAGGTCGTCGGCAAGATCCGCCTCGCGCTCGCGCCGTTCGAGCCGCAGTGGGCCAACGTGCCGCTGTACGTCACCGCGCGCGGACTCACGACGTCGCCGCTGCGTCATCCGTCGGGCGAAGTCTTCGACGTCGACGTCGACCTGCACGACCACCGCGTCCGCGTCCGGACGGGCGCGGGCGCCCTCGAAGAGGTCGAACTGCGCGCGCGACCGGTCGCGGAATTCTACGAGGAGCTCATGCGCGCGCTCGAGCGCGCGCAGGTGCCGACCGAGATCACGACGACGCCGTCCGAAGTCCCCGATCCGATCCCGTTCCCGGAGGACACGACGCATACCGCGTACGACCCGGAGTGGGCGCACCGGTTCTCGCGGGCGCTGGCGTCGATCGACGCCGTGATGAGAGAGCACCGCGCGCCCTTCCGCGGCCGGACGACGCCGGTGCATTTCTTCTGGGGCACCTTCGATCTCGCGCTGGCGCGCTTCAGCGGCCGACCCGCCGAACCCTACGGCGACAACGAGATCATGCGCCGCTCGACCGACGCGGAGCAGATCTGCGCCGGTTGGTGGCCGGGCGACGAACGCGTGCCCGCGCCGACGTTCTTCGCCTACGCCTATCCGAAGCCGGACGGCTTCGAGCGCGAGCCGGGCTGGGACGACGGCATGGGCCTGATCCTTCTGCCCTACGACGAGGTGCGCGCCGCGGACGATCCGCGGCGGACGCTGCTCGCATTCCTGGAGCGGACGTACGACGCCGGCGCGCGCCTCGCCCGCTGGGACGAGGCGCTCACCCGCGTGTAGCTCAGCTTCCCTTCTGGCTCTGCACCGGCGGGAACACGAGGTCGGTCCATTTGCCGGGAAGCTTTCCGGAAAGCTGATTCGTCTTGCTCATGAAGTTCGCGGTCCGCATCAGTCCGAGCGGGCGCGTCGTCCACGTCAGGGCCGGGCCCTTGAACCCGGGGTCCTTGGCGACGAGCCACTGCTTGAACTGGCGCCAGGTCGGCGTCCCGCCCGCGTCGTCCTGGAGGATGTGTGCGGCCCGGTCGGGGTTCTTGACGATCAGCGTCTGCATGTTCACGACCGCCTGGTAGAAGAACTTCGCGAAGTCGGTGTGGTCGTCGTAGAACTTCTGCGTCATCACGCTGACGAGGAACGAGTGCGCCCCGAAGTAGCTGTACGACTTGGCGAGGATGTGGGCGCCGCGCACCTTCTCCTGGAACTGGAACGGCGGCGACGTGAAGTGCGCGTCGATCTGCCCGGTGAGGAGCGCCTGCATCGCGTCCGGGTGGTCGAGGGCGATGAGGCCGGAGTCGAGCGCCTTGGCATCCCCGAGTTTCACCTGCGCCATCTTGCGCAGCATCACCGCCTGGATCGACGTGTTCGTCGGCGTCGCGATCCGCTTCCCCTTCAGGTCGGCGATCGTCTTGATGTTCGGGTCCTTCGCCATCAGCCAGAGGTCGCCGAGGTTGAGCGGCGCGATGATCTTCCAGTTCACGCCGCGCGCGTAGCCGACGAGAAACGGGCCCGTGCCGACGGCGCCGATCTCGATGTCGCCGGTGATGACGCCGTTCGTGATCGGGGTGCCCGACGCGAGCACCTTCCACTCGACCTTCGTGCCGGGATACTTCTGCTCGATCAGCTTCTGCTGCTTCATCAGGATCAGCGGCGCGTACCCGAGCCCCGGCTGGTACGCGATCGTGAGCTTCGAGGGCGGTCCGGAGTCCTTCTGCGCCGCGAGCGCCACAGCCGTGAACGTCGCGAGCACGGCCGCCGCGAGCACCGCGGCCCCCGCCATGAACCGTGTCTTCACGTGTCTCCCCTTCCGGTCTACGAGGTCTTCATTCCCCAGCGGATCACCGTCCGCCGTTCGAGCAAGCCGAAGAGCGTCTCGAACACGACGCCGAGTACGGCGATCATCAGCAGCGCCGCGAACATCCTCGGCGGCAGCAGGTTGAGGCGAGCATCGTTGATGTAGTTGCCGAGGCCGCCCTTCGCGCCGGCGACGCCGAACACGAGCTCGGCGGCGATGATCGTGCGCCAGCCGAACGCCCACGCGGTCTTCAGACCCGCGACGGCGTACGGGAGCGCGGCGGGCGCGAGGATGTCGGTGATGATCCGGACGCGGCTCAGGCCGATGTTGCGGCCGACCGCGACGAGGGTCTGGTTCGCGGTCTTGAAGCCGGTCGTAACCGCGATCGCGAGCGGCCAGATCGTGGCGTTCGCGAGCACGAACCGGATCGCGGTCTCGTTGAGGCCGAAGATCAGCATCGCGAGCGGCAGCACCGCCACGCCGGGCAGCGGGTTCAGGATCGCGGTCAGGAAGACCAGCACGTCCTCGCCGAATCTCGACAGCGTCGCGAACGCCACGAGCACCGCCGCGACCACGATGCCGATGCCGATGCCCTGGAAGAGCAGGCGGAGGGTCGTCCACGTTGCATGGCCGAGACTGCCGTCCTGCCACCCGTCCCGCACGGCCTGGACGGACTGCCACGGCGTCGCCATCACGAGCGGGCCCTTGTGCACGGCGTAGAGGTGCCAGACGACCACGAGCACGGCCGCGACGACGATGTACCGCACGACGGCCGGGATGCGCGCCCAGCCGAGCGCGCGCGGCTTCACCGGCGTTGCGAGCGCTTCAGTCGACACCGCCAAGGTTCTCCACCTCCTCTTCCTGGTCGACCGCCAGCAGGCTGCGCAGCCTGCCGCGCATCTGCGAGTACTCGACCGTCTCCGGCCCGCCGAGCTCCCGGACGTCGACGAGCTCGAGCACCGTCGACGGCGCGTTGCCCAACACGACAACACGGTCTCCGAGCACGAGCGCCTCCTCGATCGAATGCGTGACGAACATCAGCGTCACGTTCGTCTGTGCGACGATCCGGTTCAGCTCGACCTGCAGCCGCTGCCGCGTGATCGCGTCGAGCGACCCGAACGGCTCGTCCATCAGCAGCACCGTGGGGTCGAGCGCGAGCGCCCGCGCGATCGCAACGCGCTGCTTCATCCCGCCGGAGAGCTGGTGCGGAAAGCGCTCCGCGGCGCGGCCGAGGTGCGTCAGCTCGAGGAACTCGCGCGCCGTCGCGGCCGCAGCGCGGCGCGAGCGGCCGTTGACGCGCAGCGGGTACGCGACGTTGTCGAGCACCGTCCGCCACGGCAGCAGCTGGTCGAATTCCTGAAAGACGACCGCGCGGTCGGGGCCCGGCTCGAGCGTGCGCCGGCCGGAGACCGAGATCGTGCCGCCGACGGGCGAGATGAAGCCGGCGATCGCCTTCAGGAGCGTCGACTTCCCGCAGCCCGAGGGCCCGATCACGATCATCTTCTCGCGCGGCTGGACGTCGAACGAGGCGTTGCCGACCGCGACGTGGAAGCGGTTGCCGACCCAGTAGCCGAGCTGGACGTGGTCGACGCGGACGAGCGCGGAGCCCGTCCCTGCAGCCGCCGGCGCGGCGATCCCGGTCGCGCCCTCCCTCACGCGCCGGATGATCTCACGTCTGCCGGGCACCGGCGCGCACCCACTATCCGGTGTCGCCCTCGTGCCAGGGCGGCCGGAACATCGTCGCCAGCGGGCGGTTCCAGAGCCGCTTGATCCCCGGCGAGGTCGGTCCCGGGCCTGGTTCGCCGAGCTCGTGCGTGGCGTGCGCGGTCCCGATCCCGCCGACCGTGGTCGTGTCCTGCCTCCCCCACCGGCCCGGGAACGAGAAGATCCGCGCGTCGTCCTTGTCGCCGTCGCGGATGGTGTGCACGCCGACGGACTTCCACTCGATCGTCCGGCCGCCGCCCGTCGTGTCGCGCACGTTCGAGGCGTACGTCAGCGCCCACGTCGCATCCTCGGGGACGTTCCGGCAGCTCCCCCAGTCCGGCGGCCGGCCCGACCATTCGTGGCGGTAGTTCGCGTGCGAGCCGAGCGCGACGGCGACCACGGGATGCGTCCCGTCGCGCTCGGCGTCGCTCCACCGGAACCAGTGGCCGCCGCAGTGCGACGAGAACCCGATCACGCGCGGCAGGTCGCCGGAGATGCCGATCACGATCGCCTCCCAGTCCCCCTCGTGCTGCTGCACGAGGTAGCCCACGGGCGTCACCGCCTCCCACCGGTCGTACGGATAGAAGAACCAGTACTCCACGATCGTGGACAGCTCGCCCGTCCAGCCGGGACCGTCGGCGAAGAACCGCGCCTGTCCCGGTATGTCGCGGCGCATGACGTGCGCGTAGACGACGACCGGGTCGGCCTCCGTGGACGAGCGCACGCACGCCTCGGCACGCTCTTCCGAGCACGAGAGGTAGAAGCAGGTGTTCTGCGTGGGGTCCGCACAACGGCGGTCCCGCGACTTCAGGTCGACCGGCGCGTCGTCCACGACCTCGTCGGTCGTGGTGTCGTAGAGGTCGGTATTCGCGAGGTAGCGGGTGACATCGGTCGGCGCCCACTTCTCGTCCGCCGCGAGCTCGATCGTCGGCCTGAACGCGCGCGCGATCGTGTCCGCGTCGGCGTCCTCGAGGTTCTCGCCCGCTATCTCGACGGGCTGCGACCTCCGGTGCGCGAGGTCCGGTGCCTGTGCGTCGATCGCGGCGGCCGCGAATGCGACGACGAACACGACCGCGGACGTCATCGCCGCCAGGAACCCCCACCGCCGGCTCCAGTCGGCGAAGCGCGTCGTCGCCGGCCGCCCGGATCCGGTGCGCAGCCACGTCACGGCCTCGACGACCGCGAACGCGCCCACGACGAAGAGAGCGGCGAGCGCCCACCAGCGGTCGCCTGCGTGGAACCAGTCGTAGAGGCGGTCGGCGATCCAGCCGCCGGGGAAGCCCGTCCAGACGACGACGAACCGCGCCCAGACGGCGAGGACCACCGCGACCAGGACCCAGCGCGCGCGGAGTCCCGACGGCAGCCCGCAGAGCCGTAGGACGAACGCGGCCGACAGCAGGGCGAGCGCCGCCGACTCGAGGATCGCCGGCCACCCGCCGTACTGCCTCAGCCCCGGCGCGAGTGCGAGCATCACGAGGATCGCAGCGACCGTCGCCAGCGCGAGCAGACCTCCGACCGCCGCGACCGAAACGGCAACGCCTCGGGCGAACCCCTCGATCGTGGCGCGGACTCCGGGCGCCTCGTGGGCAGCGACGAGTGCCACGACGGCACCGGCGATCGCGCCGAGCGCGAGCTCGCCGGCGAGCCCCAGGACGCGCGCCGCGTAGAGCACCAGCACGAGCACCGGCAGCACGAGCGGCGCGAGTACGAGGACGAGGTCGATCGGGAAGGCGAGCAGCCGCTCGACTGCGGCGTGGATCTTGACCCGCCGCCACCGCGCGACCAGCCACGGCACGAACGCCGCGGCGAGCGCAGCGAGGACGGGCACCGTGTCGAACCCGACGAGGTCGAGCGCGAGCAACGCGAGCGCGAGGACGACGCCGACGGCGATGTCGAGCGTGAGCTCCCGCAGCGGGAGCGGCGTCTCGTCGCGTCCGCGCTCGGCCATCCGGGCGACGCTACAAGAGACCGCGCACGCGTCGGAGCGCGCCGGCCCACTCGGCGCGCAGCCGCTCGACGTCCGCGTGCGGAAGCGCGGGCTCGTAGCGCGCGCCCACGGACACGCCGGCCTGCGCCCCCGCGGCGAGCGCCGCGGCGCCGAGCGCGGTCGTCTCGCGCTCAGCAGCGACCTCGACCGGGCAGCCGAGGAGGTCGGCCTGCAGCTGCATCAGGAACGCGTTCGCGCTGGCGCCGCCGTCCGCGCGCAGAACGTCGACGGGCTCCGGCAGCGCGTCGACCACGTCCGCGACCTGGTGTGCGATCGCCTCCAGCGCCGCCCGCACGAGGTGCGCCCGCGTCGTCCCGCGTGTGATCCCCGCGATGAGGCCGCGCGCGTCCGCGTCCCACCAGGGCGAGCCGAGGCCGGTCAGCGCGGGAACGAACACGACGCCGTCCGTGGAGTCGACGCTGCGGGCGAGCGCGTCGCTCTCGGCCGCGTCCGCGAGAATCCCGAGCCCGTCGCGCAGCCACTGGAGCGCGGCGCCGCTCGTCAGGACGGCGCCTTCGAGGGCATACCCGTCCGCAGCGGCCGTGGCCAGAAGGCCACGCGGCGGCGATATCGGAGTGGGGCCGGTGTGCACCAGCACGAAGCTTCCGGTGCCGTAGGTCGCCTTCCCCTGACCCGCAGCGTGGCACCCCTGTCCGTAAAGGGCGGCTTGCTGGTCGCCGGCGATCCCGGTGATCGGTACGGACGCGTCCAAAAACGACGCGTCTCCGAAGCCGTCGTCCGAACGGCGGATCTCCGGCAGTACCGCCCGGTCGACTCCGAACAGCGCGAGCAGTTCGTCGTCCCAGTCGACCGTGTCCAGACGGGCCAGGAGCGTGCGCGACGCGTTCGTCGCGTCGGTCGCGTGGACCTCGCCCCCGGTGAGCTTCCAGACGAGCCACGAGTCGACGGTGCCGAACGCGAGCGTCTCGGGACGCGCGTCGGTCCGCGCGAGCAGCCACTCGAGCTTCGTGGCCGAGAAGTACGGATCCGGAACGAGCCCGGTGCGCTCGCGCAGGAGGTCCGCGTCGAGCTCGCGGCAGCGGTCGGCGGTGCGCCGGTCCTGCCAGACGATCGCGCGTGCGACCGGGCGGCCGCTTGCGCGCTCCCAGAGGACAGTCGTCTCGCGCTGGTTCGTGATCCCGATCGCGGTGAGGTCGCGCGCGGTCGCACGGGCATCCGCGAGCGCGTTGCCCGCCGCGGCGACAACCGAGTCCCAGATCTCCTCCGGATCATGCTCCACCCAGCCGGGCCGCGGGAAGTACTGCGGCAACTCGCGGTAGGCGCGCCCGGCGACCGACAGGTCGCCGTCCAGGACGAGGCAGGTCGTTCCGGTCGTTCCCTGGTCGATCGCGAGGATCACGCGCGGACCCTAGATGCCCGTATCGCAAATTGCGCATCGCACGTTGAAAGGTCCCCGGCTCGCCGGCCCGGATCCCGTCGGACGGCCGATCGCCTGCGGCAGGCGCGCCCCACATATCGCATGAACCGTCTCGCTGCTTCCCTTGTCGCAACGCTCGCGCTCGTCATAGCGATCGGAGCCTTCGGCCGCGCCTCCGTCAAGGACGAGCGGGCGGCCTCTGCGCCGGCGGTCCGCGCGGCGGAGCCGCTCGGCATCTCCTCACGCTCGCTCTGCACGATCCAGGCATCGATCCCCGTGGAGACCGCGAACGTGAATCTGATCGTGAGCGACGCGCTGACGGCGAACGGCGACGAGGCCGGGTGCCTCTCGCCGCAGGACGAGCCGACGATCGCCGTCAACCCGCTCGACCCGCGGAACCTCGTCGCCGGCGCAAACGACTTCCGCACGTGCTGCGACGCGAACGGCGACAGCAACAGCACGGGCTGGGTGTACGTCTCGAAGGACGGGGGCGCGACGTGGACGAACGTCCAGTTGCCCGGCCTGACGCGCCAGACGGGCGGCACCGGGCAGTTCGTGCGGTTCGACGTCGCCGAGGACCCGGCGCTCGCATTCGCCCCCGACGGGACCCTCTACTACGCGCACATCGTGTTCGCGACGGGCAGCCCTGCGAGCGGCATCGCCGTCTCCGTTTCCCGGGACGGCGGCGACACGTGGAGCCCGCCGTCGCTCGTGCAGTTCACGAACGACCCGGCGCTCTTCAACGACAAAGAATGGATCGCGGTCGGCGCCGACGGACGCGCCGTCGTCACCTGGACGCGGTTCCGCAACCAGGACCACGCCGTGGACTCGCTGATCCAGGGCGCGTTCTCGAGCGACCGCGGCGGCACGTGGACGCGGCCGGTCCAGCTCTCGGACGACCACCACCGGCGCAGCCAGGGCTCGATGCCGGTGTGGGGGAAGGACGGAACGCTGTACGTCGTGTTCGCGACGACCGCGCCGCCCCACTTCAAGGGTGCGGTCGCCGTCTCGACGCTGGCTCCCGGCGGGCGCGCTGTCCAGCGCGACGTCGCACGCATCTACGACGACGCCAACTGCTTCGCGGTCAACGCGAACATGCGCCAGACGCTCACCGACGAGGCGTTCCGCATCTCGTCGCTGCCGAGCGCGAGCATCGATCCCGCGACGCAGGCGATTGCGATCGCGTGGGTGGACGGCGAGCGCGGCTGCGGCAAGGGGGGCTTCACCCGCGTCACGAACGCGCAGGTGAAGCTGATCTACGTCCGCGGGAAGAGCGTGTCCAAGCCGCGGATCATCACGAGCGGCGCCGACAAGGCGCTCCCGTCCGTCGCGTACCACGACGGGAAGCTCGTCGTCGCGTACTACACGCGCTCGTTCGCACCCGGGAGCTGCCTCTACGCGGCCAAGCGCGTGTGCATCGACTACGCCTACTCCACCTCGGCCGACGGGTTCTCGACGCAGCGCCGTCTCTCCGACGGCAGCTCGAATCCGTACATGCAGTTCGAGGGGACGTTCATCGGCGACTACGCCGGCGTCGCCGTCGGCTCCGACGGCGTCGCGCACGCAGTCTGGACGGACAGCCGAGGCGGCGACCAGAACATCTACGCTCAGTCCTTCTCGCCGTAGCGTTCCAGGAACGCCAGCACGCGCCGCCAGGCGTCGTCGGACGCCTCGGCGAACTGCTCCTGCTTCCGGTCGAAGAAGCTATGCGGCGCGCCCTCGTAGGTCACCAGCTCGTGCTCGACGCCGGCCTCCGTGAGCGCGCGCTCGAGCTCGGCGTTGTCCTCCGCGGTGATGTTCTGGTCGGCGCCGGCCTGCAGCGCGAGGATCGGCGCCTCCATCTCCTTCGCCCGCTGCACCGGACCCGGCGTGCCGTCGCGGCCCTCGCCCGGCCGCCCGTAGAAGCCGATCGCGCCCACGAGGCCGTGACCGCCGGCGGCGGCGAGCCACGACTGGCGGCCGCCCATGCAGAAGCCGACAGTGAAGATCGACGTGAAGCCGAGGGAGCGCAGATGCTCGACGGCGGCGCGGACGTCGGCGGCGATGCCCTCCGCGGTCGTCGCCTCGACATGCGGCATGTACTCGAAGTCGTCGCCGCGTTTGGCGGCACCCGCAGTGCGGCCGAAGTAGTCGAACGCGAGCGCGCCGTAGCCGCGCTCGGCGAAGCGCAGCGCGAGCTCCTCGTAGAAACGGTAGAGCCCGCGGACGTCGGGGAGGATCACGACGCCGGTCGTCGCCGGCTCGTCCGGCGTCGCGAGGAACGCGGCGAGCTCGTTCCCGTCGGCGGCGCGCAATGTCAGGTCCTCGTGCGAGACCGCCGCCCCCGCGATGACGGGGATCGGCGGCGCCGAGTCGTGGTCGAAGCACATTGCGTGCGATCCTAAGGCGCCGCTTGTCGGTGCCGACCAGAAGAGGATATCCGGGCTTTGCCCGGATGTCCGTTCAAACTACGGGGTGAGGGCGGCGCCGGCGCTGCCGTTCCAGACGATCAGCGCGCGACCGGTCCACACCGCGGTCGACTCACGGCGCTGCGGGAGCGGCGCCGGTGAGATGTGCGACCAGCGATTCGTGTGCGGGTCGTATGCGAGCCCGCGCATCCAGAAGATGAGACGCGTCCGTGTCCAGACCGCCGCGGCTCGGTTCGTGTCTGCCACCGGGAGCTGCCGCCAGCGATTCGTCGCCGGGTCGAAGGCGAATCGTCCGGCGAGCACCTCGCGGCCGTCCCAGACGGCGTTGCCGGCGCCCAGGTCCGCAGGCGCCGCCGCGATCCGGCGCCACGTGTTCGTCCCCGGGTCGTACGCGGCGGCGCGGGCGAGGCGCGCCGGCCACGGGTGGCCGTCGGGGTCGACGCCGCCGACGAAGACGACCAGCTCGCGGCCGGTCCAGGCTCCGACCGGGTGCTGGCTGCCGGCGAGCGGCGAGCGGGCCACGGCACGCCACCGGTTGGCGGCCGGGTCGTACGCGACGCCGTCGGAGAAGGCGTCCCCGCAGCATCCTCCGCCCCAGCCGATCAGCTCGCGCCCGGTCCAGGCGACGAGCCCGAACCCGTCGTGGATCGAGAGGAGCCGCGAGTTGGGCAGGCGCCGCCAGCGATTCGTGCGCGGGTCGAACGCCTCTCTCGTGCCCTGGCCCCACACCAGCATCTCCCTGCCGGTCCAGGCGGCGCTGTAGCCCAGGAACGAGCCGGTCGGCCCAGGCGACGGCAGGCGGCGCCAGGTGTGTGTGGCGGGGTTGTACGCGGCGGCGACGTTCGTGCGTTCCAGCACCGCCCCGTCTTGCGCGCGGCGCTCCTGGCGACCGAAGACGAGCATCTCCTTGCCGGTCCAGACACTCGTGAGCGCCGCGTTCGGGGCGATCGGCGCCGCGGGGAGCGGCCGCCACGTCCCCGATCCGGGGAGTGTCGCGACGAGGAGTGCGACGGCGACTGTACGCATGCGAGCAGCATGCACCTCGCACGGCAAAGCGGGGGCAAAGCGGCGCCAAAACGAGAAGGCCGCCCCCGAAGGGGCGGCCTGTCTCACGCTGCCGGACGGGGCGCCGGCCGCTCCGGGTCGATCCGCTCGAGGCGCGCCTTGCGGCGGGCGTCGAGCGCGATCACCTTCGCGCCGCGGAGACGCGCCGGAGCGGGCGCGGCCACGCGAGGCACATGCACGCGGTGCATGGGTGTCTCCTTTCGTCTGAGAAGGCGCCTCGCGGCGCGCTCCTCAGAGCGCGCCGCGGGCGAGCGTTGTGGAGCCCTGCGCGGGGAAGTTCTGCATCGCGGAGTTGCCGTAATAAGCCCGCGCCGCGGCGTCATACGCGAGTGCCGCCTCCTCCTCCGAGTGGCAACTCGCAATGTGTCTCGTCTTCCCGTCGGCGAATATCCGGGCGACCCACCGATGTCGTCCGGCTGGGCGGTAGACACCGATGTATTGGGATGATCCTCGTTTCGACGGAATCTGGTCGAACACGATCCTCTTCCGTTCGAGCCAAACTGTGGCGTCCCGGTAGAGGAACTCACGGAGTCGTACGGCTTGCCAAATCCCGCCCCACGTCACGCGGTAGATCGGCCAGTCGCAGTAGATGTTTCGATCGCGAAGGCCAAGCTCGCCGCCAACGGTTTTCACGACGCGCGCGAGAAACGCATGATTTCCCACGAACGTCACGCGCCACTGCGTTTCACGTACGACACCGACGTGACCATCGCCGTCGAAGTAGCCGCGGAGGAAGGGGCCTAACGCCGTTCGAACAAACGGGCGAATCGCTCGAGGTGTTTTCGGTCACGCGCGGCGAGCGTGACTGCGCACTGCTTTGCGCTTCTATATACGCAGCCGTCCGCGCACAAGAAGCCAAACCAGTAGGCCGTCAGCTCGGAGTCGATCGAATCAAAGAACGTCGCATTCCGCACGTGTTGTCAGACTAGAGATCGCCCCGGCTGAAGTCGCCAATCAGCATCGGGGTTCCAACGTCCAGTCCGACGATGTCGAGCATCCCCGGGTCGGTGGGCTCGGCGATGGAGAAGCCGTTCGAGACCATGCCGACGACCACCAGTCGCGCGTCGATGCCGGACGCGCGGCGGTAGTCCTCGAGTGCCTGGGCCGGGTGCACGTCACCCGCCCACGTCTCCGAGTCGGTGTAGATCAAGAACGCGTCCACCTCCCGCTCCAGCGCCAGGGCGTACAGCATCGGCAGGGCGCAGTCGGTGCCGCCGAACGGGAGGTCGGAGACCTCCTTCACCGCGTCGTCGAGCCGCTGGCGCGGGCCGATCGAGAGCGGCGAGAGGCCGTTCGGGCCGAAGCCCCACTGGCGACGGTTGCCCGGGCCCTTCCAGCCGCCGCGGCCGGCGAAGAAGCCGACGACCTCATACGACTCCTCCGTCGCCGCCGTGACGAGCGCGAGCGCGGCCGACGCGTCGCGCGGCGTCAGGCCCGGAACGCCCGCGACCGCACCGCCCGTCATCGAGCCCGATACGTCGAGCGCGAGCAGCAGCCGCTTGCCCGCCGGCTCGACGTTCCCGAACGACGTGTAGAAGGCGGCGTCGAGCGCGTCGACGACCTGGCGCACCGGCGCCCACTCGCCGCGACCGCGGACGCCGCGGCCGGAAGCGTACGTGCGGAGCGCCGCGAGCAGGGCGATCGGGTGCACCCGCGCGCGGCGGATGCGGTCACCGTCGCCCAGCTGCGCGACAACGCGTGCGGTCGCCTCGCCGTTCGGCTCGAGCAGGCCGACACGCGTCATCGTCGCGAGGTTGCGGACGAGCGCCGTCATCGGCATCTCGTCCAGCAGCGCGTCCCAGACCTCCCGCGACGCGAGGTGCTCCGGGCGCACCGCCTCGCGCGGGAGGCGGTACTCGCGGACGAGCGCCGCCGACTCGGTCGGCGTCGTCGCCTCCTGCGCCCGGACGAAGCCCTCGACCACGCGCGGGAGACCGTTGACGGAACCGCCACGGACGATCCACTCGAACACGCGCTCGTGCTCGGGCGTCACCGGCAGCGCCGGGTTGCCCGCGCCGACGCGCGCGCCCGGGTGTGCGAGGCGCAGGAGGTCGCGGTGCGAGACGCCCTCGCGGCGGCGGTACTTCACCGCCTGGTAGGCGAGCGCGTCCGGCGACTGCGCCGCGTACCAGCGGCCGACACCGCGCCGCAGCGAGCGGCCCCAGCCGCGGAAGCCCTCGACGAACGACGCGAACTGGAACAGGTGCGTGCCGGTGCGCGCAACCTTCGGCAGCGCGTCGAGCGCCGCGCGGCGAGTCGTCTCGTCGCCGAGACCCGCGGCCATCGCGAGTGCGAAGAGCGCGGGGTCGTTCTTCGGCGCGCGGCCCTCGTGCGACACGCGCACGATCTCGGCGACCGTGCGCGGGCCGTCCTCGGCGAGGCACGACTCGATCGCACGGGCGTTCTCGCGCGTGAGCTTCGACTCGCGCACGTAGAACGTGCCGCCCTCCGAGCCGAGGACGAGGAAGCGGCGCAGGCGCGTCCAGGCGTCCACCGCCCAGACGTAGCCGCCGGCCGAGTTCGGGACCTGGCCGGCGCCGTGGATCGGCGCCGACTGCGCCGGGCGGCGCGGACGGACGCGCTTCAGGTACGACATCGTTGTTCTCTCCTTTCGTGGTCAGTGCACGCGCTCCGCGTACAGCGTCGCCTCTGCGGCGAGCGCGTCGCGGAAGCGCGCGAGCGCGCCGAGCAAGGTGTCGATCTTGTAGAGCGAGTTCTCGCGGAGCGTCGCGTTCGTCAGGTCGAACTCGAGCGCGATCACGTGTGAGCAATCGGCGATGCGCAGCGTGATGCGCGGACGCGGCGGGTGTCGGCGCACACGCGCGCCCGACGTGTCGCCGACGAAGACGCGCACGTACGCGCCCCCGTACAGGCCCGGCCGGTTCAGCCGAGTGCGCTCGTCGACGCGAGCGCCCGTCGCGGGACGCCGCGTCGCGTACTTCAGCAGGTAGGTCACGGCGTCCCTCCTCTCGGTGAGGTGATGACTGCGGTCGTGTGCTTGCAGCACGGGTGCGGAGTTGAACCGCGTGCATCCCGGCTAAGACCGGGCGCTTTGACCGATAACCGTGCTCCTCCGGCCCGCAGCCGGCTGGTCGTGCACCGCGGTCGTGATGTCGACGATCGGCGGTGGAGACGCGGCATTCGCCGCGCGGAGGTTCTCGGCCTCCCGGTGCTCCGTGGGTGAGAGGTAACCGACCCTCTCCGGCCCGCGGTGCGAGGTTTCTGCTGCGGTCGTGGTGGTGGAACCCGGATTTGGCCCGCGAGGGCCACCGCTGAACAGGCGAGAACCGGATTCGCTCCGGCCCGCAGCAGCAGCAGGTCCGCCAGGATTCGAACCCGGACCGACGAGGTTGGAGCTCGCAATGCTCCCGTTACACCACGGACCTGTAGTACGCCCGGCTGGACTCGAACCAGCGACCTCTGCCTTCGCAGAGCAGCGCTCTTCCTCTGAGCT
>DASXTR010000341.1:0-5108 GCA_036505325.1 Gaiellaceae bacterium
CGCGCAGGATCGTGATCTCGCGCGACGTCAGCTGCGCCGAGAGGACGAGCCGGTTGAAGCCGTCGTTCTCCGCCTCGCCGCGCCAGACGCGCGCGAACGCGTCCTGGAATGTCTCGCGCACGCGGTCGGCCTGGAACTCGCCGCCCTCGTCGTGACGGAGGCCGAAGTCGTAGATCCACACCGGCGACCGCCCTTCGGGACGCACCTCGTACGGCCGCTCGTCCGTGACCTTGACGCCCATGTTCTCGAGCAGCGGCAGGACGTCCGAGAGCATGATCGGAGCGCCCGACCGCACGACCTTGAACGCGAGGTGGTCGACGTCGGACGCATGCGGCAGGTAGAGGCTCATCGCCAGGTCGTCGTCGGAGGCGAGGTTCTCGATCCGGCTCACGTCCAGGACGGCCTGCCGTGCCGGGAAGTCTTCGCGGTACGCGTGCGGGAACGCGTCGCGGTACCGCTGGTGGAGCGGACCGCCGCGGTCCTCGCCGAACTGGGCGACGAGCGCGTCGTGCAGGTCGTCCGTCCACGCGCGCGTGGCGGCGGCGAGCCGCGTCTCGATCTCGGCGCGGTCGGGCTCGAGCGTCCGCCCGGGCTCGGTGTAGATCACGAAGTGCAGCCGCGCGAGCACCGACTCCGAGACGCGCGTCGTGTAGTCGACGCTGACGCCGCCGTAGGCCCCCTGCAGGATCTCGCGGATCCGCCGTATGTTCGTGCTGTCGAAGCGGTCGCGCGGGAGGTAGACGAGGCACGACACGAAGCGGCCGAAGGCGTCGCGCCGGGCGAACAGGCGGACGCGCTGGCGCTCGCCGAGGTGGAGGATGCCGATCGCGATCGATGCGAGCTCGTCCTCCGAGATCTGGAACAGCTCGTCGCGCGGATACGTCTCGATGATCTCGACGAGCGCCTTGTGGTCGTGGCTGCCGAGCGGCAGTCCGGACCCGTCGACGACGCGCTGCGCCTTCCGGCGCAGAACCGGGATCTCCCACGGGCTCGCGCTGTACGCGGTGTGGGTGTAGAGGCCGAGGAACCGCTGCTCGCCGACGACGTTTCCCTCCGGGTCGAAGCGCTTCACGCCGACGTAGTCGAGGTACGACGGTCGATGGACGGTCGCGCGCGAGTTCGCCTTCGTGAGGATCAGCAGGTTCTTCTCGTACGCGAGCCTGCGCACCTCCGGCGACAGCTTCGCGAAGCTGTGCGAGACGGGGCTCTCGCCCTTCTCGCGGAGGATCCCGAGCCCCGAGCCCGGCACGGCCTTGAGCGCATCCTCGCCGTCCTCCGTCAGCACGCGGTACTCGCGGTAGCCGAGGAACGTGAAATGGCCGTCATGGATCCAGCGAAGGAAGTCCCGCGCCTCGGCGAGATCCGCGGGGTCGACCGGCGGCGGGGCCGCGTCGAGCGCGCCGGCGATCTCCTGCACGCTCTCGCGCATCGCCGGCCAGTCCTCGACGGACGCGCGCACGTCGGCGAGCACGCGGCACACGTCGGCGGCGAGTTCCTCGCAGGCGGCGGGGTTCGCCTGGCGGTCGATCTCCATGTGGATCAGGGACTCGGCCGGCGCGTCGGGCACCTTCACCTCGAGCAGCTTCCCGTCCTCGTCGCGGCGCATCGTCATGATCGGCCGGACGACGAAATGGATCGCACTCCCGTGCCGCGTCACCTCCATCGACACGGAGTCGACGAGGAACGGCATGTCGTCGACGACCGTCTGGACGACGGTGTGCGTCGACTCCCAGCCGTGCTCTTCGAGGTTCGGCGTGTAGACGTGAACCTTGATCTCGCCCGGCGGCCGCACGCGCGCGAGCTGCCAGTGGGCGAGCGCTGCACCCGCGAGGTCGATGTCCTTGCGCCCGAGCAGGTCGGCGGGCGCGCCGTGCGCGTAGTACGCGCGCACGAACCGCTCGACGTCGGGCGCGTCGGCGTCGGCGACCTCGCGGCGTGCGCACGCGACCGTCGCTTCGAGGTGTACCGCCTTCGCGTCGTCCGGGCTGGTGGCCATCGCGAGTCCACTCGAAGTATCCGTCGGGTGCCCGGATCCGGCAAACGCGGTCCCCAGTTCCTTCAAGATCTGTAGCCTCCCCGGGTGCCCGTCGTGACCCGCAGCGTGCAGGCCGCCGACGGGCGCTCGCTCACCGTGCACGAGGCGGGCGATCCGGAGGGCGCCCCGGTCCTCTTCCACCACGGGACGCCGTCGTCGGGCCGTCCGTGGCAGCGGCACGACGCCGAGGCGGAGCAGCAGGGAGTCCGGCTCATCTCATATGACCGCGCGGGCTACGCCACGTCGGACCGGAACCCCGGGCGCGCTGTCGTGGACGTGGTCGGCGACGCGCTCGCGATCATGGACGCGCTCGGCGTCGACCGCTTCGCGACGTGGGGCCTCTCGGGCGGAGGGCCGCACGCGCTCGCGTGCGCCGCCCGCGCGGGCGACCGCGTGGCCGCGTGCGCGACGATGTCGGGCGCGGGGCCGTCCGACGCGCCCGACCTCGACTTCCTCGCCGGCATGGGCGACGGCAACATCCACGAGTTCGGCCTCGCCCGCGACGGCGAGGCGGCGCTGCGACCGGCGCTGGAGGAGGAGGCTGCCGGCCTCCGCGGGGCGACCGTCCCGCAGTTGGTCGAAGGCCTGGCCCCATTCCTGAGCGACGTCGACGCCGAGGCGCTCGACGACGATCTCGGCGGGTACTTCCTGGCGATCTTCGGCGAGGCGCTCGCCGACGGCGTCGACGGCTGGGTCGACGACGACCTCGCGTTCGTGCGCCCGTGGGGCTTCGAGGTCTCCGAGATCGGCGTCCCGGTGCTCGTCCTGCAGGGCCGCCAGGACCTGATGGTCCCGTTCGCCCACGGCGTGTGGCTCGCCCGGAGCATCCGCGGCGCGGAGGCGCGCCTGAGCGAAGCCGAGGGCCACTTGACGCTGTTCGCGAACCGAACGCGCGACGTGCACGACTGGCTGCGCGCGCACCTCTGAGCGCGGGCGTCGCACCCGGCCGGGGTCAGGTCTTGCACTGCAACATTTTATGAGTTGCGAATGGCGCAAATCGAGGGCCGCCGGGTCACAGATGCGCTTCGCGCCTTTGTGCGTTGCAAAACAGGAAATCTGTCAATGCAAGACCTGACCCCGGCCGTGGGCCTCGGCCGTGGCGAAGCAGCGCGCCGGACCTCGTAAGCTCCGCGCGTGGCCGCGGGCATGGTCAGCGCGACGATGCGGCGGGGGATCTTCGCGGCCGCCGACAGCCCGCGCGTACAGCGGCTCGTGCGCCGGCACGGGATGAAGCTCGGCGCGGCGCGGTTCGTCGCCGGCGAGACGCTCGACGACGCCGTTCCCGTGCTGCGGCGGCTGAACGACCGGGGCCTGAAGGCGAACACGACGCTGCTCGGCGAGGGCGTCGTCGAAGCCGGCGAGACGCAGCGCGTCGTCGCCGCGTACCGCGAGATCCTCGACCGGATCGCGTTCGAGGGCCTGCAGTGCAACGTCGCGCTGAAGCTGACGCACCTCGGGCTCGACGTCGACGACGAGCTCGCGTACGCGAATGTGCGCGACCTCGTCGAGCACGCGCGCGAGCGCGGGAACTTCATCCGCATCGACATGGAGCAGTCGCGCTACGTGGACGCGACGCTGCGCACCTACCGGCGGCTGCGCGAGGCCGGGCTCGACAACGTCGGCACGGTGCTGCAGGCGTACCTCTACCGCACCGAGCGCGACCTCGAGGAGCTCCTCCCTCTCGAGCCGAACCTGCGGCTCGTGAAGGGCGCGTACCTCGAGCCGCCGTCGCTCGCGTACCCGCGCAAGGCCGACGTCGACGCCGCGTACGCGCGCCTGCTCGACCGCATGCTCGCCGAGGCGGCGTTTACTGCTGTGGCAACACACGACGGCTCGATGATCGAGCGCGCGATTGCGTCGGGAGCCGACAAGACACGCTTCCAGTTCCAGATGCTCTACGGCGTGCGCTCGCAGCTGCAGCTCGAGCTCGTCGCCCGCGGCTACGACGTGCTCGTCGCCACCCCGTTCGGCCCCGAGTGGTACCCGTACCTCATGCGCCGCCTCGGCGAGCGTCCTGCGAACCTCCTCTTTTTCGCCCGGAGCGTCTTTCGGTAGCGTTTTGGATATGCGGAGCTTGCTCATGCCGGCGGCGGTCGTCGTCCTGATTGCCGGCTGTGGAGGAAAGTCGAAGCCGCTGGCCGAGACGTCCCGGCCGTGCCTTGCGAAGCTCGGTCGATACATCCACCACGTGGCGCGGCCGATCAGGCCCACGAACACGGTCGCGCCGCTGCCGCTGCTCGACCCGGACTACAAGCCGACCCCGGAGCGCCCCGTGCAGCAGCTGGCGTGGACGGACGACGTGGAGGAGTACGGCGAGGTCTCGTTCGACTCGAGCGGCGCGGGCGCCAACGCCGTCCAGATCCTGATCTTCAGGCACGACGACCTGCCGGAGCGGGCGGTCGCAGCGACAAAGCGCGCCCAGCGGCGGGCGGCGCAAACGAACGCAGTGCCAAGCGGGTTCCTCGTCACGCGCGGCCTCCCAACCCTCCGCGACCGGACGATCGTGATCTGGTCGAGCGTGCCGACGGCGCAGCAGAAACGCGGCGTCTACGGCTGTCTGAACGCCTGAGAATCCTCCTTCCGGACGACGCCGAATCCGTCAGGCGGCGGATACGGACGCGCGTAGCGTGAGCCTCATGGCAGCGATCCCGCTGATCGGTCAGACGCCAGGCAGCCCCCCGCGCGAAGTGGGGGTGGCCGTACCGTCACGCGGAACGGCGCGCCGTAGCTTGAGTGCCATGAATCGCGTCCTCAGAGCACACTCGGGCCTCGCCGAACTGGCGACCGCCGCCGGCCTCTACGCCGTGTACGAGCTGGTGCGCGGCTTCGGCTCCACGAGCCTCGCCGCAGCCCGCGCGCACACCGCCGACATCGTCACCCTCGAGCAGTCGCTGGGCGTCTTCGGCGAGCGCGGCGTGCAGCGCGCGGTCGACACGCTCCCGGGCGTCCCCGCCCTGCTCGGCTTCGCCTACATGACGCTGCACCTCGGCGCGACCGCCGCGATGCTGATCTGGGTCCACCGCTCGCACCGCGCACAGTTCGCGCTGGTGCGGTCGTCGATCGTGATCGCCAC
>DASXTR010000342.1:0-26036 GCA_036505325.1 Gaiellaceae bacterium
TAGGCCAGCTGCACGAGCCCGTCGGCCAGGTAGAACTCGACCGAGCCCTCCAACTCGGCTGCGGCGTACTCGCCGAGGAAGAGCAGGGTCGTCTCGGTGTGGGCGACCAGGCCACTCAGCTCGTAGAAGAGCCGGCGCACGGTCTGCTCGTCGCCGAAGTCCCGCAGCGCCTTGGCGCTGTCGAACACGACCACCGATGGGCGGCGCTCGAAGCACGTCCTGATCACCTCGCGGACCAGAGGGCTCAGGCCGTCTTCGCCACCGCCGTTCTCTTCCAGCAGCAGCGCTTCGAGGTTGATGAACTCGACGCGTTCCTCGAGGGCGCTCGCGTCGAAGAAGTCGAACTGCTCGAGATGGCGGACGAGCTTGACATGAGGCTCGGAGAACGTCGAGTAGTAGATCGCCTTGCGCTCGGGCGTCGCGTTCGCGAAGCAGATCTGCTGGGCGAGGATCGTCTTCCCCGTTCCCGGCCCGCCCGCAAGGACGACAAGCGAGCCGGCCGGCAACCCGCCGCCGAGCACGAAGTCGAGCTCGGCGACACCGGTCGTGCGGCGCTCCACCTCAGCCACTACCCTTTCCCGCCAGCGAGCCTGCGGCCTCGAGGAGCGCGAAGGGCTCGAAAGGCTTGGCCAGCACGACGTCGGCCGTCGTCGCAACCGAGCTCGAGCTGGCGCTGACGACCACGATCGGGATCGATGCCGTCTCCGGATCGCCGCGCAGCCGCTCGACCAGCTCCCGCCCGCTCATCACCGGCATCATCAGATCGGTCACCACCAGGTCGATGCGCGACGCCTTCATCCACAGCAGCGCCGCGGCGCCATGCGCCGCCTCGACGACCTCGTAACCGGCGCTCTCGAGGATCATCCGGATCAGCAAGCGCATGTTCGATTCGTCGTCGACCACCAAGACTTTGAGCACGCCCTGTTCGCTCGCGGGCCCGGCGCGAGGCGTCGGTCGTTCACTCTCCGGGTTCCAGTCCTGGCCGGCTTCGCGGCGTGCCACCGTTCGCTTCCCCCAACGGCTCAGCTCGATTAAATGAGGCTGCGGCGGTCATCGCGCCGCGCAGCTTTCCAACCGGGGACTTGGGGTTGGGGCTGCCGGAACAGGTCGACTGGGCTCCGGCGACGTCAGAGCATAAACGAGCGTTCGCCTTCGCTCCAACGGTCGCAGCGGCACTCGATCTCTCGCGCGCGTCGGCGGGCTAGCTAGGGCCGCCTTCGGAAGAGGTCGGAGCCTGCGGCGGCAGGAGCAGGTGGCCGTCAACGACCGCCTCCGCGATCTCCACCACCCTGCGGCCCCTCCGACGTGCGTGGGCGCGGATCATCTCGAAGGCCTGGTCCTCGTCGATCTGGTGGCGCTCCATGAGAATCCCCTTGCCACGTTCGATCATCGCCCGCCGCCCGAACGCTCCCTCGAGGCGTTGGTACTCGCGGAAACGACGAAGAACGATCTCGAGCGAGCTTTGGAGCTCGTCGAGGTCACCATTTGAGATGTAGGCAAAGACGCCCCGCTCCGCCGCGTCCCGCACAAAGGTCGGATCCTCGGCATCGATCATGGCGATTACGGGACAGGCCGCCTCTTCGACGATCTGCGAGATCAGGTCCAGTGCATGGTCCTGACTCTTATCAACCTCGACCAATGCGACATCGGGGCGCTCACGCCGCGTCGCCTCCCCCACGCGCGACACAATTGTCTCGCGCGCCACGACGACGTGGCCCAACTCGAGCACGATCTCAGCCGTCCTCTTCAGGCGCTCCTGGGCCTCGTCGGCGACGAGCACTCGCAGATTCTCGGCCTCCCCAATTCTCGTTTCGTCGGCCAAAGCCGCACTCCCGCCGGCGGTTGGAGACCCTTGGTTGTTTCATACCCGATCAGCGAGCCGCCAACCCGCGGCTAGGCGCTGATGTTCGTCGGCGTGAGCGGCAGGCCGCGCAGGTGCTTCGTGCCGCGCCGGATGTCCACGACCGAGGGTGCGCCGAGGCGGATCCAGACGCGCGGCGCGGCGAAGCGGACGACGCTTCCGCGCGTGAGCGTCCCCCTGTAGAGCTCCGGCCCGTCGATGCCGCCGCGGCGGACGAGGAGCCAGCAGTTGCCGCGGGCGGCGTGGATGACCAGGCGCCGGTCGACCTGCGCGGGATGCGTGACCGGATGCGGTTTCGGCGCGGCCTTCGCCGCCGGCGGCGGCGCGAGCGTCGGCAGCTCCACGTCCCTCGGCGAGGGGTTGTTCCACGCGACGATGCCGACGACGGTCGCGAGCGCGGCGGCGGCGGTCAGCATGAGGCGCACCGGATAGCGACGACGCGGCCGCCGCGCCGGCTCGGGCTCCGGCTCGTCGTCCGGGAACCGCGATTCGAACTCGGTGACGAGGGCGTCCGCGTCCAGGTCGAGCGCGGACGCGTACGAGCGCAGGAACGCGCGGGCGTACGCGCGCCCCGGAAGGTCGTCCCACCGCTCGGCTTCGAGGGCGGCCAGCTGCTTCGCGCGGATGCGCGTAAGCGCCTCCACGTCGACGAGCTCGAACCCGCGCGCCCGCCGTGCCGCAGCGAGGCTCCCCCCGATCTCGAACATGTTGCCGCAAGTATGGACCGAAACGGCGCTACGGGCCAGAGAACGGGACGTGGTCTTGGCTGCAGACGGTTCCGACGGGCGGGACGGCGACCTGCAGGAGGTACTTCGCCGCGATTGCGTCGGCGCACTGCGAGAGGAAGAGCGACGTGTGGCCCCACCCCTGCACGGTGAGCAGCCTCGAGGCCGGGAGCAGGCTCGCCACCTTGACGGCGCCCTCGTAGCGCGTCGCCGGATCGAACCGGTTGCCGATCACGAGCACCGGGTTCGCGGTCCGGCGCGTGAACGGCCCCGTGAACCGGTCCGCGTCCGCACCGGGCCACGCCGCGCAGATGCTCGACGCCCAGGTCCAGATGCGCCCGAAGTAGCCGAAGGCCGCGTCGGCGGCTGCGCCGGCCGTCGACCACGCGGAGTACGAGTGCGGGTTGTCGCTGTCCGAGCAGGCGACGGCGGGGAAGCCCTCGACGAAGTTCCTGTAGTGCGGGAACCCGCGCCTCGCGATGTACGCGGGCGGCTCGAGGAGCGGCTGGAGCCGGGCGCCAAGGACGGCCGGATCGACCTGCTTCTCGAGGAACGCCAGCGTCTGGGCGAAGTCCTCCCAGCCGAGCGAGTCGTAGAGCGCGCCGAGCGTCACGGCGATCGCGATCGAGTAGTCGAGCGTGACGACGGAGCCGTCGGGCAGCGTCACCGGGGTCGGATGTGCCTTCGCCTTCGCGAGCAGCGCGGCGAACCGCGCCGCGGAGTTCGGCGCGAACGCGCAGCGGGAGCCGCCGGCGTCGCAGAGCCGCAAGAACTCGTTCAGCGTCGCCTGCGCGCCGGCGTCGCTGCGCAGCCGGGTCGAGAACGGGATCGTCGATCCCTCGTTCCCCGTCCCGGTCGCCCACGCGACCGGGTCGAGCACCCCGTCGACGATCAGCGCGCGCACCTTCGCGGGGAACAGATTCGCGTACGTGACGCCGAGATAGGTGCCGTAGGAGAAGCCGGCGTACGTGAGGCCGGCGTCGCCGACCGACTGCCGGAGCAGATCGAGGTCACGTGCGACGTCCGCGGTCGCCATGTGGTCGATGATCCGCCCGCCGCGCTGCGCGCAGCTCGAGTCGAGATAGAGGTCGGCCGCAATCCACGCCTGCTCCTCCTCGGGCGTGAGCGGGAACGCGAACGGCGTGAAGTACGGGCCCCATTGCTTGTCGTTCCCGAAGCACCTCAGCGCGGTGCTGCGCGCAATCCCGCGCGGGTCGAACCCGACGAGGTCGAAGCGCGCGCGCACCTCGGGCGTGTAGAGGAACGGGCCGGCGAAGTGCACGAAGTCGACGCCGGAGCCGCCGGGCCCGCCCGGGTTGAGGAAGAGCGAGCCGATACGGTGCGCCGCATCGTTTGCCGGCAGCTTGATCAGCGCGAGCGAGATCGCGGGGCCAGCTGGATCGGAGTAATCGAGCGGTGCCTGCGCGGTCCCGCACTGGAACGTGCCGTAGCACGGGCTCCACGCAATCCTGGGCGCGGCTGCAGCCGTGCCGGACCACACGAAGAACGCGGCCGCGAGGGCGACCCCGATGCGCTTGCCGAACGTGACTCTGCCTCCTCTCTCGCCGAGCCGCAGCCCGAGCGGACTCTCGTCCCGTGCCGATCCGGTGTCAACGGAACGCCGTCACGAACTTCCCGCCGAACTGTCTCCCCGGGACGCGTCCGACGGCTGCCGCCGGGCATGGCCCGGCGGGACAGGGGCGGAATCGTGGCTGAGCAGGGGATTCGGCCGCCGGACCTGTCCTCCGGGGACGGCCCTGGAACGAATAACGTCACGCTTTTGAATACGCCGTATTCGTGTCACGAAGTCGGCGCTCCGGCAGGGCCAGCTCTACCTTGCCCTCGTTGCGCGCGACCGACTCGACGCGCACCTCGATGGAGTCGCCGAGGCGGAATGACCTGCCGCTCCGGCGGCCGACGAGCGCGGTTCCGGTCGCGTTCAGCTCGAAGAACTCGCCGGGGAGCCTGCGGGCGGGCAGGAAGCCCTCGAACACCTCCCCGAAGCGGGCGAAGAGACCGGAGCCGATGAGGCCGATGATCTCGCCCTCCCAGGGGTCCTCCCAGCCGCGCTCGAACAGCCGGTCCTCCAGCAGCCACGCGAGGCAGATCTCGTCGGCGAGGTATTCGACCTGCGCGGCCTCGCGCTCACGGGCCGACGCGTGCTCCGCGACCTCACCGAGCTCGTCCGGCACGGGATCGTCGCCCTGGCCGAGCTCGCGCAGCAGCGCCCGGTGCACGACCAGGTCCGGGTAGCGGCGGATCGGCGAGGTGAAGTGCGCGTACGCGCTCGACGCGAGGCCCGAGTGGCCGAGGTTGCGCGGGGCGTAGCGCGCCTGCTTGAGCGCGCGCAGGACGAGCGCGGGGAACGCCTCGCGGCCGCGGCCGGCCTGCGCGGTGTACGCGGTGACGCGACGCGAGATCTCGCCGGCGAGCCGCGCGGCGAGCTGAGGGGAGAGGTGGTCCGGCGCGGGCGGCGTCGGCACCGCGAGGTCGGTCAGCTTCGTGAGCAGCAGATCGATCGCCTGCGGGTCCGGCGGCTCGTGCACGCGGTACAGCGCCTCCCGGTTCCGCGCCGCGAGGAGCCCGGCGACGCTCTCGTTCGCGAGGATCATCAGCTCCTCGACGAGCATGTGCGCGCGCGGCTCGCCCTCGAGTCGTGCGCTCGCGACGCGGCCGTTCTCGAACGCGAAGACGACCTCCGGCGTGCTCACCTCGAGGGCGCCGCGCGCGAAGCGCTGCCGCCGGAGCTCCGACGCGACCTCGTCGTTCAGCTCGAGCTGCTCGATGATCGCGGCCGGCGCCTCCTTCCGCTGCGCCTGGCCGTACGTGAGCCGCGCGTCCGACCGGATCACCGAGCGGTAGAACGTCGCGTCGCCGCGCGGCGGGAGCTCGACGGTGACGGTCAGGCGGTCGAGGTGCGGGCGCAGCGAGCAGAGGTCGTCGGCGAGCTCGTGCGGGAGCATCGGCGCGACGAGCCCGGGCACGTACGTCGAGAACGCGCGCTGCGCGGCGCCGCGGTCGAGCGGGCTCCCGGCGGGAACGAAGTACGAGACGTCCGCGATGTGCACCCACGCGCGGATGCCGTCCGCCTCGCGGCGGAACGAGAGCGCGTCGTCGAAGTCCTTCGCCGTCTCGGGGTCGATCGTGTACGTCGTCAGGTCGCGGAGGTCGACACGAGACGCGACCTCATGGTCCGTAACATCCTGAAACGCGTAGCGTTCGAAGTCGTCCCTTGCGCCCTGCTCGACGAGCAGCGCCTCGAGCACGTTCTCGATCCGGCGCGAGGTCCCGAGCGCGCGCTCGACGCGCGCGCGTCCGCGCCCCGTGCGCACCACCGCGAGGTCGCCGGGACCGAGGTCGCCGATCCCCTTCGACTCCAGAACGAGCGGAACCCCCGGCGTGAAGTACGGCTCGCCGACGACGAGCTTCCCCCGCCGGCCGATCTCGACCACAACGCGATCCACGCGCCGGACCCTACGTGCGAGAATGCTCGCACCTCGGGAAGGAGGCACGACGTGACCGAGACGACCGGGACGCCGGGGGCGGAGCCCCTCGGGACGATCACCGTGAGCGCGCACCGGGTCGGCGAGCACGCCCGCACGGGCGAGATCCTCGAGATCCTCGGCGAGCGTGAGCACGAGCACTACCGCGTCCGGTGGGAGGACGGCCGGGAGGCCGTCGTCGCGCCGTCGAGCGACGCGGTCATCCGCCGCACCCACGACGGCGAGGGAGGTGCGGATGTCACCGACGGTTGACCTCGTCCGGGAGCTCGACCGCGCGCGGGTGCCGTACGACCTGATCCCGCACGAACGGACGATGACGGCTCTGGCCGAGGCGCGCGCGGTCGGGGCCGAGCCGCAGGACGTGGCGAAGACGGTTGTCCTCGAGAGCGAGGACGGGTTCGTCCGCGCGGTGCTGCCCGCATCCGAGCGCATCGACCTGCAGAAGGTGCGCGAGCTCCTCCAAACACGCCAGGTCGAGCTCGCGACGGAGGCGACGCTGGCGGGCGCCTACCCGGACTTCGAGCTGGGAGCCGTGCCGCCGCTCGGCGGCCCCACAAACGACCCGGTCCTCGTCGACCGGCGGCTCACGAAGTGCGCTGCCGTCGTGTTCGAGGCCGGGCGCCACGACGAGTCGGTGCGCCTGAAGCCGGACGATCTCGTCGCCGTGACCGGCGCGACCGTCGCCGACATCTGCGCCGACTCGGACTAGGTCGCGACCGACAGGAGGGCGAGCGCTCGCTCGAGCGGGCGGCTCGTCCTCACGTCGGGGAGGACGCCACGGCGTGAGATGTCGACGCCGCGGGGGGTGCGATAGCTCGCCACGGTCAGCTTGAGCGCCGCGCCCGACGGAAGCGTGTCGATCTCCTGCACGAGCGACTTCCCGTAGGTCGGCCGGCCGACGATGAGCGCGCGCCCGTGGTCGTGCAGGGCGCCGGCGACGACCTCGGCGGCGCTCGCGCTCGCGCCGTCGACGAGGACGCACAGGGGTAGCCGGCTCTTGGCGCCGGCGCGCGCGAAGATCAGCGCGTCGCGGCGGTGCACGCCGGACAGCGCGGCGATCGTCCGTCCCTGCTCGAGGAAGAGCGACGCGACGGCGACCGCCTGCGACAGGAGCCCGCCGGGGTTGCCGCGCAGGTCGAGCACCAGCCCTCGCGCGCCCGCGAGCTCGAGCCGCCGCGCCGCTTCCGCCGTGAGCCGTCCGCTGTGCAGCGAGAAGCGGTCGATGCGGATCACGCCGACGCGCTCCGGGGTCAGCCTCGCGTGCACGGACGGACGTTTGAAACGGTGGCGGACGACTCGGAACGTGAAGGTGTGGCGGCCGCGCAAGACGCGCAGCCTGACGGTGCTCCCGGCGCGCCCGAGGATCCGCCCGAGCGCCTCCTCGAACGGCAGCCCGGCGACCGACGCGCCGTCGACTGCCAGGATCGTGTCACCCGGGCGGATCCCGGCCAGCTTCGCCGGGCCCTGCGGCCTACGCGTGACGAGGAGCCCTTTGCCGCCCGGGAGGAGCGTCAGCCCGACGCCGGAGTACCCCTCGTGCACTGCGCGGCGCGCGAGCCGCAGCTCGTTCCGCGACAGGTAGCGCGTGTACGGATCGTCGAGGGCCGCGAGCATCGCCGGCACGCTCTGCAGCTGCAGAACGCGCTGCGGGACGGGCCGGTAGTAGCGGGTGGCGAGCTCGGTGCGCACCTGCTGCAGAAGCGTCGGGTGCCGCTGCGCGGGCGTCCGGTCGAACGGCCGCAGCGCGACGCCCAGGCCGAAGGCCAGGACGGCCGCCAATGCGACCGCGAGTGGGCCGGACCGCCGCAAGACGGCCCCGAGTGTAGGGCACTTTACGGACGGATGCTAGGAGCGGCCTTCCTAAACCTGCAGGAAGCGCCGGATCGTCAGGCCCGAGCCGACTGCGCCGAGCACGATCCCCATTCCGACGATGATCAGCGCGGTCAACGGGAACGCGAGTGCCTGCACGTCGGGGCCGGCGTCGAGATGCGGTTGCACCGAGGGCATGACGATCGCCTTGCCGAGCACCAGCAGGATCACGGCGAGGAATGCCCCGGCGACGCCGCAGAAGAGTCCTTCGAGCATGAACGGTCCGCGCACGAACCAGTTCGTCGCGCCGACGAGCTTCATCACCTCGATCTCGCGCCGCCGCGAGAAGATCGACAGCCGGATCGTGTTCGCGATCAGCAGCGTGGAGGCCGCTAACAGCACCAGCACGGCGATCAAGAAGAACGATTCGATCACCTTCGCGACCTGCAGGATGCGGTGCGCCTTCTGCTTGCCGAAGCTGACCTTCTCGACGCCGTTCGCCTTGTGGAGCGGCTGGATCGACGCGGCGATCTCGTCGATGTCCTCGGCGCGCACGGGGGTCACCTCTTCGGACGCCGGGAGCGGGTTCGACGTCAATCCCTCGATGAGCTCGGGCGTCCGCTTCTTCATGATCGCGAACGCCTCGTCCTTGGAGACGAAGCGGACGCGCTTCACCTTCGGGTTCGCCTCCAGCATGGCGGCGATCGAGTTGATCTCACCCGGCCGAACCTCCTGGCCGCAGGTCGACTCGGTGCAGAAGAACACCTTCACGACGAGCTCGCGCTTTACGTGATTCGACCAGGAGACGACCCACGTGCCGAGCGCGATGAAGAGCCCGAGCAGGAACATCCCGATCAAGACCGTCATGGTGGCGGCGACAGTGGTCGAGAGGTTGGCGCCGAGGCTCCGCCACGCCTCGGAGACGAGCATGCGGAACCTCATTCGCCCTCGTAGCCGCCGCGGCGCTCATCGCGCGCGAGACGGCCGTCTTCGAGCTGGATCACGCGCCTCCGCATCTTGTCGACCATCTCGCGGTCGTGGGTCACCATCAGGATCGTGGTGCCGCTGCGGTTGATCCGGTAGAGGAGCTGCATGATCCCGACGGAGGTGTCGGGATCGAGGTTGCCGGTCGGCTCGTCGCAGACGAGCAGCGGCGGGTGGTTGACGAACGCGCGCGCGATCGACACGCGCTGCTGCTCGCCGCCGGAGAGCTCGTCGGGAAGCGAGTTCATCTTGTGCGAGAGGCCGACCATCGACAGCACCTCGGGCACCTTCTTGCGGATCGAGGAGCGCCCCTCGCCCTGCACCTTGAGCGCGTACGCGACGTTCTCGGACGCGGTGCGGTTCGGGAGCAGCTTGAAGTCCTGGAACACGCAGCCGATGTTGCGCCGCAGCATCGGCACCTTCGACCGCTTGAGGCGCGTCAGGTCGCGGCCGCCGACGACGATCTTCCCCTCCGACGGCTCGAGCTCCTTCAGCAGCAGGCGCACGAGCGTCGACTTGCCGGAACCCGAGGCGCCGACGATGAACACGAACTCACCCTTGTCGATGTGGAACGTCACGTCGCGGAGCGCCACGACGTCCGGGTCGTAGACCTTCGTCACCGCGTCGAACACGATCATCGACGCCGCACTCGGAGGCGGAAGCTCGACCGGCGGCGCGTCGAGGACGGCAGTCGCTGCGGTTGGGGTGAAGTCGGGTTCCTGCACGGGGTCTGCTACTCGGCCCGCCTACCCGGCAGGCCCTGCGCGAAGGTCGAGAAAGTGTAGCTCACCAGGTCAGACGTCACCTCTCCCGGCGGACCACAGGAGGTACTCGCGGATGAAGCCGTCGAGGTCGCCGTCGAGGACGCGCTGGGCGTTCCCGATCTCGAAGCCGGTACGGGTGTCCTTCACGAGCTGGTACGGGTGAAGCGTGTACGAGCGGATCGACTCGCCGCCGAAGCCGGTGTCGGCTCCCGCGGCGCCGCCCCGCTCCTTCGCCAGCAGCTCCTCCCGTTCCTCCTCGGCCTTCTCGACGAGGCGGGCCTTGAGGACGCGCATCGCCGTCTGCTTGTTCGCGGACTGGGAGCGCTCGTTCTGGCACTGGACGACGATCCCTGTCGGCAGGTGGGTGATCCGCACGGCGCTGTCCGTCTTGTTGACATGTTGTCCGCCCGCGCCCTGTGCCCGGTAGGTGTCGATCTTCAGGTCGCCTTCGTCGATCTCGACGTCCGTGTCGTCGGGCAGGAGCGGCGCGACGATGACGGTGGCGAAGGCCGTGTGGCGGCGGTGCGCTTGGTCGAAGGGGCTCAGGCGGACGAGGCGGTGCTTGCCCCGCTCGGCCTTCAGCGTCCCGTAGGCGTTCTCGCCGGCGACGGTGAAGGTGGTCGACTTGAGGCCGGCCTCCTCCCCCGGGCTCGCCTCGAGCAGGTCGACCTTGAAGCCGCGGTCGGCGGCCCAGCGCTCGTACATGCGGAGCATCATCTCCGTCCAGTCCTGCGCGTCGGTGCCGCCGGTGCCGGACTGGAGCGTGACGACGGCGTCGCCCGGGTCGTACTCGCCGTTGAAGAGCGCCGCCTCCTGGAGCCGCTCGACCTCGCGGCGGAGCGGCTCGAGCGACGTGGCGATCTCGTCGGCCATGTCGCCGTCCATCGCGGCGAGCTCACGCGCGTCCTCGAAGTCGCCGCGCAGCTGCCGGTAGCCCTCGAGCCGCTTCGACACGCGCGCGTGCTCGGAGGAGACCTTCGCCGCCCGGCCCTGGTCGTCCCAGAGCCCCGGCGCGTTCATCTCCTCCTCGAGCTCGGTTAGACGCTTCTCGAGCGAGTCCGGGTCAAAGGTACTCACGGACCCAGTCGAGCTGGGCCCCGAGCTCCTCGAGCTGTTCCTGGAGCGATTTCCCGTCCTCGGCCATCGATGGGACGATGGTACCCCGCCGCGCCGGCTTGCTTTGCCCGGTACCGCTACCCGGAGCGCCGGCTACGCGCCGTGGCACTTCTTGTACTTCTTGCCCGAGCCGCACCAGCACGGCTCGTTGCGGCCGATGTTCTCCTGCTCCGACTTCACGACCGGGCGCGGCGCAGCGATCCCGGTCGCGACCGAGCCGCCGCCCTCGAACGTGGCCGCCGTCGCGGTGGCGGACGAGCCGCCGGCGGCGGCGATCGCGTCGGCCCCGGCGAGCGACTGGTGCTCGTACGTCAGGTTGCCGTTCGTGCGGCCCTCCTGCTGCTGCTCGAGCGCGGGCGCGTCGGCAGGCTCCACCTCAGCGTGGAAGAGGAGCGTGATCACCTCTTCGCGGATCGCGTACTTCAGCTCCTCGAACATCGCGGCGCCCTCGTTCCGGTATTCGACCAGCGGATCCTTCTGCGCCATCCCGCGGAGGTGGATCCCCTCGCGCATGTAGTCCATGTTCTCGAGGTGCTCGCGCCAGCGGGTGTCGACGACCTGGAGCACGATGTAGCGCTCGAGATCGCGCATCAGACCCTCCTGGATCTTGTCGATGTCCTGCTCGCGCTCGGCGTACGCGTCGACCGCGTCGTCGATGAACTCCTGGACGACCGCCAGACGATCGAGTCCCTTCAGCTCGTCGGCGGCGACTCCCGTGCCGTAGAGCTGCTCCATCGCCACGACGAGCTCGTCGAGGTCCCAGTCGTCCTGCAGGTCGCCCGGCGTGTACTCGGCGACGCGGTTCGAGATCACCTCGGGTAGCCAGTCCTCCTTGATCTCGTCGACCATGTCCTTGCCCTCGAGCACCTCGCGCCGCTGCTCGTAGATGACCTTGCGCTGCACGTTCATCACGTCGTCGTACTTGAGGACGTTCTTGCGCGCGACGAAGTTCTGCTCCTCGACCTTCTTCTGCGCGTTCTCGATCTGGCGCGAGAGGATCCCGGCCTCCATCGGCTGGTCGTCGGGGAGCTTGAAGCGCTCCATGATGTTGTGGATCCGATCGCCGGCGAAGAGCCGGACGAGCTGGTCCTGGCCGGAGAGGTAGAAGCGCGTCTCACCCGGGTCGCCCTGACGGCCGGAACGGCCGCGGAGCTGGTTGTCGATGCGCCGCGATTCGTGGCGCTCCGTGCCGAGGACGTAGAGCCCGCCGACCTCGCGCACGGTGTCGTCGATCTTGATGTCGACGCCGCGGCCGGCCATGTTCGTCGCGATCGTGACCTGGCCGGCCTGGCCCGCGTCCTTGATGATCTCGGCCTCGCGCGCGTGCTCCTTCGCGTTCAGGACGTTGTGCGGCACGCCCTGGCGCTTGAGCAGCTCGCTCAGGTACTCGGACGTCTCGACTGCGATCGTGCCGACGAGCACCGGCTGCCCCTTCTGGTGGCGCTCCTTGATGTCGTCGATGACCGCGTCGAACTTCGCGCCCGTCGTCTTGAAGATCAGGTCGTTCTTGTCGTCGCGCGCGACGGCGACGTTGGTCGGGATCGGGACGACGCCGAGGTTGTAGATCTCGACGAACTCCTTCTCCTCCGTCTTCGCCGTGCCGGTCATGCCGGCGAGCTTCTCGTAGAGGCGGAAGTAGTTCTGAAGCGTGATCGTGGCAAGCGTCTGGTGCTCCTCCTGGATCTGGACGCCCTCCTTCGCCTCGACCGCCTGGTGGAGGCCCTCCGACCAGCGGCGGCCCTCCATGATGCGGCCGGTGAACTCGTCGACGATCTTCACCTCGCCGTCCTGGACAACGTAGTCGACGTCGCGCTTGTAGAGCGCCTCGGCCTTCAGCGACTGGATCAGGTGGTTGACGAGCTGGACGTTGCGCGGGTCGTAGAGGTTGTCGACCTTCAGCGCGCGCTCGACCTTCTCGATCGCCGCCTCGCCCGGCGCAACCGTCTTGTGCTTCTCGTCGTAGACGAAGTCGAACTCGTGCTGCAGGATCTCGTCCTCGGCCTTCGTGCCCTTCGACTGCGCACCCCGGAGCCCCTTCACGACGCGCGCGAAGTCGTAGTACGTCTTCGCCGCGGTCTGCGGCTCGCCGGAGATGATCAGCGGCGTGCGCGCCTCGTCGATGAGGATCGAGTCGACCTCGTCCACGATCGCGTACGAGTGGCTGCGCTGCACGAGGCCTTCGAGCGAGATCGCCATGTTGTCCCGCAGGTAGTCGAAGCCGAACTCGGAGTTCGTGCCGTAGGTGACGTCGGCGTTGTACGCCTCCTTGCGGCGGTCGAACGGCATCATGTTCTCGATGTAGGAGACGGTCACGCCGAGGCGCTCGAACACGCCGCGGTTCCACTCTGCGTCGCGCTGTGCGAGGTAGTCGTTGACCGTGACGAGGTGAACGCCCGTGCCGGGCAGCGCGTTGAGGTAGAGCGCCAGGCTCGCGACGAACGTCTTTCCCTCGCCGGTCTTCATCTCGGCTACGTCGCCCTCGTGCAGGACGATCCCGCCCATCATCTGCACGTCGAACATCCGCTGGTCGGACTCGCGCACGCGCGCCTCGCGGACGGCCGCGTAGGCCTCGAAGAGAAGGTTGTCCAGCTCCTCTCCGTTGTCGAGGCGCTCCCGGAACTCGGACGCCTTCGCGCGCAGCTCGTCGTCCGACAGCTGCTGGAACTCGGGCTCGAGCGTCGCGATATACGCCGCCTGCTCCTGCAGGCGCTTCATGCGCCGTCCTTCGCCGAAGCGGAGAACCTTCTCGAACGAGCCCAGCTGAGGCATCGGGGACAGGGTACCCGGTCGACTCCGGCGACCGGCAGCGCCGGCGCTAGAGCGCCGTCGCCTCGACCTCCCACAGGTCGCCGTCGAGGCGCCGCGCCCGGACGACGTACTCCGGCCCCTCCGTCGCGCCGGCACGCTCGAGCGCCCGCGCCGGATGCAGGGTCGGGCGGCCGTCGACGAGCAGCGTGCGCGTGCCCCCCACGTTCGTGAGCTCCAGCTCCTCGCCGTCCAGGCCGGCCTCCTCGACGATCGCGATCCGGCTGGCCGCGACGGCCCAGGTGTCCTCGCCCCGGCGGACGGCCTCGGCCCGGTACGGCGGCGCGATCGTGGCCTCGACGGCGTCCGCGAGCGGAGCGAGCGCGTCTGCAGGCTCGTCCTCGTCGACGACCAGTGTCCCGTCGTCGAGCGCGACGAAGTGGACCGAGTCGCCGCGCAGGCGAGGAGCCTCGGCGCTCGCAACCGTCTCCCAGCGCCGCGGCCGCGGGATGCCGTGGAACGCGGGTTCGCCGAGCGGCGAGCGGCCGTCCCAGCCGGGCGGCTGTGACAGGAACCCACCTGGGTCGATGCCGGCAAGGGCCATCCCCCCGGCTTCCGCGAGCCGCTCGTGCAGCGGCTTGCGCCGCCGGAACAGCGCCACTACGCCTCTGGGGTCGCGCCGTTCTCGGTGACGCGGCGCCGCGGCTCCCGCACCCGCTTCTCGCGGTAGCGCTTCACCTGTCGCTCGAGCTTTTCGACGAGCTGATCGATCGACGCCTTCATGTCAGGCGACGCCTCGCGCGCACGCAGCGTCGGTCCCTTCGTGAAGATCGTCGCCTCGGCGACATGGCTGGCCGCGATCGACGGGTTCTTCTCCTCCGAGAGCTCGAGCTCGACCTGCGTCTGCTCCGCGAGCTGCTTCGCGAGCTTCGACAGCTTCGACTCCGCGTACTCCCGCAGAGCCGGGCTGACCTCGACGTTCTTGCCCTTCACCTGAAGACGCATACGCCCCTCCTCGTCGTCGGCCAGTCCGTCGGTGCACGGAGCCTAGCGGACGGCGCGTGCGAAGGTCACGACCTCGACGCGACGCGCACCGGCTGCCCGTAGCGCAGACGCCGCCGCATTCACGGTCGCGCCGCTCGTGTAAACGTCGTCGACGAGCACCACACGGGTCGGAACGTCGCCGGAGGCACGGAACGCACCACGAACGTTCCGGCGTCGCTCGGCCAGCGGCAGGGTCGCCTGCTGCTCGACCCGGCGCGTTCGCGCGAGGAGCGGGCGCAGCTCGAGGCCCCAGCCCGCGGCGAGCTCACAGGCGAGCCGCTGCGCCGGATGGTGGCCCCGCTTCAGGCTGCGATCGCCGTCGGGCGGGATATACGTAATGACGTTTGCCGCCGGCCGCGGCACGACTTCCATGACGACGTCGGCGGCGAGGCTTGCCACCGGGCGGAGCGCGCGCTCCTTCCACGCGCGAACGGCGGCGCGCGACGCACCCGCGTACGCGACGGCCGCGCGCGCGGATGCGAAGGCAAGCCGGCGTCCCGAGCATTCGACGCAACGCGCGACGGGCCACACGGTCGGAGCACCGCAGCGGTTGCAGAGCGGCGGGACCAGCCGCGGCAGGGATGCGAGGCAGCGTTCGCACAGCCATGGGCCGTACGCGTCGCAACCGACGCAGTGAGGCGGGAGCAGAAGATCCAGAAGCCACGCCCTCCACGGTACGGGGGAAGTCGTGACGTGTCTGTGTCAGCTTTGTGACGAATGTGTGCCGACCGACGGGTCGACGTCGTACTCGTCGCGTTCGGGCAGCCCGAGTCGCGAACGCAGCTCGTTGTCGGCAACGAGGAGCTGCTCTCGGTCGCCGATGTCGAACCACGGCGCGTTGAAGACGTAGGCGTACACCGGCTCACGCTGGTGCAGCCACTCGACGAACCGTCCCGGCTGGTCAGGCGGGTTGCCGGCGTCGAGGTACTCGCCGATCAACGGCACGTGTCCGCGGTGGTAGAGGTACGTCGCGGTCGCCGCGAGGGTCGTCTGCGGGTGCTCCGGCTTCTCGATGAACCCGACGATGCGATCGTCGTCGGTCAGGTCGACGATGCCGTATCTCGACGCGAGCTCGCGAGAACCCACGTCGCGCACGGCGACGGCGCTCGCCAGACCCTTTCCGCGCCAGAAGGCGACGAACTCCGCAAGGCTGTACTCGAATAGGTTGTCGCCCGCGATCACGAGCACGTCGTCGTCGAGCACGGCCGCGTCGACGACGTACTGCATGTCGCCGATCGCGCCGAGGCGGTCGTCGTTCGAGGTCGTGCCGTCGTCGTGCACCGTGACGTCGCGGCCGGCCGCCCACTCGCGGAACCACGGTGCCTTGCGCGCGTTCGTGACGACGTGCACGGCATCAACCTCGTCGACCTCCTCGATGCGGTCGAGGATCCAGTCGATGATCGGGCGGCCCCCGACGGGCAGGAGCTCCTTCGCGACGGTGTCCGTCAGCGGACGCAGACGCGTCGCGTACCCGGCGGCGAGAATCACGGCCTTCATGCCGCCGCGCCTTCGGCGGCGAGCGACTCCGCGTAGGGCTCGTAATGCACGCCGCGCTCCGTGACGATCGCCGTGATGAGCTCCGCCGGCGTGACGTCGAACGCCGGGTTCCGCGCCGGGAACCGCGACGTCACCTCGGCAGGATCGCGCTCCTCGATCGGGATCTCGCCGCCGGTCGGCGTCGCGAGGTCGACGGTCGACGTCGGCGCGACGACGTAGAACGGCACCCCGTGGTGGTGCGCGACGACGGCAAGCGCGTAGGTGCCGATCTTGTTCGCAGTGTCGCCGTTCGCGGCGATGCGGTCGGCGCCCGTGACGACGCAGTCGACCTCGCCCGCCGCCATCAGCGAAGCCGCCGCGGAGTCGGCGATCACGGCGTGCGGGATGCCGGCCGCCTCGAGCTCCCAGGCCGTCAGCCGCGAGCCCTGGAGGAGAGGTCGCGTCTCGTCGACCCAGACGTGCTCGAGGAGCTCTCGCTCCCAGGCCGAGACGAGCGCCCCGACGGCGCTCCCGTAGCCGCCGGTCGCGAGCCCTCCGGCGTTGCAGTGCGTGAGCGCGCGTGTGCCGGGAGCCATCAGCTCGGCCGCATGGGCCGCCATCCGCCGGCAGCGCTCCACCTCGTCGCGGTGGATCGCGCGAGCGTGCTCCGCGGAGGGGTCCGCGCGCATCTCGTCGAGCGCCCACGCGAGGTTGACCGCGGTCGGGCGCGACGAGCGGAGCACCGCATCGGCGGCCTCCAGGTCCTCCCCGTGCGCGGCCGCGAGCGCGTATGCGTACGCGGCGGCGATCCCGATCGCGGGCGCGCCGCGGACGACCATGGCACGGATCGCCTCCGCGACGTCGGCCGCAGAGGTGCACGAGACCTCGACCTCCTCGAGCGGCAGCCGCCGCTGGTCGAGGAGCACGACCCGGTCGTTCTCGAGGCGGAGGATCCGCTCGGGCTCGAGCGTCAACGGACGGCCACCGGGCGCACCACGAGGACGCCTCGGAGCGAGGCGAGCGGCACGCGCACCACCTCATAGCCGCGCGTCAACGCCTGGCACACGACGGTCCCCTTCTGCGGCGGGCGCACGGCGTACGAGACCCGGAGCGTCGCGCCGCTTCGCGTGAGGCTCCGCACGCGGACCGACCAGCCGCAACTGGGGAAGCTGCGGATGACGGTCACGACGCCGAAGCGCCTGAAGTCGACTGCCGTGACGCGATCCGCGTCCGCGCGGGCGAGCAGCTCCGCGGTGCCGCGCGCCGACGCCCGGGTCCGCGCCATCAGTGCGTACGCGCCGTCGTCCCCGTCGCCGCCGAGCGTTCCGCCACGGACGACCGTCTCCCAAGGGATCGCCGCTCCGGCACCCGGGACGACCGCGGCCGCCGCGGCGAGCGCGGCAGCCGCTCCGACGAGCCGGGCTACGTTCCCTCGTCCCACGAGGCGAGGTACTTCGCCTGCTCCTCCGTGAGGCGGTCGATCGAGATGCCCATCGTCTCGAGCTTGAGGCGTGCGATCTCCTCGTCGATCTCGCGCGGCACGGGGTAGACCTTCTTCTCGAGCGACGCTGCGTGCTGGACCGCGTACTCGGTCGACAGCGCCTGATTGGCGAAGGACATGTCCATGACGATCGCAGGATGGCCTTCGGCGGCAGAGATGTTGACGAGACGGCCGTCGGCGAGCAGGAAGATCCGGCGTCCGTCCTCGAGCTTGAACTCCTCGACAAAGTTCCGCGCCTCGCGCGTCTCGACGGCGAGCGACCGGAGCGCGGGGATGTCAATCTCGACGTTGAAGTGGCCCGTGTTGCAGATGATCGCGCCGTCCTTCATCAATTCGAGGTGCTCGCGCGAGATCACGTGCTTGTCGCCTGTCGCGGTGCAGAAGACGTCGCCGACCTTCGCCGCCTCGGCCATCGGCAGCACCTCGTATCCCTCCATCAGGGCCTCGAGCGCACGCATCGGATCGACCTCGGTCACGATCACGTGCGAGCCGAGACCGCGCGCGCGCATCGCGACGCCGCGCCCGACCCATCCGAAGCCGGCGACGACGAACTTCTTCCCTGCGAGGAGGACGTTCGTCGCGCGGATGATCCCGTCGATCGTCGACTGGCCGGTGCCGTAGCGGTTGTCGAAGAAGTGCTTCGTGCGCGCGTCGTTGACGGCGATGACGGGGAACGCAAGCGCGCCGTCGGCCTCCATCGCCTTGAGGCGGATGACGCCCGTCGTCGTCTCCTCCATGCCGGCGATGATGTCGCCGAGCTGCTCACGCCGAGCGCTGTGGAGGACGCCGATCACGTCGGCGCCGTCGTCCATCGTCAGCTGCGGCTTGTGATCGACGGCGGCCTCGATGTGCGAGTAGTACGTGTCGTTGTCCTCGCCTTTGATCGCGAACGTGGCGATGTCGAACTCCTCGACGAGCGCCGCCGCGACGTCGTCCTGGGTCGAGAGCGGGTTCGACGCACAGAGCACGACGTCGGCGCCGCCGGCCTTGAGCGTCCGCATGAGGTTCGCCGTCTCGCTCGTCACGTGCAGGCACGCGGCGATGCGGAAGCCGGCGAGCGGCTGCTCCTGCTCGAACCGCTCGCGGATCGCGGACAGGACCGGCATCTGCCGGTCAGCCCACATGATGCGCCGCACCCCTTCGGGCGCGAGCGTCAAGTCCTTCACGTCGTATCGCTTCGTCGTCGCCATCAGTCCTCTTCTCGTTAGGTCGCCGGGAGTGTAGTGCCGGTCATGCTGCGAGCAGGCGCTCGTGCTTGCGCTGCTCCCACTCGATCCAGGAGCCGTGGTCGTCGGCCGCCGCGAGCCAGGCGTCGACGGCGGCGCGCAGGTCCGCGTCGCGCCGCAGCCGTGCGGCGAACGCGAGGTCAGAGAGCTCGACGCCGTGCCGCGCCCTGAGCCGGCGGAGCGCGCGCAGCTGGTTGAGCTCGCCGAGCCCGTAGAGGCGGTAGCCCGCCCGCGTCCGGCGCGGGAGGACGAGCCCCTGCTCCTCGAGGTACCGCAGCATCCGCGCCGACCAGCCGGTGCGGGCCGCGGCGTCGCCGACCGTCAGCTCCATCGGGCAAACATTACCATAAGCTTGTCAAGGTTTGGCCGCGCTCTGGCCCGGTCCAGGCAGACCGCCGCGCCCGCCGCGCGTGCTCCCCCTCGGGGGTGAAAACGACCCTTCCGGAACGTTACGCGGGAATTCGTGACACGTGGGTGACCCCTTCGTGCCGAGACTGCGCCGATTCGTCCACAGGCGGGCGCGGGCGCCGAACGCGCGAGACGGGCTGCGCCCGAGCGGGATTACGGTGCGGACGTGCCGGTTCGCCCGTAGGCGTCCTCGAGGCGCACGACGTCCTCCAGCTGCGGCGTCGAGACCTCCAGGATCGTCGTGTCCTCGATCGCGGTGACGCGATGAACCGTCCCGGGCTTGTAGTGGAATGCGGCGCCGGGGCCGACGATCTCCTCGTTGAGCACCGAGTCGCCGGCCTCCCCCAGCTGGAGGCGCGCGCGGCCGCTGTGGATCAGCCACGCCTCGTCCTTCTCGCGATGGAACTGCAGCGAGAGCGAGTGGCCCGCCTTCACGAACAGCACCTTGCCGCAGTACGTGTCCGTCAGCGCCCAGATCAGTTCGTGGCCCCACGGTTTGTCGACGCGGCGCGTCGCGAACGCCCACGGGTCGAGCGACTCGATGTTCGGCGAGTCGAGGCTCACGTCAGGCGATCCTCTCACGCGAGCCACTCCGGATGCGCACCGACGTGCTCGGTCGCGACGCGGAGCTCCTTCGGCGTGTTCACCGTCAGCCAGAGCCCGTCGTGCCGGTACGCGTGCAGGCGCCCCTCCCGTACGAGCTCAGGGAACGTGGTCGTCTCGTGGTCGCCCCGATCGGGGAAGCGCTCGAGCGCTTCCGGCGAGAGGACGTAGATACCGCAGTTGACCCAGTACGGCACGCGGCCGCCCTCGCTGAAGCCCTGCACGACGTCGTCGTCCCGCAGGTCGACCATCCCGAATTGCGACGTCGGGCGCGCGACCGCGATCGTCGCGGCGGCGCCGGTGAGACGGTGCCGCGAGAGCAGCGCGTCGAAGTCGACGTCGACGAGCTCGTCGCCGTTCAACGCGAACAGGTCGCCGGACTCGCGCCGCTCGCGGGCGGCGAACTTGATCCCGCCGCCGCGGCCGAGCCGCTCCGGCTCCTCCGCCGCGACCACCTCGGGGCCGAGCCCGTCGAGCTCGCGCTCGAACAGTTCGCCCTGCCCTGCCGCGCACGAGACGATCACGCGCGAGACGCCGGCGCCCGCGAGCCGCCCGACCTGGTAGGCGGCAAGCGGCTTCCCCGCGATCTCGACGAGCGCCTTCGGGCGCCCGCCTGTGACGTCGCCCATTCGTTCGGCCTTCCCGCCGGCGAGGATGATCGCTTCCACGGCGGGCGGCGCTACCGCAGCTCGGGATCGCGTTCGTGCGTCTCGGGCAGGACGTCGAGCGGCGAGGTCGGCCGGCCGACGCCCTCGTACGCGAATCCGGCGGCGCGGGCCTCGTCCGGGTCGAGCAGATTGCGCCCGTCGACGATCAGCGGACGCGCCATCGCCTCGCGCACCTCGTCGCGCGCGAGGTCGCGCAGCTCCGCCCACTCGGTCACGATCACCGCCGCGTCCGCGCCGCGAACGGCCTCGAGCACGGAGTCGACGACCTGAACGCCGCGCGGCAGGACGGAGCCGTCGGCGACCGGATCCCACGCGCGCACCTCGGCGCCCTCGGCGAGCAGCCGCGACGCGAGCACGATCGACGGCGCCTCGCGCATGTCGTCCGTGTTCGGCTTGAACGCGAGACCGAGCAGCGCGACCTTCTTCCCGCGCAGCGAGCTGAGATGCTTCTTCAGCTTCCCGATCACGCGCCGCTTCTGCAGCTCGTTGACCTCGATCACGGCGGACAGCAGCTGGAAGTGGTAGCCCGAGTTCGACGCGAGCTGCTTCAGCGCGAGGGAGTCCTTGGGGAAGCAGTTATGCGTGACCAGACCGTAGGTCGTGACGAACGTGTGCTGCCCGGGCACCTCGAGGGAGTAGACGAATCCCCTGAAGGGACGTCGCGCAAGCTCGGCGATTCGCACCCAGGCGCTGCCGTTCGAGCGGCGATATCCCGTCGGCGCGATTCGCTTGCTCTGCCGTGCGAGCGACCCGGAAATCACGTCGCGGTGTTCCGCGCGCACGACCTCGAGCAGCCTCTCCACGTCGTCGGCACGGGAGACGACGAGCCAGTACGTGTCCACGGTCGATTTCGCGGTGCGGCCGACCTTCAGCCGCGCCATGACACCCAGTTCGCCGAGCAGGCGAAGGACTCCGTCGACGAGCTCGCGACTGACGGTGCCATACTCGAGCACGACGCTCGGACCGCCGCCGACGAACGACCACGAGCCGTCCCCGCGCCAGAGCCCAGACAGCAGCGCGCGCTTGTGCCGCTGCGGCGCGTCCCACACGAGATCCGGCAGGCGATGATCGTACGAGTTCGTGCCGAGCCCGAGAACGCCGAGCCACCACCCGGCGAGCAGCCGTGACGACACGGTCACGCTCGTGGCCGTCGGCCGCCGCCGCACGTGGGCCTTGACGCCGAGGTCCGCCCAGAAAGACCGGACTTCCTCGACGAGATCGGGCTCGCCGGTCGGGTGGAAGGACCACTGCAGCCTGTGACGACGGTTGTCGACGGTGCAATGTCCCGCGGCGAGGTAGAGACCGACGACGCGCCAGAAACGCTCGTCGGCCGCGAGCGTCACCGGCACGTACGTCCCGTTTCGTGCCGTGCCGACCGAAGCGGCGCCGAGCGGAAGGCGAAGTCGTCTTGCCTCGGGCAGGCGAAGCGTCCCGCCGTTGCGAATGTCGAACCGTCGACCCGGGGATGTCTCCGGGAGACGCCTGCGCATCTCGGCGGCGCCCACTGTGGCGACGGCCGTCGGCGCCGGCAGGATCACATCGTCGCGCCCGGCGCCCGCGGCGGCGAGTCCATCCAGAACGCTCAGGGTGACGTGCGGCTCTTCGGCGCGTGCAGTCGTTTGCACGACCGGCAGCCAATCCTCCGTCGTCAACTCGTCGGCTGTCTTCACGCCGAGCTGCGTCACGAACGGATGGTCAGGTGTGCACGACAGCCTGCGGCCCATCTTCGTCCGCAGGTCGACGATCTCTCCGTCGAATTCGCGGCGCGTGACGGCCGCGACCGGAAGGAACTCGGTCGCCCCCGTATCGGCATCCCACGAGAGCACCTCCAGCGGGAGAGCCGGACGCCCATCGAGGTCGCCGTAGAGCCGCTCGAGCGTCGTCAACGATGTCCGCCCCGCGAGGCGGACGACAACCGTCTCGCGACCGTCGAGGCAGGAGCCCCCGTAACCGATCCCCGCGCGCAGGAAGTGCGGCCCGAGCCGGTGGTCGAGCCCGACGCCCTCCGCGACCTTGACGACGTCTGCGCCGGTCGCCTCGCACACGTTCGCGATCTCGTTGATGAACGAGATGCGGGTCATGAGGAAGGCGTTCGCGGCGAGCTTGATCATCTCCGCGGAGTTGACGTCGCAGCGGACGACCGGGCCGTCGAGCCGCTCGTAGAGCGTGGCGACCGCGTCCGCATCGGCCGCTTCGAACGCACCGACGACGATCCGGTCGGGATGCATGAAGTCGCGCACCGCGATCCCCTCGGAGAGGAACTCCGGATTGGAGACGTAGCCGACGTGCGAGAGACCGCGCGCGTCGAGGCCGTGGCGCACTTTCTCGCCCGTGCCGACCGGCACCGTCGACTTCATCACGAGGATCGGGCGGCCCTCGAGCTCGGGCAGCTCGTCGACGACCGTCCACACGCGCGAGAGGTCGGCGTCGCCGGAGTACGTCGGCGGCGTGTCGACGCAGACGAACACGAACTCGCAGTCGGCGACGTCGTTCACGTCGAGCGTGAACGTCAGCCGGTCGCGGTTGCGCTCGAGCAGCTCGGGGACCTCCGCCTCGTGGAAGGGAACCTCGCCGTTCCGGAGCGCAGCGATCTTCTCGGGGACGATGTCGCGGATCACGACCTCGTGGCCGAGCTCGGCGAAGCACGATCCCGTGACGAGACCGACCCAGCCCGCGCCGAAGATGCCCACCCGTGCCATGCCGCCCGACTCTACTTCCCGGCTGTTAGGGGTTTGAGACCCTTCGCGATCGCGATCATCGTCTCGTTGGACAACGTGTCGAGCAGCGTGTTCACGATCCAATAGGTCGCCCCGTTCGCGCGCAGCACGACCATGTGGAGGTGCGCGCCGGAGTAGTAGAAGTCGTACGCCCGTCCGTCGGCGAGCACGTGGCGGAAGCTCTTGTCGCCGAGGATCGGCGCGTCCTCCCACGCAGTCTCCTGGACGCCCCAGTACTCACCGCCGCCGGTGACGAAGACGAGGCGCACGGCCTTCTCGCCCTTCTTCAGCCAGTACATGCGCACCGGCTTCGTGGTCGACGACGACGACGCGCGCTCGAGCACAGTCGGAACCATCAGTCTGAACGGCACCCGGCGCTGCAACGGCTGGAGGAGCTGCGTGCCGGGAGCGCGGTCGAACCGCACGAACGCAGGCTGGCGCTTGGGCACGGTCCGCACGGGCGCGGGCGCGACCTCGCCGTGGAAGGTCTGGCCGACGACGACGATGAGCGTCGAGCCCGGGTTGAGCGCGTTCAGCGCCGCGTCGTTCGCCGGCAGCGGGACGATGTCGGCCGGCTGCAGGAGCTTCTGGAGCGCCTGCGCCGCGGCCTTGGCGCGCGGCAGCCCCGCGTTGTAGTAGATCCGCGAGTGGAACAGCTGCGTCGGCGCATTCGCCTGCCGGCCGTTCGGCGGCTCGGCGATCCGGTATCCGCGCTGCGCAAGCTGGTACGCCGCGTTGCCGGCCGAACCGGCGATCCCGTTGCCGTTCAGAACCGTGACGCTGACCTCCGACGGCGGCGGCGCTTTCTGCTTCAGCCTGCGACCGAGTGCCGCGGCATTCGCGACCTTCGGCGCCTCGACGTCCGGGTTCTCGAACTCGTCGACCGCGTTCTTCACGTCGGCGGGATCGGCCAGGACGTCGAACGACGCGTCCTGCCCGAGGTTCTGGATCCTCACCTGGAAGAAGTGCCCGGGCGGGAGCGTCGCCGCGAAGAGCGCATACGAGAGGATCGTTTTGCCGCCGATGCGGCCGCTGCCGCCGACCTCGACGTTCTCGGTGATCGCCTTCACGAGGCCGGGAAGCTTCCGCACGAGATCGCTGGTCGAGTTCTGCGAGATCTGCTCCTTGAACGCGCGCACGAACTGCTGCTGACGCGCGAGACGGTAGAAGTCCGAGTCGAAGTGCCGGTAGCGGACGAACTCGAGCGCCTGCGTCGCGTTCAGCCGCTGGTAGCCCGGCTGCAGGTCGATGTCCGCGTAGTTCGTCGCGTACGTGCCGACGTTCTTGTTGAGGTAGCGCTGGTCGACGTCCATCCAGACGCCGCCGAGCTTGTCGACGATCTGCTTGAAGCCGTGGAAGTTGACCGTGATCAGGTAGTTCACCGGCAGGCCCGTCAGGTGCTTCACCGTCTCGAGCGTCCCACCGGAGCTGCAGCGCGCGTACGCGCCGTTGATCCGCTCGTGCGTCACCGCGGGCTCCGGCTTCCCCGGCTTCGCCGGGCAGTACACGTCGACCCACAGGTCGCGCGGGAACGAGAGCATCGTGATCGTCTTCGTGACCGGGTCGGCGCGCAGCAACATGATCGTGTCGGAGCGCGATTGGAGGTCGGACTCGATGCCGGCCCGATGGTCGTAGCCGATCACGAGCGCGATCGCCGCGGCTCCCGGCGGCTGGATGTCGAGGCTTCTGCGCGCGTCCCCGAAGCTCGGCGAGCTGCCCTGAATGTCCTCGACTGCGTTGTCGAACCACAGCGCCGCGCCGCCGGCGGCGCCTCCGACGACCGCCAGCACCGTGAGCGCGGCGACGAGCAGGATGCGCCGGAACAGGGCGAGGCCGCTCCGCGGGGGCGGCGGAGGCTGGCGGTAGCGCACGACCGCGCTCGCCGGTACCGGCGGCAGGACCGAGCGCCCGTTGCCGTTCAGGGTGGCGCCCCGCCCGACGCCTCTCTTCAATGTCGTTCTCATACGAACAAGCGGCGCCCGAAGGCGCCTGCCGCGACAGGATACCCGACGTCGCGGCCGGTGTTCAGGATCTGAGGCGGCTTGCGACGATCCGCGCGATCCTCCGCTCGGCCGCGACCATCGCCGCCTTCCCGGCCTCCGGGCCGAGGAACGTGAGCGTGGCCTCCGAGCGGCCTTTGCCGAGCAGGATCACGTCCGAGACGACCCGAACCGTCTGACCGGAGTCACTGACCTCCGCGACGACCCGGTACGCGGCGGTCAGCGGCGCGACCTGGGGGAACGCGATCTTCTGCGCCGAGACGGCGGTCACGGTCGTCCCGCCGCTGCTGCCCGTGAAGGCCTTGGCGAGACACTTGACGAGCGGCGGCCGGATCGTTCGCGACCAGTCCAGGCGCACCATCCCCGCCGTCTGGAGGATGTCGGCCTCGCTCGAAATGTTCGTCGCCTGGTTCTGCCACTCGGAGGCGGCGGCGCCCGTCACCACGAGGTCGCTCTGCTTCGGGCTGAAGCCCGGGCAGCTGAGCGGCTCCGGCTTCGCGACGGCCGTCACCTTGCCTTTCCAGCCGGTTCCGCCGAGGTCCGCACGCTGCACGACGGTGCTCCGGGCAAGTGCCTCGTCCGCCGCGTTCTTGCGCACGATCGGCCCGGCCGCTAACGCCGCCGAGACGATCGCGAGCGCGGCGAGGACCGCTACGAGAGGTTTGGCGAGAGCCATCGCTCGACCTCTTCCACGGGCTCGCCCTTTCGAACCGCGTAGTCCTCGAGCTGGTCGCGGCCGATGCGCCCGACGGCGAAGTACTTCGCGTCCGGGTGAGCCAGGTAGATGCCGGAGACGGCCGCCGCCGGCGTCATCGCGAAGCTCTCGGTGAGCTCGATCCCGAGCTCGCGCGCGCCGAGGAGGTCGAACAGCTTCCCCTTCTCGCTG
>DASXTR010000343.1:0-2582 GCA_036505325.1 Gaiellaceae bacterium
CGCCTCGCGCGCCGCAGCGAACGGAAAGACCTCGACGAGCGGGGGACGTAGGTCGCCGCCATCGACCAGCCGCGCGAGCGAGCCGAGCTGGTCGCGATTCGGCTCGACGATGAAGTACACGCCTCCCTCGGGCGGCTCCTCGGCCACCGAGACCAGTCGCCCGCCGGCGCGCAGCACGGCGGGGGAGCGGCGCAACCGCTCACCGCCGGCGGTGTCGAACACGACGTCGACGGGTTCCACAGCGTCTTCGAAGGCGTCCGCCGCGTCCACTACCTCGTCTGCGCCGAGTTCGAGGACGAAATCCAGACTCGCGGCCGACGCGGTCCCGATCACGTGCGCCCCGGCCGCGCGGGCGAGTTGCACCGCGAAGCCGCCGACGTTGCCCGCGGCACCGTGGATGAGCACACGCTCGCCTGCGCCGAGCCGGCCGTGGTCGAAGAGCCCTTGCCACGCGGTGAGCGCGGGCAGCGGGAGCGCGGCGCTCTCGGCATGCCCGAGCGCTTGCGGCTTCGGTACCAGCAGTTCGGCGGGCACCGCGGTGTAGTCGGCCGCGACGCCGTCGCGGTCGAACGGGGCGAGCGCGAACACCTCGTCGCCGACCGCGACGCCGGCGACGCCCCCGCCGACTTCCTCGACCACTCCGGAGAGCTCGTGGGACGGGACGGCCGGCAGACGGTCGACCGGCCATTCGAGCTCGCCGCGTGTGATCGCCGCCGCGTGCACGCGGACGAGCGCCTCCGCCAGACCGGGCCCTGGCCGGTCGGCATCCTCGAGGGCGAGCTGCTCGGGACCGCCCGCGGCGCGCAGCCGGAGGACCCGCATCACGCCACCTTCCATCTAGGTCGCCTCGTCGCCTCGTTCGTCTGCGTGGACTGCTCGTCGGGCATGGCTGTGTCTCCTATCCCCTTCTGTCCGATGAGGTGATCTCTGCGGGCGCCTTTGCCGTCAGCAGGCCGGCCGCCCGTGCTGCCGCCACGACGCCCGCGACGCGCGCAAGCCGTGCGCCCTGCGCCCGAGCGACGATCAACGCCTCCTCACCCGGTTGTCCGTCGAGGCGATGGTCGCTCGTGTACGACGCCCCGTAGGGGTTGCCGCCGCCGTTGAAAACCTCGTGCACCGTGTACCCGAGCGGGAGGACGATGGCGCCCCAGTGGTAGAAGGTGTTGTTGAGCGCGAGGATCGTCGACTCTTGTCCGCCATGCTCGGTCTGCGACGAGGTGAACGACGTGGCGACCTTGTCGACGAGCGCTCCTCGTTCCCACAGCTCACCGGCGAGATCGAGAAACACCTTCAGCTGCGCTGAGACATTCCCGAAGCGGGTCGGCGTCCCGAACGCGATCCCGTCCGCCCATTCGAGGTCCTCGACGGCCGCGTCGGGCTGATCCTCGAGGTCGGAGCGGTGACGGCCCCAACGCTGCTTGAAGGAGATCAGCATCTCCTGCGGCAGTTCGGCGACGTGGCGGAGGCGAACCTCGGCCCCCTCGTCGGCGGCACCTTCGGCCACGGCTCGGGCAAGCGCATGCACGTTTCCGGTCGCGCTGTAGTAGATGACCGCGATTCGCGTCACAGCCCGACCGTGCCAGCGGACCACGGGCAAGTCGGGATCACCCGCGTGCCCAGCGCTCGACCCAGTTCGTCTGGTCGGTCCCTTCGAGAGGCCGGCGATGGACGCCGGCGGCTACGCGGCTGCGAGCGCGCGGCGCCGATTGAAGCGCGCGATACGACTGCCGCTCGCGACTGCCCGCTCGCGCCCGGTGTAGGCGGGATGGCAGTTGGAGCAGACATCGGTCGAGATCGCCTCGGCGGTCGACCGGACCGCGAACGACGCACCGCATGACGAACAGCGAACGTCGACGACGTACAGCATCGGATGCTGGATCAAAGAGTTCCCTCCTTCAATAGGACGGCGTCCCAACTCCGGGACGCCCGTACCTATACGAACGACCCAGGCGTTCGGGTTGTTCCCCAGCCGCCGGAAGGCGGCTCGGCCGTGGCTCGCCCTGTGGGCTAGCCACCGCAACAAGATCGAGGTTGGCGGCTGCACGGATTGTGTGCTGGCGGCGACGACAGCGGCGGCCTCCTCGGCGATCCTCGGGCACGAACACGAACGCAAAGGAGTCGATCGTGAATGAGCTAGCAGAGATCGAGGTCGAGGCCGAGGAGTCCGAAGAGAACGCGCGCGTCTATGCATGGCGGGTAGAGCAGCTCTCGGGGCTTGGGCTCTCGCAGGTGATCGCGAATGCGGTGGCGTCCTTCGTCGACTGGCACGAGATCGCCCGCCTCGTCGAGCGCGGCTGCTCGCCCGAGCTAGCACTCGAAATCGTGCGCTGAACGGTGGGGAACGCAACCGCTCCGCTGCGCCGCGACCTCGCGCGTTCGGCCGGGCCGCCCCGCGGGGATACTCAGGCGGTGGTGAGAAGCGAGGCCAGCCCGGCGACCGGAATACGCGTCGTCGTCGCGGACGACGATGTGCTCCTGCGCGAGGGCATCGCGAGCCTGCTCGAGCGGGCCGGGTACCAGCTTGTCGGTCAGGCAGGCGACGGATCGGAGCTGCTGCGCCTCGCTCGCGAACACCGGCCGGA
>DASXTR010000344.1:0-3468 GCA_036505325.1 Gaiellaceae bacterium
CGTCGCACGGAAGCTCCGCGTGCCGCGCATGGTGCTCGTCGTCAACAACACGCCGACGGTGTTCGATTTCGCCGAGGTCAAGGAGCGAGTCGAGAAGACCTACGAGTGCGAGGTCGCGGCCGTCCTGCCCCACTCGGACGACCTGATGATCCTGTCGAGCCAGGGCATCTTCGCCCTGCACTATCCGGATCATCCGATCACGGCGCTGTACAGGCAGGTGGCCGCCGCCCTGTCCGGTTAGCCGGCGCCGTGCTTTTCGACCGTGACGAGGTGCTGGCCGGCCTGCCGGCGAGACGCGCGAGCGCGCTGCTCTTCCTGATCGAGAGCCGAACGGCGCAGCTCGTCGCGCGCTCGCGGCGGGCCATGGAGCGGTTCCTGACCGACGAGGCCGCACAGGAGCGCGAGCTCGCGTTCCTCGAGGCCTTCGCGCTCGGTCGCGATCCGCCGCTGCGCCCGACGATTCAGGATCTCGAGCGCCACGCGCCGGAGTGGGCTTCGCTCGTGGCGAGGAATCCGCGAGTGCAGGCTGCCGTGGCTCACCGGCTGGGCGAGAAGTACGTTTTCACCTCCGACGCCGTGCCGGGCTTGCGCGCGGCGCTCGGCCTCGACGAGCCGGAGGTGAGACAGGCCTACGAGCGGCTCTACCGCGAGCCGCTCAAGACGATCTTCGCCGAGCGGGCGGGCGTCTCGGATCGCGTGCGCTGGACGTGGAGCGGTCTCGGAGCACGGCTCGAGAGCCTGCCGCCGTTCTGGACGGCGTACTCGCTGACGCTCACGGAGACCGTCGGCGGCACCATCCTCGCCCTCCCGATCGCCCTGGCCGCCGTCGGCCCGCTGCCCGCCGTCGCGATCCTCGTCGTGCTCGGACTCGTGAACGTCCTCACTGTCTCGTTCCTCGCCGAGGCAATCTCGCGCAGCGGCACGATCCGATACGGCAGCGCGTTCTTCGGGCGCCTCGTCGGCGACTTCCTCGGTCCGGGCGGGTCGCTCGTGCTCACGATCAGCCTGTTCGTGCTCTGCCTGCTCGTGCTCCCCGTCTTCTATGCCGGCTTCGCGGGGACCCTCGAGGACGCGACGTCGGTGCCGGCGGCCGTCTGGGTCGCGCTCCTCTTCCTCGTCGGGCTCCACTACCTGCGGCGGCAGTCGCTCAACTCGACGATCGCCTCGGCACTCGTTGTCGGCGCGGTCAACATCTGTCTGATCGTCGTGCTCTCGCTGCTCGGCCTCGCCCACGCGCACCGCGCGAACCTCTCGTACGAGCACGTGCCGTTCGTCGCCGGCCGGCCGTTCGAGTCGTCGATCGTCGCGCTCGTCTTCGGCGTCGTTCTCTCCGCCTACTTCGGGCACCTGTCGGTCGGGCTCTGCGGGCAGCTCGTGCTTCGGCGTGACCCCAGTGGGCGCTCGCTCGTCCGGGGCTGCGCGGCGGCGCAGGCGACGGCGATGCTGCTCTACTGCCTCTTCGTGCTCGCGGTGAACGGCGCCGTCGCGCCGCAGGCGCTCGTTCACGAGCGCGGCACCGCGCTCGCGCCGCTCGCGCGAGAGGTCGGTCCCGCCGTGCACGTATTCGGATCCGCGTTCGCGGTCCTCGGCCTCGGCATGATTTCGATCACCTTCTCGCTGGCGCTCTTCAGCCTCACGCTCGAGCGGCTCCCGTCGGCGTCCCCGGTCGTCGTCGCCTTGCCGCGGCGGGCGGCGCGCCTGGTGTTCGAGTCGCGCGCTCGCGACGGCCTCCGTCTCGGGCTCGTGTACCTCGGATTGGACGGCGGCGAGCCTCGCTTCCGCGTCGACACCGAGCGGGACGGCCGCACGCGGCGACTCGACGCGACCGCCGCGGGCCGATGGGTCTTGGACGACAGCGGACAGCTGGAGCTCGAGATCTCAGCCGCCGACGAGCACAGCGTCCGCCTGCGCGTGACGTCAAGCCTGCGCCTCGCCTACGAGGGCGGATGGGACGTCGCCGGTCTGGGGCTCGTCGAGGTGCTCGCGCTCCCCGACGCGGACGCGGAGCTTGTCGGCTGGATCGCCCGCCGCGGCGAGGTGAGCCTGGCGGACATCGTCGAGCAGACGGGCGGCGACGCCGGCGCTGCCCAGGCGCGGGTCGCGTCACTCGTCGAGCGCGGGATCGTGGCGGAGATACACCGGACGGGTCAACCACGGTACGCAGCGCGCGCCGCGACGCGACGCGGAGGCCGCCTTCCCGCAGAGATCTGGCAGGCGCTCGCCGCACCGGAGGCCGCGGAAGGTCGCAGCGCGGCGCAACCCTCGCTCGGCCGGATGCCGCGCGCACGCGGGATCCTCCTCGGCAGGCGGGGCCGGTTTGCGATCGCAACGGCCCCGGTCGCCGTCGCCTTCCTCGCCGCCGAATGGATGGCGCTGACGCACTCGGGGTCGTTCGCCGGGGTGGTCAACTTCGTCGGCATACTCGTCGTCTCGCTGCTGGCGGGCGTCTTCCCGGTCCTCCTTCTCGTGTCCAGCCGCCGGAAGGGCGAGCACGTTCCGACCGCGGTCCAGCGCAGGCTCGGCAACCGCATGGTCCTGGGCGGGATCTATCTGCTGTTCGTGGCGGGTGTGTTCCTGCACGGCCTGGTCATCTGGGACGATCCGTTCAAGCGTGCGGCCGCGCTGTTCGCAGGCGCGGCGATGATCGCGATCACGGTCGGCATGCGCCGCCGCGGCGCCTTCGCGCGGCGCGTGAACGTCGAGCTGCGCGAGAACGAGACCGATGGAGCGGCGAGCTTCGCCGTCACGGCGGCCGGACGGCCCGCAGTGAGCGAGGTGCGGCTCGAGTACGCCGAACGAGAGGAGCGCCTCAGCGCCGCCGGCGGCGAGATCCCCGCGTTCCCGTCACTACAGCGGGTCATCTTCGACGCGCCGCGCGACGACGGAGAGACAGCCCGCGAATTGAAGGTGCGGGCCCATACGATTACCCCGGAACGAGAATCGCGGGCACTCCCCGCCCACCTCGAAGTGCGTCTCGGCGACAAAAGCCATCAATTCGACCTCGAGCTCTCTCGCGGGCAGGTCGTACTGCCGCTCACGCAGGCCTCCTGGAGCGTGGAAATCGCGCTTGCGAGGACGCGGTGAGCGTCACTCGTCGGTCGAGCGGGGCGATCGCGCGCGAGAGCCGCGTACTTCCGCCAACGCGGCGGCTGTTAGCGATTGGCGTTGCTCAAGCACCGACGGTGCTACCACGTGCTACCACCAGCGCCCGGGAGAGGACGCAACCGGGCGCGAACGCGGTCGCGCGTGAAGAGTGAAATTGCTGCAAAAGAAGGGAAAACCAGGAAGCCCGCGCAACACGGCGTGAACGAGGGTGCGGTCTCGACAAGCTGGGGGTCACTGGTTCGAGCCCAGTACCGCCCACCACTGTTTCATCGAACGTGCAGCGGTTTCTGCGCCGGCCGGGCGTTCGAGGTATTACGCGAACCCGCGTGCCTGTAGGCCTAGGACGAGCATTAGCGCTTCGTC
>DASXTR010000345.1:0-2717 GCA_036505325.1 Gaiellaceae bacterium
AGCGTCTTGTGCCGGTCGAGCGACTTCTTGACGGCCGCGGCGTCGAGGTCGGTGCCGTCGTTGAACTTGATCCCCTTGCGGATCGTGATCGTCGCGGTCTGCTTGTCCGCCGAGAGCTTCGGCAGCGCCGTGGCGAGCTGCGGCACGATCTCGAGCTTCGAGTTCAGGTCGTACAGCTTCTCGCACGTGTACAAGAAGACGATGCGGCCGACGAAGGTGCGCGCGAGCGTCGGATCGAGCGCGTCGGGATCCTCCTGGAGGCCGATCGTGAGCGTGCCGCCCTCCTTGAGCTTCGGCGAGGAGGCCGACGTGGCCCCGGTCGCCGCGACGAGCGCGAGGAGGGCGAGCGCCACTGCCGCGACGAGCGCGCTGCGGGCGCGAGTGCGTGTCATCCGTTCCCCCTGACGTCTGGTGCCATGCAGTCCCTACTTCCCCTTTGGACGCCGGCTCGGATTTTCAGTTGGCGGGCGGGTGGGAACCTACCAGATTGGATCCAACTCCTGGGAATTTGGATCCATCGTGCTAGTGTCGGGCGCCGGATGAGCGACAGCGCCGCACTCGTCGACCGGCTCGCCGCAGCGATCCAGGCGCGCGTCCTGTCGGGCGAGTTCCCGAGCGGGTCGCGCCTGCGGCAGGAAACGCTCGCCGAGGAGTTCGGCGTGTCCCGCACCCCCGTGCGCGAGGCGCTGCGCAAGCTCCAGGCCGGCGGCCTCGTGAGCGTGGAGCCGCACCGCGGCGCGATCGTCCGCGGGCCCTCGGCGCGCGAGGTGCGCGAGGCGTACGAGGTGCGCGCCGAGCTCGAGGGCCTCGCCGCCGAGCTCGCAGCGACGCGGATCCGCGACGACGAGCTGACGCGGCTCCACGAGGCGCAGGCGCTCTTCCGCCGCTCGGTGAAGACGCTCCTCGCATGGAAGCGCGAGCGCCGCAACGGGACGCGGCCGCCCGCGAAGGCGCACGCCGACTGGATCCGCGGCAACGACCTCTTCCACCTCGCGATCCAGGAGGCCGCGGGCAACGCGCGCCTGCGCGGGACGCTCGCCGACCTGCACACGAGCTTCCCGCGCGACCTGACCTGGATCGTGCTCGGCGAGAGCTCGCGGCTGCTGGAGGAGAACGTCGCGCAGCACGCGGCGATCCTCGACGCGATCGAGCGGCACGAGCCTCGCGACGCTCGGCGGCTGATGGTCGAGCACGTGCATCGCGCCGGCGAGCTCGTCATGCGCCGGTTCGAGCAGCGCGAATCGGGCCCCTAGAGCTGGAGGCCCATCATGATCGAGTCCCAGATCTCGCCGCTCGCGCGGCGGATCTGCTTCACGCGACGGCCTTCCTCGACGAAGCCGAACTTGCGGTAGAGCGCGATCGCGCGCTCGTTGTGGGGGAACACCTCGAGGCAGAGCTTGTGCAAGCCCTCCGCCCGCGCCCAGTCGATCGCGGCCTGCACGAGCGCCGAGCCGACGCCGCGGCCGCGCCAGTCGCGGTCGACGAGCATCCCGAACTCGCCGGAGCCGAAGCGGCTCGTCTCGACGTGCAGCATGCCCACGATCCGGCCGTCCGCGACGGCGACGAACGACCCACGCGTGCCGCGGGCGAAGAGCTCCGAGCGCGCGTCGATGTCGACCGGCGGCTCGGTCGCGATTCCGTCGCGCTCCTCGGCGACCGCCGCCATCAGCTCGGCGGACTCGCGCGCGTCGGCCTCGGTCGCGGGACGAACCTCGAACACGCCTCGGATTATCGGGCGTGAGAAGCTGGCGCATCGAGCGCTACCTTCCGATCGCAGAGCACGGCGTCATCGGCGACCTGCACACGGTCGCTCTCGTCGGCACGAACGGCACGATCGACTGGCTCTGCCTCCCGCGCTTCGACTCGCCGAGCGTGTTCGCGTCGATCCTCGACGCCGACCGCGGCGGGTTCTTCGCCGTCGCGCCGCGCGTCGAGTGCGCAACGAAGCAGCTCTACTTCCCGGACACGAACGTCCTGATCACGCGGTTCCTCGCGCCGGACGGCGTGGGCGAGGTGGTGGACTTCATGCCGGTCAAGCGGGCCGGCGAGGAGATCAGGCGCCACCGGCTCTGCCGCCGCATCTCGACCGTTCGCGGCGAGCTCGGGTACCGCGTCGAGGTCCGGCCCGCGTTCGACTACGGGCGGGTGCAGCACGAGACGCGCGTCGTCGGAGGCGGCGTCGTCTTCGAGACCCCCGACCTCCGGCTGAGCCTGCACGCGCCGACGATCTTCACCGTCGACGACGGCGCGGTGGTGTGCGAGTTCGCGCTCGCCGCCGGCCAGTCCGCCACGTTCGTCCTCGAGATGGTCACCGACCGGCCGGTGCCCCCGCACGACGAGGCCGAGACGGCCGATGCGCTCGAGCGGACGATCCGGTACTGGCGCGGCTGGCTCGGGCACTCGCGCTACCGCGGCCGCTGGCGCGAGACGGTGCACCGGTCGGCACTCACGCTGAAGCTCCTGACGTACCGACCGACCGGCGCGATCGTCGCGGCGCCGACGACGAGCCTCCCGGAGATCGTCGGCGGCTCGCGCAACTGGGACTACCGGTATACCTGGATCCGCGACGCGGCCTTCTCGCTCTTCGCGCTGCTACGGCTCGGGTTCACGGAGGAAGCGGCGGCGTTCATGACCTGGCTCACCGACCGGTTCGAGGAGCCGGACGAGGGCGCGGGGCCGCTCCAGCTCATGTACGGCATCGACGGCCGCAGCGACCT
>DASXTR010000346.1:0-4606 GCA_036505325.1 Gaiellaceae bacterium
CGCTGCGTGTAGCGCGCGCGGCACGCATGCAGCGCGCGACGGTCGAACGCGCAGCGGTAGCGGATGGCGCCGTCTGGCCCGTCGAAGTCGACCGAGCGGAAGCGGTAGACGGGCGCGCGCTTGCGCGTCCACCGCGGTCCGCGCACGGTCGGGCGCGTGGGCGGTGTCGCCCGCGGCGTGCGCCGGCTGACGTGCGGCACGCCTGCGAGCGACACCGGCCCGGAGTACCCCGGCGCGGTGCGGAGGACGGCGACGCGAGTCCCGTCGGGCCGGAACGCCTCGACGGGGCCGTCTGCACCCGAGCGGGAGACGAGGATCTCGTCGCGGCCGTCGCCGTCGACGTCGGCCGCGGCGAGACGGAGGTCGCAGCAGAGGTCGGGGACGGAGAACTGCGACAAGACCAGTCCGATCCCCCGGAACACGCGCACGCTGTTGCCATTGTTGGCAACAACGAGTATCGCCGGGCGTCCCTCTCCCAGCACGTCGCCCGTCGCAATCGATATGCCCGCCGGGGCAACGGCGTCGAACGCCGGAAACGACCCCAGCAGGGCGCCGTGCCGGTCGAAGACCTTCACCTCGGGCACTCCCCACGCCGGGGCGACGACGATCTCGGCGGCGCCGTCGCCGACGACGTCTCCGACCGCAACGCGCACGCCCGTGTAGCTGCCGGCCGGAAACGCCGCGAAGGACCCGAGCTCGCTGCCGGCGCGCCCGTCGAGCGCGCGCACGAGCGAGGAGCCGCCGGACGCGGGAGCCGCCACGATGTCCGCGAACCCGTCGCCGTCGACGTCGCCCGTCGCGAGCGCGACGCCCTCGCGGAGCACCGGATCGAACGCGTCGAACGAGCGGCGGAGGTTTCCCCGCGTGTCGAACACCCGGATCACCGGTCGCCGGTTCCACGCGGGGGCCGTGACCACGTCGAGGTTGCCGTCGTGGTCGACGTCGCCGAGCGCCACCGACGCGCCGGTCGACGCCTCGAACGGCTGCACGCTCCCCTGCTCCCTTCCGTCACGGCCGAGCACTGCGATGCGGCCGCCGTACCACGACCCGATCGCGACCGCGAGCTCGCCGCCGGCGCCGCCGAGCGCCAGGCTCTCACCCCACCCGACGGTCGTCGAGAACCCGGCGTCGCGACCTTCGAGATCGATCGCGCGCAGCTGCGCGACCCCGTCGACCAGGGCTCCCGCGACGATCTCCGGACGCGCGTCTCCGGAGACGTCGGCGAGCGCGACCCACACCTCCCGCGCCGTGGCGTCGAACGGCTGGAGCACCGCGCGCAGCGACCCGGTGCGCGCGTCGAAGACCTGCACCTGCGGGCTGCTGTCGTCCGCACCGACGACGACCTCCGGGCTGCCGTCGCCGTCGACGTCGCCCAGCGCGAGGTAGCCGGCCGCGCCGAACGACGAGACGCGCTTCCCGCTCGCGTCCAGCACGACGCCCGCCGCAGCGACGAGGCCGCCGCCGGCGGCGACGCGCAGCGGGTCGCCCGCGACCGTCGTCGACCAGAGCCTGCCGCCCGTGGCGGCGTTCCACGCGGCCACCTCACCGTCCGCGCCCGTGACGAGCTCCGGCCGTCCGTCTCCGGTGAGATCCGCCGCGGCGACGCCGACGCCGCCGCCCCATGACGGCGCAGCCGCGAGCAACGAGCGGAGGCGATCGCCGTCGCGCGAGACGGCGACGACGTCCGGCCGTCCGCCCGCGCCGCCGCCCGCGATCACGTCCAGGCGGCCGTCCCCGTCGATGTCGGCGAGCGCGACCGCCTCCGGCTGTGTCGCGGCGAACGGCCAGAAGGCCGAGCGCTCCGCGCCGCCGCCGTCGAGCAGCCGCACGAGCGTCTTCGGCCCGTACGCGGGCACGACCGCGATCGTCCCGGCCTCGGCGCCCCCCGCGAGCGCCGCGGCCGCAAGGATCGCACCGCCCACCAGCCTCCCGTTCACGTGGCAGACGCTACGAAGCCGGTGTTAGGCGCCTCCGTAGGGGCCGGTAAGCATTTCGTCACTACTCTGCGCGGGTCTGTGAAGAGGCTCCTGCGCTCGTTCGACCCGCAGCTGCCGCGGGAGGTCTGGCTGCTCCAGCTCGGCGGCGTCGTCAACTCGTTCGGCAACGGCGTCGTGCTGCCGTTTCTCGTCATCTACCTGCACGACGTCCGCGGCTTCTCGCTCGGGACGTCCGGGCTCGTCGTGGCCGTGGCATCCGCCGCGCAGCTCGTCGCCGGGGTCGGCGCCGGACCGGTGATCGACCGCATCGGCCCGAAGCGGACGCTCGGCGCCGGACTCGTTCTGCAGGCGGTCGGCTTCGGACTCCTCCCGCTCGTGCGCCACCCGTGGGAGGCGTTCGCGCTCGTCGCGATCGAGGGCGCGGGCAGCGCGGGATTCTGGCCGAGCCAGTCGACGCTCGTCTCGCGCCTGACGCCGGACGCGCGGCGCCACGCGGCATTCGCGCAGCAGCGCGTGACGATGAACCTCGGCATCGGACTCGGCGGGCTGGCCGGCGGATTCATCGCGCATGTCACCGACCCGGCGACGTTCACGATCCTGTTCGTGGTCGACGCGCTGACGTTCCTCGGCTACGTCGGAGTGCTCGCGTTCGTGCACGACCCGGGCGTCGAGCGGCACGAGGACGACGCGCCGGCCTCGTACCGCGCGGTTCTCCGGCACAAGACGTTCCTCGGCCTCTGGACGCTGAACTTTCTGTTCGTCGCCGCGGGCTACTCGCTGCTGAACCTCCTCCCGCAGTTCGCGCGCGACCACGCGCACGTGAGCGAGCGCGAGATCGGGATCTTCTTCGCCGCGAACACGGCCGTGATCGTCGTCGCACAGCTTCCGCTTTCGCGGTGGATCGAGGGGCGGCGGCGCATGCGCGCCCTCGCGCTGATGCCCGCGCTCTGGGTGGTCGCGTGGCTCATCGTCGACGCGACGGGCGCGTGGCTCGAGGCGACGACCGCGTTCGCGGCGCTCCTCGTCGCCGCGGTCATCCTCGGCATCGGTGAGTGCTTCCACGGGCCGGCGCACCAGGCGCTCGTGGCCGACATCGGTCCGCCCCACCTCCGCGGCCGGTACTTCGCGATCCACTCGATGTCGTGGGGCCTCGCCGGCACCGTCGGGCCTGCGGTCGGCGGCTTCATCCTCGCGTCGGCGCCCTTCGCACTCTGGCCGGCCGCGTCCGCGGTGTGCCTCGTCGCGGCCGCCGGCGCGCTCGCGCTGGAGCGGTTCGTGCCGCCGCAGCTGCGGCGCATCCCGCGCGAGGACGCGGCCATCCCCGGCCTCGCGGAGCCCGCGCCCGTCTGATGATTCCGCTCGGCGCGCTCCGCGAGCGCGAGTACCGGCTCTTCTTCGCTGGGCAGTCCGTCTCGCTGCTCGGCGACGGGATGGTCGGCGTCGCGCTCTCGTTCGCAGTGCTCGACCTGACCGGGAAGGCGGCCGACCTGGGCTACGTCTTCGCGGCGAGGGCTGTGCCCCTCGTCGGGTTTCTGATCGTCGGCGGCGTGTTCGCCGACCGGTTGTCGCGGCGCGCCGTGATGGTCGGCGCCGATCTCGTTCGCTGCGGAACGCAGGGCGGCCTCGCGGTCCTGCTCCTCACGGGGCATGCGCAGCTGTGGCATGTGATCGTGCTGCAGACGATCGGCGGCGCGGCGACCGCGTTCTTCAACCCGTCGCTGACGGGCCTGACGCCGCTGCTCGTGACCGGCGAGCACCTCCAGCAAGCGAATGTCCTGCGCGGGCTCTCGGCCGGCGTCGGCGGCATCGCGGGACCCGCGCTCGCGGGCGTGCTCGTCGCGACGGTCGGCTCGGGCTGGGCCTTGGCGGTGGACTCGGCGACGTTCGCGGTCAGCGCTGCATTCCTCGCCGCGCTGCGCCTGCCGCCGCACGAGCGATTGCCCCAGCAGCGGTTCCTGCGCGACCTTCGCGACGGCTGGCACGAGTTCAGCAGCCGCACGTGGCTGTGGTCGGGTGTCGTCGCAGCCGGGATCGCGAACATGCTGTCGGCGCCGTTCTTCGTCCTCGGAGCGGCGATCGCGAAGAGCGACCTCGGCGGCGCCGGCCCGTGGGCGCTGATCCTGTCGTCGTTCAGCGCCGGCGCGCTCGCCGGCGGCATGGTCGCGCTCCGGCTGCGTCCGCGACGACCGTTCAGGGCGAGCTTCATCGGCTACCTGCCGTTCGGTCTGCCAAGCCTCCTGCTCGCGTTCCACGCCGGCGCCTACGCGATCGCGGTGACGGCGCTGATCGCCGGCGCGGGGCTCATGATCGGCAACGCGCTCTGGGAGACGACCCTCCAGCGGAAGATCCCGGCCGCGGCGCTCTCGCGCGTCACCGCTTACGACTGGTTCGGATCGCTCGCGGGCCAGCCGCTCGGGAACGCCCTCGTTGGGCCGGCGGCGGCGACACTCGGAACGACGGCGACACTGCTGCTCGCGGCCGCCGTGACGACCGGCTCGAACCTCGTCGTGCTCTCGCTCCCGAGCATCCGCGCGGTCACTGCCGAGGACTGACCGCGAGGTAACAGGGGTACACTGGCGAACATGCCGGTGACCGCGATGATCGACGACCCGCTCAGTACCGATGCCGAGCCTGCCTCGCATCCGGCGCTCTCGCAGCCGCGACCTCGC
>DASXTR010000347.1:0-14731 GCA_036505325.1 Gaiellaceae bacterium
CGCGAGCCACGGTCCGCTTCCCGGACCCGCCTCGTTGTGCGCCGCGCGGACGAACGGCGAGCGCCCGGCGGAGACAGTGCGCGACGGGTGGTGACCGCAGCCGACGAGCGCGACGACGACCAGAGCGAGAGAAGCCCGAGCCAGACGGATGGACCGCATTCTCCGCAGCGGATGTGACGAGAAGATCAGGAGAATTGCCGCATGCGCCGTTCGTCGTACGACCGCGAGATCTTCCGGCTAGCGCTCCCCGCGCTCGGCGCGCTGGCGGCCGAGCCGCTGTACGTGCTGGCCGACACTGCGATCGTCGGCCACCTCGGCCGGCCGCAGATCGCGGCGCTCGGCCTCGCCGGCACGGTGCTGTCGGGGGCGTTCACCATCTTCAACTTCCTCACGTACGGGACGACGGCGGTCGTCGCCCGCGCGAGCGGGGCCGGACAGGAGACGCGCGCCGCGCGGCTCGCGGCGCAGGCGCTATGGCTCTCGCTGGCGATCGGCGTGGCGCTGCTCGTGGCGTGCGAGGCGTTCGCGGAGCCGCTTCTGCATGCGCTCGGCGGCCGCGGCCAATCGGGCGAGTTCGCGGTCGAGTACTTTCGGATCGCCGCGATCGGGCTACCCGCGGCGCTCGTCGCGCTCGCCGGCCAGGGATACCTGCGCGGCGTCTCGAACATGCGCCGTCCGCTCGAGATCGTCGCGGCGGCGAACGTGGCGAACATCGTGCTCGAGCTGCTCTTCGTCTACGGCTTCGACTGGGGCATCGCCGGCTCGGCCGCCGGCACCGCGATCGCGCAGCTCGGGATGGGCGTCGCGTTCGCGGTCGAGCTGCTTCGCCCGCACGCCGACACGCGCCGGCCGCGGCTCGCCGAGATGAGGCCGATGATGAGGGTCGGCCGGCAGATCTTCGTGCGCACGACGGCGCTGTACGTCTCGTTCCTCGTCGCGGCGTCGGTGCTCGCGCGGATCGGCGACGCGGAGCTCGGCGCGCACCAGATCGCGTTCCAGCTCTTCATCTTCCTCGCGCTGCTCCTCGACGCGATCGCGATCGCCGGGCAGGTGATCGTCGGACGCATGCTCGGTGCGGGCGACGCGGCGGGCGCGCACGCGGCGGCGGTGCGGATGATCGCGTGGTCCGTGGTCGCCGGCGGCGTGTTCGCGCTCGTCCTGCTCGCGCTGATGGGTCCGCTCCCGCGGGCGTTCACGTCCGATCCGGCGGTGATCCACGCCGCACACCAGGTCTGGCCGCTCTTCGCGATCATGCAGCCGCTCGCAGGCGCGGTGTTCGCGCTCGACGGGATCCTCATCGGCGCGGGCGACACGTCCTACCTGATGTGGTCGATGCTCGCGGCGTCGCTGCTCGTCTTCGTGCCGATCGCACTGGTCGCGCTCGCGCTCGACTGGGGGATCGTCGGCGTCTGGGCCGGCCTCGACGCGCTGATCGCCGCGCGCCTCGTATTCCTCGCGCCGCGCTTCGCGGGCCGCCGGTGGGCCGTCGTGGGCTATGCCCAGTAGTACGCCAGGAGCGCGATCGCGAGCGCGGTGCCGACGATGACGATGAGCGCGAGGATGATTCCGGCGAGCACGATCGGCATCGTTGCCGGCGCGTAGCCGTCGCGCGCAATCTCCTCCAAGTGGTGCTCCTCGGCGATCGCCTTCTGCACGAGGTTCACGCCGCGAGTATTACCCCGGCCCGTGGGATCCGCAACGGGTCGTGCCGCTACTGGAACTCGATCTCGGCGCACTCCGGGCAGAAGACGCCGACCTCGACCTCGTCGCCGTCGAAACCCCCGCCCATGTACGCCTTCCAGCCGGTCGCCCGCTCGTCGGAGACCGCGCGGCACTCGATGCACACGAGCGACCGCGGGATGGGCTCGGTCTTCGTCACGCGCATGTCCATTGCTCCATGGTCGGCAACCGGAGCCTCCGAGTTGAGACCAGATGCGAAACACTGGCCGTATGGACGGGGCGGCGTCCGATGAGATAGTCGCCCGATGGGGATCGTTCACTGGGACAAAGTCGAGGGGCACCGTCGCGCGAAGGGGGAGATGGACGCGACGTGGCAGTGGCTCGGGCGCGCGGCAGGTGCTCAGGGGGTCGGCGTGAACCGCGTGCGCGTCGAGCCCGGCATGCTTCCCACCCCGCCGCACTCCCACGGCGCTTCGGAGGAGCTCTACTTCGTCCTCGGCGGCTCCGGCCTCGCCTGGCAGGACGAAACGGTGCACGAGGTCGGCGCCGGCGACTGTGTGGTGCACTGCGCGGACGAGCATGAGCACACCTTCCGCGCCGGACCGGCCGGCCTCGACTACCTCGTCTTCGGCACGAACCACCCGACCGAGCTCGGCTGGCTCCCGCGCTCGCGCGCGATCCGGCTCGGCTGGCCCTGGGTCGAGGGGCGCACGGACGACCCCTGGGACGTCGAGGCGCAGGCGGAGCCGCTCGCGTTCGGCGAGCCGGCGGCGCGACCGCCGAACATCGTGCACCTCGACGACGTGGAGACCGAGTCGGAGGGTGGGGAGACGTACAAGGCGCTCGCCGCGGCCGCCGGCTCGAAGACGACGGGGCTCGGCTGGTCGCAGCTCGCGGCCGGCCGCATCGGCTCTCCGCCGCACTGCCACTCCGAGGAGGAAGAGGTGTTCGTGATCCTCGAAGGCGACGGAACGCTCGAGCTGTGGCCGACGCCGGTCGCGGAGAAGCGCGGCGTCGAGCGCGAGGACATTCCGGTGCGCGCGGGCCATGTCGTTTCGCGTCCGCCGGCGACGCGCGTCGCCCACGCATTCCGCGGCGGGCCGAACGGAATGACGATGCTTGTCTACGGGACGAGGCGGCCGAACGACATCTGCTACTACCCGCGGTCGCGCAAGATCTACTGGCGCGGCGTCGGCCTGATCGGCCGCGTCGAGTCGCTCGACTACGCCGACGGCGAGCCTGAGGACTGACGCAGGCGGCGCAGGCGGCACCGCTCCCGCACGACGCATTCCCGGTCGAGCGCCCGCAGCACCGGAACGGCCTCGGCGGGAATCGTGCGCTTCTTCGGCGCGAAGTCCTCGACGAGTGCCGCGCCGGTCTCGAAGTGCTTGAAGACGTCGTGGTCGTCGACCGCCTCCTCGACGAGCAGGCGCTCGGCGATCAGGAGATCGACGCCTGCCCGCGCGGCGTCGGCGCGCACGAGCAGCCAGCTCCCGTCGATCTCGCACACCACACGACCGTCCGCCTCCACGCGCGGGTGCGGCGGGATGACCTGCAGGTCGAGCACGATCCCGCCCGGGCGAAGCGCTGCTCGGAACCGGCGCAGGACGTGCACGACGTCCCCGGGCTCCAGTCATCAGAGCGACCATGAGAAGAGGACGATGTCGAACGCCGTCCGCGGGATCTCGACCGCCGTGGCGGACGCCGCACGGTAGGTGACGCGATTCGCGAGCTCGACCGGCAGCGCCTCTCGCGCCCGCGCGACGGCGTCGGCGTCCGGGTCGAACGCGAACACCTCTGCCGCGTGCTCGGCGACCCCAAGGGTGAGGCGGCCGTCGCCGCAGCCGACCTCGAGCACACGCGCCCCGGTGAAGTCCGCCAGGCGCCGGAGCGCAGCGATGTGCGCACCTTCCGGGTCGAGGACGCTAGTAGCTGAAGACGGTTGCACCCTCGCCGATCCACTCCCACAGCGGCGTCGCCCCGGCCAGACGCGCATTCGGCACGAGGCTTCCTTCGTCGAGCTTGCGCGCGTTGAAGCAGATCGGGCAGACGAGCAGCTCCCCGCCGCCGTCGACGTACTGCTGGAAGAGACGCGCGAGCGGCGGGCAGCCCTCGCAGGCAACTCCCTCGGCGTGGCCGGGCAGCGCGAGCCTGATCGCCTCCTTCGTCAGGAACATCGCCACGCGCTTCCCCTGCTCGAGCGCGGCGCCGCCGACGAGGAACGCGACGGTGACGCGCTCCGTGTCCTCGAGCCCGGTCGCGAGGTTGATGACAACTTTGCCGTCGTTTGCCATCTCGACCTCTCAGACGGCGTATGCGTCGGCGGCGACGCGCGCGCGGAGCTCCTCGTCCGTGCGCTGCATCTCCGGATGATCGGTATCGACATGCTCGCGCGCGAGGCGGAAGAGCTCGTCGTCGTCGGCCCCCTCGAGATGGTGGCCGCAGGGGCACTCGATCGCTCTCATGGCTCCTTCCTTTCCGGTTTGAACGCTTTCACGGTGGTGCCGTGCGCGCCGAACTTGACGGCCTTCTCCCGTGTGTCCTCGAACTTTGAGCGGGCGTACGTCGCAACGAGGTTGCCGCTCTCGATGCGCTCGAAGCCGTGCCGCGCGAGGAGCTTGCCGTACTCTGCCTCCAGCAGAGCCCCGGCGATTCACCCGGTCCAGAGGTCGATGTTCCGCCGGCCCTCCTCGCTGACGGGCTTCTGGATCGTCACGTCGGCGATCTGGATACGACCGCCCGGCCGCAGGACGCGGTAGAGCTCGCCGAAGACGGCTTCCTTGTCCGGGATCAGGTCGATGACGCCGTTCGAGACGACGACGTCGAAGCTCTCGGCGTCGAACGGCAGGCGCTCGGCCTCGCTCTCGACGAACTCGACGTTCGTCGCGCCCAGCTCGGCGGCCGCTGCGCGCGCCTTGGCCAGCATCTCGGGTGTCATGTCGATCCCGGTGACACGGCCTGCTGCGCCGACCATCTGCACGGCGATGAGCGAATCGGTGCCGGCACCGCAGCCGAGGTCGAGCACGCGCTCGCCGGCCTCGAGCCGGCCGAGGGTCCACGGGTTCGCGACGCCGGCGAACGACTCCGCAGCGGACTCGGGCACGTGCGCCAGCTCCGGTGGGTAGCCGAGGTCCTCGGCCCAGGCCCGGCCCGTCGGGAAGATGAAGTCCACCTCCGGCTCCTGCGACACGGCGGCGTACGTCTTCTTGATCTCGCACTTCAGGAGCTCGACGTCGACGGCGACCTCAACGGCCATGTGCACCTCCCGTTCGGCGGAGCGTACGCCGCGTTCGCTCATCGTCCAAGACCAGGTTGGCGATGGCGCCCATCGCCGGAGCCGATCGATTGCGGCCACGGCGTCACGGCGACCGCAAGGCCGCTCGCAGCGGTCAGCGCCGCAACGCCGGCAATCGTCGGCCCGCTGCCGATCGCGTCTGCGCCGATCCCGGCCGCGACGCCACCGAGCACGAACCCGGCGTCGCGCCAGAAGCGATAGACGCCGATCGCGTGTGCCCGGTGGCGCGGCTCGACGGCGTCGGACACCGCCGCGATCAGCGTCGGATAGACGAGCGCTGTTCCGGCGCCCAGGAGGACGGCGGCGCCGAGCGCGGGATCGAACGCACCGCCGCCCGCGACGAGGAGGCCGAGCGCGCCCGCCTGGACCAGCATCCCGACGACGATCAACGGTTTGCGCCCGACCCGGTCCGAGAGCCAGCCCGCGCCGATCTGCCCCGCGCCCCAGACCGCCGGGTAGACGGCGGCGACGGCTCCCACCTGGCGCGTCGACGCGCCGTGTGCGGCGAGATACAGCGGCGCGAGGCCCCAGGCGAGGGCGTCGTTGAGGTTGTTCACGAGGCCGGCCTGCGAGCAGGCATGCAGCACCGAGGACCTGCTCGTCGCCGTGTGGGTGCGCTGCTCGACGCGCATGTGTGCGCCCGTGTCGCGGACGAAGACGAGCGAGACGAGCACGCCGACGGCCGCGACCGCGGCCCCACCGGTCCAGACGAGTGTGCGCGGCGCCACGCTCGCGGCAAGTGCCCCCGTCGCGAACGCAGCGGCCGCGACGCCGAGGTAGCCGGCCGACTCGTTCAGCCCGAGCGCGAGGCCGCGCCGCGCCGGGCCGGCGAGATCGATCTTCATCAACACGGTCATCGACCAGGCGAGACCCTGGTTCACGCCGAGCAGGACGTTCGCGGCGACGATCCAGCCCCAGTTCGGCGCGACGCCGATCAGCACCGGCACCGGCAGCGCCACCGCCCAGCCGGCGACCAGCAGCCGCTTGCGTCCGGCTCGTCCGGCGAGGGCGCCGGCGGCGAGGTTCGCGAACGCCTTCGCCGCGCCGAACGCGACGATGAACGAGAGGATCGCCGCCTTCGAGGACAGTCCGAAGTCGCGCGCGCCGACGAGCGGAAGGACGCTCCGCTCGAGCCCGACCATCGCTCCGACGAGCGCGTTCAGTCCGACGAGGAGCGAGAACTGCGGCGCGTTCGCCCGCAGCCCGAGGCGCACCGGCGCCGCGGTCACCGCCTGTTTGCGGCGAGGATCTCGGCCTGGCCTGCGGGCGGCGGCGGCAGATCGACGAGGAGCGCCCGCGCAAACGCGTCGGCGTCCGCGGCTGCAAGTGCCGGGTTGTGCCGCCGCTCGAAGCCGATCGTCGAGAACGGGTTGCCGGAGAGCGCGCGGCCGCACACCGAGCCGCCGTAATGGCTCGGGTAGACGAGCACGCCGTCGGGAAGCTCGAGCAGCCGCGCGAGGGAGGCGTGAAGTTCACGCGCAAGCGGAAGCGGGTCGCCGCCGGCGTGCAGGTCCGGCCGGCCGACGTCGCCGACGAGCAGCGAGTCGCCGGTGAAGACGAGCCACGGCTCATCCGTGCCACGGCGCAGGTCGGAGACGACGTACGCGTTGTGCTCGGGCGCATGACCGGGCGTGGCGAGCGAGCGCACGCGCGTGTTGCCGAGCACGACTGCGTCACCGTCGCGCAGCTGCTCGTGCTCGAACTCGACGGCCGCACCGGCCGGGAGATACGCGGTCGCGCCCGTCGCCTCGACCAGCGCGGGCAGGCCGGAGACGTGGTCGGCCTGCACGTGCGTCTCGAACACGGCGACGATCGGCGCGCCCACGCGCTCCGCCTCGGCGAGATAGCGGTCGACGAGCGCCTCGTGTGGATCGACCACGCCGAGCTTGCCGACGCTCAGGCAGCCGAAGAGGTAGGAGGCGCACGCCGTCTCGTCGTAGAGGAACGGACGGAGGATCACGCCCCAACGGTAGAAGCGCCGCCGACATTGCGCTAGACGAACTTGCCGATAGCTGCTATCGCTAGGGTGAATGACGACGACCAGCACGCTGCGCGAGCTCTGGGACACGACCCGACTGCGGCTGCTGGTCGAGCTGGAGCGGCAGGGGAGCGTGTCCGCGGCCGCCGCCGCGATCGGGATCGGCCAGCCGAGCGCGAGCCAGCACCTGCGCCTGCTCGAGGCCGCGGCGGGGCAGCGCCTCGTCGAGCGCAGCGGCCGCGGCAGCCGGCTGACCGACGCGGGCCGGATCCTGGCCGCGCGCGCGGCGCAAGCGCTCTCGACGCTCGGCGCGGCAGAGGAGGAGCTGGGCGCGCTTGCCGGCCTCCAGGCGGGCACGATCCATGTCGGCGCCTCGACCGCGCCCGGTGTCTACCTGCTGCCCGACACGCTCGGCTGCTTCCGCCGCAGCTACCCGGGCGTCACCGTCGACGTCGAGATCGCCGCGAGCGACGAGATCCTGAAGCGGCTGCTCGCCGGCCGCGTCCAGCTGGCCCTCGTCGGCGCGACGAAGGCGGACGCGAGGATCGAGCTCGACCCGTTCCTCGAGGACGAGGTCGTCGGCGTCGCCAGGCCCGGCCTTGCACCGCTGAGGAACGGAAAGCTGGCGCCCGCGCGGCTACCGGATTTCATGCTGCTCGCGCGCGAGCCCGGCTCGAGCTCGCAGCGCATGATCGACGACGAGCTCGCCGCAATCGGGGTCCGGCCCGCCGGAGTCTGGGAGCTTGGCTCGAGCGAAGCGATCAAGCGCGCCGCCCGCGAAGGTCTAGGCCTCGCCTTCCTCTCCCGCTACGCCGTCGCCGAGGAAGTCGAGCGCGGCGATCTCGAGAGCTTCCGCCTCGCCGGGCGGCCGCCCATGAAACGCCACTTCTCCGTCGCGCGCATCGCGGGACGTCCGCTGTCGCCGGCCGAGCGGAGCTTCGTCGCCACGCTCACGAGCTGCTGCGCCAAGCAGGCCGAGTTCGCAGCCGCCTGCGTCGGTTCCCCTCGCGCGCGGAGCGCCGCTCTCAGTCCCTCAGCAACGCGCTGACGCCCGCCTCGAGCTCCCGCTTCGAGACGGCGCCGACCGCGTGGTCGACGGCGCGTCCGTTCCGGTCGATGAAGTACGTCTCCGGCACGCCGGTGAGACCGTACTGCGTGTACGTGTGATCGGTGCCGTCCCGGACCGAGACGTAGTTGACGTCGTAACGGCGCAGGAACCGCCGCGCCGCGCCCTTGAAGTCCTGCGTGTCCATGCCGACGAAGACGACGCGGCCCGCATAGCGCTTCGCGACCGCGTGGAACGCGGGCGCCTCCGCCTTGCACGGCACGCACCACGACGCCCAGAAGTTGACGACGACCGGGTAGCCGCGAAGCTCCTCGAGGCCGAGCCGTCCGTCGTCGACCCGCGCGCGCAGCGCCGCCGGCCACGTGTCGCGACGATCCCACAACACCGACAGCGCGAACGCGGGCGCGGCCGGCTTCTTCCCTTCCTTGATCTTCGTCGTGAACGACGCGCCGCTGCCGCTGTGCACCACGTCCCACACCAGCAGCCCGAGCAGCGCGACGACGACGCCGATCGCGGCGGTGCGGACGGCAATCGTGAGCACGGCCTCTGATCGTAGTCCGCTACCCGCCGCCGTTCGCCCTGATGCTCAGGTATGGGCGCGACGGGCGGTGCGGATTCAGACCGAAGCCGATGCCGGCGCGGCTGCCGCGATCGCGGAAGCTGCCGGTACAACCGAGGCGCGCATCCGACCCGTACCCGAGGTAGAGCCGGTACTTGCCGCCGTACGCCGACACGATCGCGCGTTGGAGCTGCGCGGGCTGGAGACGGAGGACGTGGCCGAGGCGCCGGTCGACGAGCGACGGCGACTGGAACCAGAGGGCGTTCGCGCGGATCGCGTCGCCGTCCTTGACGAACTGCACGGAGAGGCCGACGGTCGCCGGAAGGCCGCCGCCGTACCGGTATTCCGGGATCGCGACGCCGTTCGTCCGCTGGGCGTTGCCGAGGATCCGCGCGGGTCGGCCGAGGATCGCCGCGACCTGCTCGCGGGTTTGGCCGAGAATCTCCTGCCCGGCGACGCGCATCGTCGCGAGGTCGATCTGCTCCCAGCGCCGCGGAGCAGGAAGGTCGGACGCGCGACGCGCGAACACAGCCGCGGGGCAGGGAGTCACGACAGCATTCCCGAGCAGCTCGCGGATCCCGGCGACGCGCCCTGCGGCGTCGTATCCGACGAGCCTGCCCGGAAGCTCGCCCTGCGGAACGGCGACGGCGAAGACGTTGTCCCTCAACGCGGCGTCGACGGTCCGACCACTCGCGAGATACGCGGTGACGCGCGCGATGCCGTCGGCTGCGAGCCCGTTGAAGTGCACGATCGGCGTCCCCAGCCAGCCGCCGAGAGCGAGCGGACCGAACTCGAAGGGCTTCGGCATGCAGCCCGCGCCGCCGGACGCACGCGCGAGCGGCTGGAAGGTGATCACGCAGAGCATCGGACCCTGGGGCCGCAGAGTTCGCGGGCGCGGCGCGCCGGGCGGCCCGAAGCGGATTGCCGTACCGACGCCGATCCGGATCGGGTTGTCAGGGTCGGGCTGGATCACGCGGCCGAACGGGACGGTCAGGAACCGTTGCGACGGGAGTGGTGCACCGCGCTCTTCGCGCCGTTCGAGCCAGCCGATCCGCGGGTGGGCGATCGGCGCGGTGACGCGAGTCGGGCCCGGAATCGCCGCGGTCGGTCCGCGTCCGAAGTAGCTCGGCGAGGACGGAATCCGTCCGCCCCGGAAGACGCCCTCGCCCTGCGCGACGAACGGGATGTTCACCAGACGTCCGTTTCGCATTGCCGCGGTGACGGTCAGCACAGGGTTCGACGGCGGGTGGCGCTGAACCGTCCCGGCCGGTTGCCCGCGCAGAGCGAGGAAGACGTTGTTCACCACCGGGACCCGCTCGCTGCCGCGCATCCGCCTGATCACCATCGCGCGCACGTCGTCGGACGCGAAGCCGTAGACGCCGGTGACGTTGTGCGCCGGGTTTCCGACGCTGAACCAGACGTCGTTCGCGACGAGCGCCGGGATCCCGTCGAGCTCGCCCGCGCGCAGGCACTCGTTGCGACCGATGCCGTTCGGGAGGTTCGCCCTGATCAGACGCAGGCAGTACGCGTCGCCGTTGCGGAAGCCGAGCAGGCTGAACGTCGTCCCGGTCACCGAGCGACGAAGCAGCAGCCGAAGCGTCGTCCCCGGCGGGAAGGACGCGTACGCGATGCGGTTCCGCCGCTCGAATCCCCGTTGCTCGCCCGTGGGGGCGGGGCGTCCGGGCGTTCCGCTGATCCACGAGCTGAACCGGTCGGCGAGCCCCGTCGCGAACGCGGTCGCCGCCACGACGCCCGCGACGACGACGAGAGCGAGCACGAGCGTGCGCCGGCGCGGGAGCGCCCGCTCCGGCCGCGTGCCGGCTCGGCGGAGGATCTCGTCCCAGTCGCCTCGACCGTCGAACGGCTCGACGAGGAGCTCGAGTGCGTCGCTGACCGAGCTGAACGTACTCACCGCGCCACCTCCGCGAGCAGCCCGCGCAGCCGCGAGTGCGCCGCATTCAACGTCGCAGCCACCGTGCCGTCGGTGATTGCGAGCGCCTCCGCGATCGAGCGGTAATCGAGGTCGGCGTAGTAGCGCAAGAACAGCACGAGCCGCTGCCGCTCCGGGAGCTGCTCGACAGCGGATCGGACGTGATCCCGCCGCGCGTCGGTCGCAGCGGAAGCAACGTCTTCGGAGGGCCTGTCCACCGCCTCGGACGGACGGTCGGCGCGACTGTCGCGGGCGACGTTGACCACGATCCGCCAGACCCATCCGTCGAGCGAGCCGCGCCCGTCGAACGTCTGCCGCTGCCGCACCGCACGGACGAACGCGTCCTGGACGACGTCGCAGGCGAGCTCGCGGTCGCGGACGATCGCCGCCGCCACGCGCCGCAACTCGGGCAGCTTTCGCTCGTACACAGCGCGCAGCTCATCGAGGCTCGCCCCGCCTTTCCTCGCCGCCATCACCAAGACGACTCCGAAACGGCGGAGAATTCTTTAGCCGTAGCTCGCCTCTACCGGTGCGCTTTCTTCCACTTCAGATACTCGCGCGCGAACTGCTTCCAGCCGCCGCGCATCAGGCGCAGCGCTGGGCTCTCGAGCTTCCTCCGCGCGACCTCACGACCTGTCCTGTCGTACGCGACGACGGAGAACGGGAACTTCTCGAACGGCGGCATGTACAGCGCGGGCGTTCCGCCGATGAACGACCCGTCGTGGAGCGCGAAGCGATGCGAGCCCCCGCGCCACGCGACCTCGACGCGCGCGACCCGCAGGCTGTCGAGGACACTTCCGTGGACGATCGGCGGAACCCACTTTGCGCGGTCACCCGACTTCAGCCGTCGCATGATGGACATCCCGACGACAAGCGGTGTCGCGGCCGTCGCGCGCATCGCCGGCTTTCCGCCGCTGACGGTGCAGCCTCCACCCCCGTTCATCGCCCGCGGGCGGGCAGCGTCGGCGCGGTGGTCCCGCGTCAGGAAGTAGCACGTGCCGCCGGTCGAGGAAGGGGAGCTCCAGGCGTGCGCGAAGAAGCCGTTCCCGACCGGTCCCGATACGAGCAGCTCGGCGTTCGTGAACACCGGCTTCGGCTGCGCGCAGGTCCGTCCGTTGTACGGCGTCGAGTGGTCCGGCGGCCCGAGCGAGATGTGGATGTCCTGCAGGAGCTTGCCGGCGCGGTCGCGGACGATCAGCTCGCGCGGCAGTCCGCCCGTGCGGAGCTCGACCGGAGAGAGCACGCGCAGGAACGCGCGCCGCGGCACGATGACGAGCTGTTCGCTCGCGCACTCGCGCACGAGCTTCACCGCCGCCACGCCGGGCCGCACGAATCCGTAGACCCAGACGCGGTTCCACTGCGCCGCTCCTGCCCGCGCGGAGCGGCCGGCGGCGCCCCAGGTCGGCGTGAGCGGCTCCGGCGGCTGCGGCGGTCCCGTCGGGCACCCCGTCGACCGCGCAACGCGCCCCATCCGGAGCTCGACGCACGTCCTCCCCCGCACGTTGCGAAACGTCGACAGCGTCCAGAGATGTCCCTCGACACGGGCGGTCGCAACGACGGTCGGCGCGCTCGCCGGTGTCATCTGCGGCATCGGATGCGGCGCACGCAGAGCCGTGCGCGCGACCTGCTTGCCATGCTCCTCGAGCTCGACGAACAGCGCTCGCTTCACCTTCGGCACGTCGTAGTAGAAGAAACCGGCATCGATGGGCGCCGAGACGTAGGTGACCGGGATCCGTGCGCGGCCGCCGCCCTCGAACCGGACGAAGAGCGCCCGGCCGGGTCGCGCGTGAATCGATCCGCTGATGTCGGTGGTCGCGACGCCACTGCTCCGCTCGAAGAGATTGAAGATCTCGGCATTCATCTCGCCCGCGACGAGCGCCGGGGGCGGCCCGTTCACGCGCCGTTCGCATCCGCCTGCGGCATTGGTGAAGGCGAGGCACCAGCCGCTCCGCGTCGGCGCCACCCACAGCGCGTGGCCCGAGAAGATCCCGACCCGGCGCGCGAGCGGCCGCACGTCGCGCGGGATTTCCTGCGGCCGGCCCCGGGGAAGAGTGCTCCAGCGAACCACGCGATCCCGCGCCGACGGCGCTGCCCCGGCCGCCTGCGTCCTCCGGCAGCTCGCAACCGGGCCCTCGCCGGCCGCCGCGAGCATGACGCCGCTGTTCGAGAGCGCCTCGACGTGATCGACGACGCACGGGCAGCCGTTGTACGCCTTGCAGTCGTAGATGAAGCCGCCGTCGCGGGTCAGCTCCACCGGGTGCCGCACTCCGCGCGAGCCGACGACCACGATGCGCGCGACATCGTCGGTCGCGACCCCGAAGACGAGCCGGCCCGACGAGACGACGAGATGGCCGTTGGCGAAGAAGCGGTCGTGCGGGCTGCAACCTGCCCCTGCACCCTGGTTCCAGGTCGAGACGATGCAGGTCTGCGTCGCCGTCTTCGCGACATAGAGGGCCGCGCGGCGGCCCCGCCCGTCGACGTAGGTTGCGACCCGCCGCGAGTCCACGACCTTTGCGGGACGCGTCGACGGATGCCAAAAATCGCCGGCGGGCAGGTGGATGAGCGCCGGCAGGCGGTCGGATGCCCGCCGCGGGCGGTCGAAGGCGCGCAGGTGCGACGCCGCCGCCGCCGGCGCCGTGAGCGTGATCGGAGCGCGCTGAGCGCCTGCGACCGCCGACTGTCCCGCGACCAGCGCCGCGACAACGGAGACGACCAGCTGAAGACGCGCCACCTGGACCCTTCGTCGATCTCGCCGGAGAGAGCGAGGTTAACAGTCTCGCGTGCGCGCTACTGCACGCGGGATTCGTTCTGACGCCGGCAGAGCAGGTAGATGCCGTCGAAGAGCGCCGCGGTCTCGCGCAAGAGCTCCGCGTCGTCCCGTGTCAGCGCCAGCCCGCGCACGACGAGGTCGAGGCCGGGCGCTTCCTGCGCGTCGTACCGGTCGTCGTGGAGAGGTCTGCCTCGTGGACGATGCGGGCGATGTCGTGCAGGGCCGGGTCCTCGAGCTCGTAGCGGTCGAGGAACGTCTCGAAGCTGCAGGTGCCACCCGTGGTGGGCGAGCTCGGCGCCGCGCATGTCGAACGCCGTGGCGCATCTGCCGCTGAGCGGACCGCGAAGCGACGCCGAGACGTACAAGGGGTATGCGCACCCTCGTGGTCGTGTCGTCGATCGCCGCGTTCCTTGCGGGCGCAGGCCAGGCCGGCGCGGACCGCGGCGAAGCCGCCTGCGATCGTGCGCTCGAGCTCATCGTTGAGCTCGTACGGGGTCCGCAACGGTGAGATCGGCGCCGCCGAGACGCCGAAGACGCCGACCTCGCCCAGCGCGACGCCGCGCCCGTCGAGCGCGACGCCGAGCTCGGAGAGGCGCGCGTCGATCTCCGGTGAGTCCATGGTCAGGCGAGCGCGAGCAGACGCGGGGCGAGCGGGCGCCACGAATCGATCATCGCGCGTTCCGCCTGCACAGGCGGACCGCCGGTCGTGATGTCGCCGCCGACGATCAGGACGTCGACCGCGCCGAAAGGCGCCACAGCCGGCGCGACCGCTTCCGCGCGGCCGTGCACGTCGACGACGTACGCGAGTCTCATCGTCGGGGGCTGACGGTCGCCTCGCCGAGCTCGCCGAGCGCGTCGATCGCCGGCTCGTCCTGCTGCAGCTGCGGCACCTGATGCTGCTCGACCATGCAGTCGCGCACGTGCTTGTCGTCCCATTCGCGCCGCGGCATCTCGGCGACGGGGCGGAAGGGGAGCAATCCGACGGCTTGGCCGTCCTCTTCCACGAGCCAGCTCCAGTTGAGGCCGATCTCGACACCCGCGATCCGGCCGAGGCGAAGACTCAGTGTCACGCAGGATCGCTTCCCTCAGACGCGCACCTGCAACCCGTCGTCCGCGATCGAGGAATGGCCGATGCGCGTCCCGTCGCGGCGGACGATCGAGCGGGCGATCGCGGCGCCGTCGCCGACGTACAGATCGAGACCGGCACGCGCCTCGTCCTCCTCGTCAATCGCGACGAGGTCCGGCGCGTAGAAGATCGTGCGCGTGCCGGCGGCGATCCGGTAGCCGACCGCGGGGGCGCGCAGCGAGTGCTGACCGGGAACGCCTCGACGGTCATGCCGGCGATCTTCTCGGGATCGCGCGCCCCCACGAGGCTGCGCTGTGGGAGCGGATAGCCCTCGATTGCCCGCAGCGTCTGCTCGCTCGCGTGCACGGGCCAGTGGCAGCCGTCGCG
>DASXTR010000348.1:0-7053 GCA_036505325.1 Gaiellaceae bacterium
CGGCGAAGAGCGCGCGCGCCGATGCCTCGGGCGCCGCCTCCACCCGAACGTCGCGCTCGTCGCCGTCGTCGAGGACGACGAGCCGGAGCTCGACCGGCGCGAGCTGACGGGTGGTCGCCACGCCTCCCTCGTTCCCACAGCGGGCGTGGTAGGAACGTCCCCGTGACGGTCTCGCCCGAGCTGCGCGAGTATGCCGAGACGCCCGACCGGTTCTCGACGATCGAGAGCGAGATCGTCACCCGCTACGCGGACGACCGCGTCTGCATCGTCGAGGGGCCCACCTGGGCCGCCGTCAGCGGCATCCACACGGACGACGTCGAGGCGTTGCTCGGCGAGGTGCGCGGGCGCGTCTCCGCCGGTAAGGACCCGATGTGGTGGATCGGGCCGTCATCCCGGCCGGGCGACCTCCACGAGCGCCTGCAGGAGCTCGGGCTGCGCGAGCCGCGCGATCGTACGCCGCTCCTGCACGCACTCGTCGCCACCGCCCCTCCGCCCGACCCGCAGCCGGGGATCGACGTGACGCAGGTCGAGACGTTCGACGACTTCGTCGCCGCCCAGGAGGTGCGCTGGGCGGCGTTCGAGACGCCGCCCGAGCGCCGCGAGCGCGAGCGACCGCACCTCGGCGAGTTCTTCGCCGACGCGACACGGACCGGCGTCCCGGTCAGCTTCGTGGCGAGGCTCGACGGGCGCGCGGCGGCGACCGCGATGTCCATCCCGTCGCCGCGCGGCGTCTTCCTCATCGGCGGCTGCACCGCGCCGTGGGCGCGCGGCCGCGGTCTCTACCACGCCCTTGTCCGCGCCCGCTGGGACGACGCGGTGCAGCGCGGAACGCCCGCGCTCGTCACCCACGCGAAGCCGGACACGTCGCTGCCCATCCTCTCCCGCCTCGGCTTCGTAGAGATTTGCCGTGTCCGGCGCCTCGAAGACGTACGCTGAGCGGGTGGAGACGTACCATGACGGCAGCCGCGACCTGCAGGACCGCTTCGACACCCGCCGCCTGGCCGACCGGATCGACGAGAAGCTGATGCGCGACTGGATCGACGACGACGACCGGGCGTTCATCGAGGCGCGCGACATGTTCTTCCTCGCCACCGCCGACGCGCACGGCTTCCCCCAGTGCTCGTACAAGGGCGGCGACCCCGGCTTCGTGCGCGTGCTCGACGAGCACACGATCGCGTTCCCGCTCTACGACGGGAACGGGATGTACCTCAGCGCGGGCAACGCGCTCGTCAACCCGAACGTCGGCCTGCTGTTCCTCGACTTCGAGGGCCGCAAGCGGCTGCGGCTGAACGGTGTTGCCTCAGTGGACAACGAGGATCGCCTGCTCGCCGGGTACCCGGAGGCGCAGCTCGTCGTCCGTGTGCGTGCGACGCAGGTCTTCTCGAACTGCCCGCGCTACATCCACGAGTACCGGCTGGTGCAGCGCTCGCGCTTCGTGCCGCACGAGGACTGCCGCACGCCGGTGCCGAAGTGGAAGACGCGCGAATGGGCAAAGGACGCGCTTCGCCGCGACGATCCCGCGAACGCGCCGGACGCCGAAATCGTTTAGCGCGCGCGATCGCCCCGACCGAACGGCCGGGGTCAGGTCTTGCAATGCAATATTTTCGTCTTTGCAAGCAACAATTCGCACGGCGCGCGGCTCCTCTTTGCAAACGACAAAATGTGTCAATGCAAGACCTGACCCCAGCCCGGTACCCGACCCCCACCGGGATGCGGCTCATACGGAGGAGGCTCGGATGGCGGAGGCGAGGCAGCGAGCGACCAGCGGCCGGCCCGGCTACGTGGTGCTGCAGCAAGTCGGAAAGGGCCAGTGGCGCCTCGTGGGCGAGGCCGAGCGCCGGCCCGGCAAGACCGCCCGGGAAGCGCGAGCGCAGGCGATCATGGACGCCACCGGAGGGACGGCGAAGGCCGGCGAGGTCTACGCGGCGGTCCTGCGGAGCGAGTGGCGCATCGCGCTGGAGTGGTGACTCAGGCGGTGCCGTCTACGCGAGCGCCCGCACGGCCGTGTCGACGTCGTCCTCGTCGTTGACGATCGAGGGCCCGAGCCGCACGTAACGCTCGCGATAGGGCGTCACGCTCGCGACGATCCGGTGCCGTTCGTAGAGGTCGCGGACGACGTCCGCCGGGTCCCGGGCGGGCGACCTGAGCATCACGAGACCGGCGGAGAGCGAGGCCTCGCGCGGCGTGACGAGTCGCGGGCCCGCGAGCTGCTCCTTCAGGCGTCGCGCGAGCGCGTGCGTGCGCGCCTCCGCCCGCGTGCGCCCGAGCGCGAGCCGCCAGCGGAACGCGTCCGCGAGCGCCCAGCGGTGCTCGAAGGAGTGGAAGCCGCCCGGCGTCTCGAGTGGCCCCGGCGGCACCGACGCGCGTCCGCCGGCGATCCAGGCGCCGTATGCGCGCCCGTCGAAGGTCGGGATCGTCGGCGAGACCTCGGCCCACGCTTCGCGGCGACCCCAGACGAGGCCGGTGCCGCGCGGCCCGAAGAGCCACTTGTGGCAGCCGGAGACGAGGAAGTCGACGCCGAGTGCGTCCGGTGTCGCGGCCTCGACGCCGAAGCCGTGCACGCCGTCGAGGCAGAACAGGATCCGCTCCGACGAGCGCCGCCCGCGGTTCGCCTCGGCAACCACGCTCGCGATCTCGCGCACAGGCAGCTTCACGCCGGTCGACGAGTGGACCCACGTCAGCGCGAGCACGCGCGTCCGCGGCCCGAGCGCGCGCCGCACGCTCGAGACGATCTCGTCGACCGACGTCCGCTCCGGCCGCGCGTAAAGACGCACCCTCGTCAGCCGCGCACCGGAGCGCCGCGCGCGCACGCGGAGCGCTTCGTGCGTCGCATAGAAGTCGTGCACGCTCGTGACGAGCTCCTGCCCGGCGCGGAGCGCGATGCCGCCGTACAGGAGTCCGAGCCCCATCGTCGTCGAGTCGGTGAGCGCGATCTGGGCGGGCGCAGTGTCGAGGTAGCGCGCGGCGAGCACACGCGCCTCGTCCTCGAGCCCGCCGTTGCGCTCGACGTAGTCATGGGCGTTCGCGTCGAGACCGCGGCGATGGCGCGCGATCGCATCGCGAACCGGCTTCGGGTGCGACGCGAGGTACCACGCGGCGAAGTTGCGCTCGCCTGCGCGTAATTCGAACTGGGCGCGCACGCCCGGCCAGCCGGCCGCGGCCGGCGCAGCTTCGGCGAGCGCGCCCGGCGCGACCGCGAGCGCGCCCGCGCGGACGAGGAAGTCGCGGCGCTTCACGACCCGATTGTCCTCGCGCGGCTCGCGCCAACGCAACGCCAATTCATCATCGAGAACGATTGACAAGCCGCGGCCGCGCTGGTTGTATGCACACCTTCCCCGCCGCGAAAGGAGGCCGCACATGCAGTTGCACTTCACGCTCAGGCCTCGCCTCGCGCGCGTTCGCATCGGCGCGTAGGCCGCGAGGCCCAGGCGCAAGACAGCCCGCTAGACGGTGTCTTGACGCACCCATTTTCCGCACCGACGACGCCCCGAAGGGAGGAGACATGCTCTGGTACGACCTGAACGCCCGCCGCCTGCACGCCGCCGAGTACGCGGCGCGCCTGGCGAACGACGCCCACGCACCCGCGCTCGCGCGGAGGCGGCGTCGGTGGGCCGACCCGCACCTGGCCAGGCGCGCACTGCGCTGGGCCGCGCAGGCTCAGGCGGAGCTGTAGACGCGCATGAGCTGCGGAACGCATGTCATCGCCGCCGCGCGTCTCGGGCGCGGAAGCAAGCTCGAGGCGCGCGGCCGCTAACTAATCAAGCGGAAGCACGCGCCCGGAGTCGAAGAGGCGCATGAACGCGCCCACGACGACCGGGTCGAACTGCGTCCCTGAGCTCTCGCGCAGTCGCGAGACCGCGACCTCGGCGTCGAGACGGCCGCGATACGGCCGGTCGGTCGTCATCGCGTGGAACGCGTCGCACACGAGGACGATCCGCGCCTCGATCGGAATCTCGTCGCCCGCCTTCCCGTCCGGGTAACCGAGGCCGTCCCAGCGCTCGTGGCAGGCGCGCACGATCGGGCGCACGTCGGAGAGGCGCTCGATCGGCTCGAGGATCCGCTCGCCGAGCTCCGGGTGCTCCTTGACGATCTCGAACTCCTCGTCCGTGAGCGGCCCGGGCTTCTGGAGGATCTCGGACGGAATTCCGATCTTGCCGATGTCGTGGAAGAGTGCGCCGAGCTCGAGCCGCTTTAGCGCGTCTCGGTCGAGGTCGAGCTCGTTGCCGACCTCGAGGGCCATGTCGGTGATCCAGCGCGCGTGCGACGACGTGTACTCGTCCTTGGCCTCGAGTGCGTTCGCGAGCGCCTCGACCGTCGTGACGAACGTCCGCTCGAGGCTCTCGAGATGCGCCGCGCCCTCGAGCGCGAGCTTCGCCTGGTGCGCGAGACCGGCCAGGAGGCGGAGGTCGCGCGCGTCGAAGCCGCGCTCGCCGATGAACGTCGTCAGCGCCCCGACGCGCCCCGCGTCGACGCGCAGCGGCGCGATCGCGAAGCGGCTCAGGTCGTCGCAGTCGGCCGTGACTTCGATCATGGCGGCGTCCCTCGGCTCGAGGACGAACGGCTCGGTGCGCTCGTCGAGCCACTCGTGCGCGACCTCGGCCGGGAAACGCGTCCAGTCCGCCGACTCATGGCGGTCCGCATAGCCGACCGAGGCCCGCGCGACGAGCTCGTGGGGTGCTGTGTCGTCCTGAATCCACAGCGCTGCGCGGCTCGTGCCGAGCACGCGCGCGGTCACCTCGACGATCCGGCCGAGGAGCTCGTCCGGACCGTCGGCCGTCGCGAGCTCGCGGCTCGCGTCGAGCAGCGCGTTCGCGATCTCCGCGCTCTCGCGCTGCCGCTCGTAGCTTCGCGCCTTCTGCAACGCGGTCGACGCGTGGTACACAAGCCCGGCGAGCAGCCGCCGCGTCTCCTCGCGCAGCGTCTCGTCGGAGGTGCGCACGGCGATCCAGCCGGTCACGCCGTCGCCGGTCAGGAGCGGCGCAATCAGCGCACGGCGCCACGCCGCCGGCGGGAGCATCGCGTGCGACTGCTCTTCCGGGCAGAGGAACGGCTCGTCCCGCTCGCCGAGCCACTCGGTGACCGCCTCGGCCGGAACCCGTACCTGCGTGACGGTCTCCGCGTCCAGGTCGCCGGCGAAGCCGTGGCTCGCGCTGCAGGCAAAGCGGTCGTCCGACTCCTGCAGCCACAGCGAGACCTGCGCCGCCTCGAACAGCTCTGCCGCGGCCGCGACCGTGTCGCGGCAGACGGACCGGAACGAGGGGGCGCGAGAGACGAGCTCCGCGAACCGCAGCAGCGCCTTGGCGTTCTCCGCCTCCTGCCGCTGGGCCTCGTACAGCCGCGCGTTCTCGAGGGCGACGGACGCCTGGCCGGCGAGCACCTCGAGCAGCCGCACGTCGTCGTCGTCGAACTGGTCGACGCCGAGCTTCGAGATCACGATCGCGCCCGTGACGCGCGTGCCGTAGCGGAGCGGCACGGCCGCAAGGGACTCCTCGAGCTCGGACGTCCCCGGGATGCGGTGCGCGAAGTCGCACTCGAGCGCATTCGGGATCAGCAGCGACTCGCCGTCGGCGACGCAGCGGCCGGTGATTCCCTCGCCGACGCGCGTCTTCAGCGCCTCGGTCGCGCCGCCGACGGTGGTCTCGAGATCGCCGACGAACGCGATCGGCGCGAGGTCGTCGCCGTCGCGCAGGAAGACGCGGCAGTTGTGGTAGTCGATCAGCAGCCGGAGCTCGGTCGCGATCGTGTCGCCGATCTCGCGCACGGCGTTCAGGCGGTTCAGCTTCCCGGCGAGGCTCTGGAGCATCTTCAGGTGCGCGATCGAGCGCACGTCGCGCGGCGTCGTGCCGTGCAGCGGCCGCTCGGTCGCCGACTCGTCGAAGAGGACGACCTTGTTCTTGCCGCGCGCCTTCGCCGTCATCATCGCCGCCTCGGCGCACGCGACGAGCTCGCGCGGATTCATCGCGTGCTGCGGGCCCTGCGAGACGCCGATCGAGACGGTGACGTGGCCGGCGGGCTCGAACTCCGTGGCGCGCAGGCGGTCGGTGAGCCGCGCGGCCAGGCCGAGCGCGTCGCCCGCGTCGCACGACGTCATGATCACGCCGAACTCCTCGCCGCCGAGCCGGCAGACGACGTCGGAGCCGCGCACCGTGTCGCGCGCGAGCTGCGCGAGCTGGATCAGCAGCTGGTCGCCGGCGCCGTGGCCGTGGATGTCGTTCACCTTCTTGAAGTCGTCGATGTCGAACATCAGCACGGCGACCGAGTCGTGCGAGCGCGACGCGCGTGTCAGCTCCGACCGCAGCCGCTCGTGGAAGTAGCGGTGGTTGTAGAGGCCGGTGAGAGAGTCGGTCTGCGCCTGGTGCTCCAGGTGAGCGCGCATCTGCGCGTTGTCGAGCGCGAGCGCCGCGGCGTCGCCGAAGCACTTCGCGAACTCGAACTCGTGGTCGAAGAACTCGGCTTCCTCGCCGATGCGGTAGATGTTGAGCGCCCCCTTGAGCGCACCGCGGGCGATCAGCGGCACGACGATCATCGCCTCGGGCTCCACCGGGGTGCCCGGGACGTTCTCGGTGCGCGGGTCGAGGTGCGCCTGGTTCGTCCAGACCGGGCTGCGGTGCTGCGCGGCCCAGCCGGTCAGCCCCTGACCGAAGGCGGGGCAGCTGCGCATGATCTCGTCGAAGTAGCCGCCGCGCGCGAGGACGGGCACGAGCAGGTTCAGATCCTCGTCGGCCTCGTAGATGTGAAGCGCGTTGTAGGGGACGAGCTCGGCGAGCGTGTCCGCGATGCGATCGAGCAGCGCTTCGGGCTCGTGCTCGGAGAGCACGTGGTGGAAGACCTCCGCCAGACGGCGGTACGACTCGACCAGCGCTTCCGGCCGGTCGCGTCCATTCGAGGCCGGAACGCTTGTGAGCGCCCGGGCCGCAGCACCCGAGGAACGAGCCATTGATCTGGCTATCGGCGCCCCGGGCGGGCGCCTTGAGAACCAACAAGGAACCACCTTTGTCCCTCGATCGAGGGAAGCGCGTAGCGCTTGTCCGCGAAGCGGACCTGTGGAGGGGG
>DASXTR010000349.1:0-7533 GCA_036505325.1 Gaiellaceae bacterium
CGCGCACAGGCGACGACCGCAGCCTTCGTCGGCACCGCGAGGTCGGAGCTTCCCATCTGCCGTTGCAGCGCCGGGCACGCGAGCGCCGTCCCGCCGGTCCCGCGCTGGTCGAACATGACGATTCGGTAGCCGTCGGTGGCGATCGCGAGCCGCTGCGCGATCCGGGAGACGAACGGCACGCCGGGCTGGCCCGGGCCCCCCGTCAGGAAGAGCAGCGTTCCGCGCGGCGCGTCGCCGTCCTGCACGGCGACCGCGAGCTTCAACGTGCCGCCGGCGCGCCCGCGATGGTCGAGCGGTACGGTCAGTGTGGAGCACGTGAATCCCGAGGTGCCGGGGCAGGGGTGGGCGCCGCTGAGCGCGGGCTCCCCAGCGAGGCGCGCGAATGCGGCGCCGGCGGCGACCGCTGCGAAGACGAGCCCGACGGCCAGCAGGCGGCGCACGACGCGGATTCTGCCGACGCGCGGCAGCTCGAAAGGCGAAGGGTTGACATCACTGCCGCGGCCGCTGTAGGACGAAACGACAACACAGCCGGCGGCGTGCGGCAGCCGCGCGAGGAAGGGAGCGTGCGATGACCGACGTGGACGAGGCGAAGCTGCCGCCGCCCGACGACCCCGATACCCCGATCGTGGCCGAGGAGACGCTGCCCGACAACGACGAGTCGGAGGCGGTCGTGCCCGAGGGCATCTCCGTCGAGGAAGGAGCGCCGACCGGTGCCCCCGCCTAAGGTCGGTCTGGCACGGCCGATCCGGCACGGTACGAAAGGGACAGACGTAGTCGCCGTGAAGCGTGCCCTGAGCCGAGCCGGGTTCATGCGCTGGGGCGCGTTCACGCAGATGTGGGGCTCGGGCGCCGAGAGCGCGTGCAAGGCGTTCCAGAAGGCCCACAATCTCCAGCAGACCGGCAACTACGGCCCGAAGACGCACGCGGCGCTCGTCAAGCTGCACAAGCGCGGCGACGACAAGCAGTTCGCGTGGGACGACCTCAGCGTGCGGATGATGGCGCAGTTTCTCGACGAGCTCGAGCATCCGGACCGGAAGATCCGCAAGGCGATCGTCTCGGCCGCGTTCTACTGGAACGGCAAGCGCGAGCAGATCGACTACCACATGAAGCGCGCGTTCCCGGTCGTCGAGCCGCCTGACGTCCCGCCGTGGTCGGACTGCTCGGGGTTCGTGACGATCTGCCACCACGCGGGCGGCGCGATCAACCCGAACGTGATGAGCGGCCGGCGGATGCCGTGGGACGGCAACGGCTACACGGGGACGCTGCTCGCCGGCGGCCGCAAGGTGATGACGGTCGCGGAGCTGCAGCCGGGCGACGCGGTCTTCTACGGGTCGACGACCGCGGCCCAGGCGAACGGGGCGTTCCCGGTCGGCAGCCCGCGGCACGTCGCGCTGTACGTCGGCAACGGCGCGGTGATGACGCACGGCAACCCGGCCGGGCCGGAGCACAAGCCGGTCGCGTACCGCAACGACCTCAACTGCTTCGTGACGTACGACGTTCTGGGGACTTAGTAGAGCTAGGCGTTGGCGCGGGCGACGGCAGGCGCGTCGCCCGCCTCGACCTCGGTGCCTTCGTGCTCGCTCTCGCGGCGCGCCACGTCGGTCCGCGGCGTGACGACGCGGAAGCCCGCGAGCGCGGCGTCCCAGTCGTCCAGGAGGCGCCGCGCGCGTGGCGAGCCCGTGTAGCGGTAGTGCCGCTCCACCAGCGCGCGCAGCTCCTGTGCGTTCTCGCCTGCGACCGGCGCGGTTTCCACGAGCTCCTCGTTGAGGCGCGCGTCGAGGACGCCGTTCGCGTCGAGCACGTATGCGCGTCCGCCGGTCATCCCGGCGGCAAAGTTGCGGCCGACGTCGCCGAGGACGACGACGACGCCGTTGGTCATGTACTCGCAGCCGTGGTCGCCGACGCCCTCGACGACCGCGGCGGCGCCCGAGTTGCGGACCGCGAAGCGCTCGCCCGCGCGGCCGGCGCAGAGGAGCTCGCCGCCCGTGGCGCCGTAGAGGACGGTGTTGCCGACGAGCACGGCGCCGGGCGCCGCGTCGCGCGGCGGGGAGATCACGAGCCGGCCGCCGCTCATGGACTTCGCGACGTAGTCGTTCGCCTCGCCCTCGAGGTCGAGCTCGACCCCGCCGGTGAGGAACGCGCCGAAGCTCTGACCGGCGGTCCCGACGAAGCGCGCGCGGACGCGGCCCGGCGGCTTCGCGCTGCGGAAGCGCCGGCCGATCCGTCCGCTGAGACGCGCGCCGACGGTGCGGTCCCAGTTCGAGATGGCGTACGTCGGCTCGACGAGCGCCGAGTGCTCGAGCGCCTCACGCGCCTCGTCCGCGAGCCGGTCGTCGAGCTCGCCGCCGCCGGCCTGCGGCACCGGCTCGCCGGCGTACGCGCGCACGCCCTCGACGGGCGCGAGCAGCGCGGAGAGGTCGAGGCGCCCGGCCTCGCGGGCGCGTAGGAGGTCGACGCGGCCGACGGCCTCTGCGAACGTCCGGAGCCCGAGCTGCGCGAGGTAGCCGCGCACCTCCTCGGCCACGTAGAGCAGGTACGCCTCCACCTGCTCCGGCGTCGCCGCGAACTTCGCGCGCAGCTCCGGCTGCTGGGTCGCGATCCCGACGGGACACGTGTCCATGTGGCACGTGCGCACCATGATGCAGCCCTCGGCAAGCAGCAGCGCCGTGCCGAAGCTCACCTCGTCGGCGCCGAGCAGCGCGGCGACGATCACGTCGCGGCCCGTCTTGAAGCCGCCGTCGGTGCGCAGGCGGACGCGCCCGCGCAGCCCGTTCACGACGAGTGCCTGCTGCGTCTCCGCGAGTCCGAGCTCCCACGGCGCGCCGGCGTTCTTGATCGACGAGAGCGGGCTCGCGCCGGTGCCGCCGTCGGCGCCGGCGATGTGCACGACGTCTGCTAGCGCCTTGACGACGCCCGCGGCGACGATTCCGACGCCCGCTGACGAGACGAGCTTCACCGACACGGCCGCGTCGGGGTTGACGCGGCGGAGGTCGAAGATCAGCTGCGCGAGGTCCTCGATCGAGTAGATGTCGTGGTGCGGCGGCGGCGAGATCAGCGGCACGCCGGGCTGCGTGTGGCGCAGGCGCGCGATCTCGGCGCTGACCTTGTGGCCCGGCAGCTGGCCGCCCTCGCCGGGCTTCGAGCCCTGCGCGATCTTGATCTGCAGCTCCTCGGCGAACGCGGCGTACGCGGCGGTGACGCCGAAGCGGCCGGAGGCGATCTGCTTGATCGCCGAGTTCTTCTCCGTGCCGAAGCGCGCCGGATCCTCGCCGCCCTCGCCGCTGTTCGAGCGCGCGTGCAGGCGGTTGAACGCGATCGCGACCGTCTCGTGGGCCTCGGCCGACAGCGACCCGTGCGACATCGCGCCGCTCGAGAAGCGCCGCACGATGTCGATCGCCGGCTCGACCTCGTCGAGGGGAACCGCCTCGGCGGGCGCGAGCTCGAGCAGGTCGCGCAGCTCGAGCGGCTCGCGCTCGTTGACCAGCGCGGCGAACTTCGCGTACAGCGCCTGGCCGTCTCCGTTCACGGCGCGCCGCAGCGCGTGTGCGGCGGCGAGCTCGTGCGCGCGGTCGACGACGTCCGGGTTCGTCGCGTGCGCCTCGCCGCCCTTGCGGAACTTGAGGTATCCGGGATGGTCGAGCTTTGGGCGCGCCGCGCCGGCTGCCTCGGCCCGCGCACGCACCTGCGCCTCGAGCTCGGCGAAGCCGATCCCGCCGACGGCAGAGCGCGTACCGCGGAAGGCGATGTCGATGAGCTCGGGGCCGATGCCGACGGCCTCGAAGATCTGCGCGCCGGTGTAGCTCGCGACGTCGGAGATCCCCATCTTCGACAGCACCTTGAGGACACCGTCCTCGATCCCCTGCCGCAGGCGCTCCTGCGCCTCCTCCGGAGACGGCCGGTCGCCGCCGAGCTTGTCGGCGGCTGCGAGAGCGGCGACGGTCTCGAGTGCGAGGCGGGGGCAGACCGCCTCCGCGCCGTAGCCGAGCAGGCACGCGACGTGGTGCACCTCGCGCGCCTCGTCGGTCTGGACGAGCAGCGTCGCGAGCGTCCGGAGCTCGCGCTCGACGAGGTGGTGGTGCACGTAGGCCGTGGCGAGCAGCATCGGGATCGGCGGGCGCTCGGGCGAGGCCTCTTCATCGGTGAGCAGGATCAGCTGGTTGCCGACGGCGCCGATCGCCGCCGCCTCGGCGAGCCGGGCGCACGCCTGGCGCAACGTCTCGCCGGGCGCGATCGTCGCGTCGAGCCGGACGAGTGGCAGCTCGTCGAGCAGCGACGGGAACAGGAAGAAGCTCGGGATCTCCCAGCCGCCGGCCGCCTCCTCGGTCTCCTCGAGCAGCGGCGAGCGCGCGCCGAGGATCGTCTCGAGCGACATGAACGCCCGCTCGCGGAGGTGGTCGATCGGCGGGTTCGTCACCTGCGCGAAGCGCTGGCGGAAGTAGCCGTAGAGCGGGCGCGGCCGCGTCGCGAGCGGCGCGATCGCCGCGTCGTCGCCCATCGAGGACGTCGGCTCGTGCGCGTGCGACGCGGTCGGACGAACGACGGCCAGGAGGTCCTCGCGCGTCCAGCCGTGCAGGAGTTGGCGCCCGGTCAGCTCGTCGTCCGGCACCGGAAGCGGCTCGCCCGGCCCGAGCGGGATGCGGCGTGCCTCGAGCCACTCGCCGTACGGCCGCCGCGCGGCGAGCCGCGTCTTGAGCTCGCCGTCGAGCTCGAGCCCGCGCTCGGGGTCGAACGCGACGATCTGGCCGGGGCCGAGCTTCTCGCGCACGCCGCCTGCCAGGTCGACGACGCCGACCTCCGACGAGCAGACGATCAGGTCGTCGGTGTACGCCAGCCGCAGCGGGCGCAGCCCGTTCCGGTCGAGCGCCGCGCCGACGACGCGGCCGTCGGTGAACACGACTGCCGCCGGCCCGTCCCAGGGCTCGACGAGCCCGGCGTGGTAGCGGTAGAAGTCGCGCACGTCGGGCGTGAGCTCCGCGTCGCCCTGCCACGCCGGCGGCGCAAGCATCGTCATCGCGTGGCGGACGTCGCGGCCGCCCCGCACCAGCAGCTCCAGGACGTTGTCGAGCATGGCGGAATCCGACCCGGCGGAGTCGACGACGGGGGAGAGGAGAGCATCGTCGCCCCCGCCGAGCCGGCCTTCGCGGGCACGCATCCAGTTCACGTTGCCCTCGAGGGTGTTGATCTCCCCGTTGTGGCAGAGCACGCGGAACGGCTGCGCGCGCTCCCACGACGGCTCCGTGTTGGTCGAGAACCGCTGGTGAAAGACGCCCCAGGCGGCCTCGAACGCCGGATCGCGGAGATCCGGAAAGACGTGCGCGAGCTGGTCGGCCGCGCACAGGGCCTTGTAGGTAACGGTTCGGAACGAGAACGAGACGACGTACGGCCCGCCCGCGCGCTCGATCCGCTTGCGGGCGCGGAAGGCGGCGTCCTCCGTGCCGGGGCCGACGATCGCCTGCTCCACGCGCGGCAGCGAGGCGAGCGCGTGGGCGCCGAGCGCGTCCCGGTTCACCGGCACCTCCCGCCAGCCCTGCACGGCAAGACCCTCGGCGGCACAGGCCTCCTCCACGATCGCGCGGTCGCCGCCTGCGCGCGAGAAGACCATCGCCAGGCCGCAGCCGGCAGGCGCGAGCAGCTCGGGGAGCGGGAAGAGCACGCCCGCGCCGTCGCCGGTCTTGCCGTCGGCGACCGTCGCGCCACGGTGGCGGACGCGCCGGAGCGCCTCCAGGACGGTGTCGACCAGCGCGCGCGAGCCGTGCCCGTGGGCGTCGGCGACGAAGCCGATCCCGCAGGAGTCGAGCTCGAGCGTCGGGTCGTGCAGGCGAACCGTCCGGTTCAAGAGGGCCTTTCCGTCGAGGGGCTCCGCCGTTTCGATCTAGCTAGCCGGCGGGGCGGAGGGGACGGGGTGCCGGCTAGCGGACGCGCTTGACCGCGCCGATAAACGGAATGGCGAGGATCGTCGTCCGGGCGGCAGCGCGTGTCACTTCAAAAAGCATAGTCGCAGCACCGGACGGAGCGCAAGGCCATTCCTTCCATTCGTGAAGTGAGCTATATTGCGATCCGGTGAAGATGCGGCAACGGACCATGAACGACGTCCACGACGAGGGCTGCTCGGTCGCCCTCACCGCCGACCTCATCGCCTCGAAGTGGACCCCCCTCCTCGTCCACGATATGTCGGAGGGCCCGCGCCGCTTCATGCAGCTCGAGCACGCGTGCCCGGGGATCAGCCCGCGGACGCTCGCAGAGCGCCTGCGCGTGCTGGAGGCTGAGGGCGTCCTGATCCGGCGCAGCTACCCGGAATCGCCCCCTCGCGTCGAGTACGAGCTGACGGAGAAGGGCCGGGCGCTCCTGCCGATCATCGAGGCGATGCGCAAGTTCGGCCACGCGTGGCTCGTCCCCGCGCCGCGCAAGCGGCGCACCGGCGTCAAGCGTTAGCTCGCGTCAGATCACGCGGTCTCGTCTTGGGCGGATGCGGTCGATCGCCTCGTCACGTTCCTCTTTCGCACGGTGCGCGAGCGTCGCGGCGCGACCCGGATCGAGGCGGAGTTGCCAGCCGAGGACGAGGCGGAGGGAAGGCCGTGACGCCTCTGAGCTGCTGACACTGGGCGGTCGTGTTGTAATACGTTTTGTGATACGGTCGCTTCGTGGCGAGAACCGTTCAGGCTCGACTCGACGACCGCTCCGAGGAGGATTTGGCCGTCCTGCGCAACGAAGGGCACAGCGACTCCGAGGCGATTCGGTTGGCCCTGCGTGAGGCAGCCGAGCGCCGCCGGCTGAAGAGCGCGTTGCGCCTGGAAGCCGAGGCCGCGGGGGCCGACCCCGACGATCTGGCCGAGGCCCGCCGCGTACGCAGTGAGATGGACGCGCTGGCGGCGCCCTGGCCCGAGGCCTAGCAAAGCATGGTTCGCGGCGAGGTCTTTCGGCTGCGCGTGCCCCGCGGAACGCGACGCTCCGAGCAACGGGGGGTTCGCTACGCGGTCGTCGTGCAAGCCGACGAGTTGCTCGCGCTCTCCACCGTCCTCGTGTCGCCGACGTCGACGTCCGCGCCTCCGCGGTCCTTTCGGCCGACGATCGAGCTTGCCGGATCGCTCACGCGCGTGCTCGTCGAGCAAACCACCGCGATCAGTCCCGACCGGCTCGGGGAGTCCGCCGGGCGTCTCAGCGCGCCCGAGCTGCGCGACCTCGACGCCGCCCTCGCACTCGTCTTCGGCCTGTGACATGACCGGCGAGCACGACCTGGCAGCGATCGCCGCGCCTGCCCTGCACCGTCTCTACTGCGCGGCCGCATCGGAGCACTCGGTTCTCGACCCGGCCGGGGCATCCGGTCCACGGCGGTCGCCTGGACTCCCGGACGCGCGTCGCGCCGTAGCGCGCGGCTACGCGCGGAGCGGCGAGCCGACGCGGACGAGGTTGCCGCTCCTGTCCACCACCGCGAACTCCCGCATGCCGTAGTCGGCGTCGACCGGGCGGACGAGCCGCGAGCCCGTCGCCGGATCGGCTTCGATCCCCGCATGCGTCCACTCCTCGAACAGCGCG
>DASXTR010000350.1:0-2993 GCA_036505325.1 Gaiellaceae bacterium
CCGCGCGATGAAACGCGGATCCTCGCCGCCCTCGAGCATGACTGCGAGGTAGTACACCGACGCCTGCACGTCACCTGCGCGCGTCGCCTTGATCCACGCCGAGATGAAGTCGTAGTGCGCGTCGCCGCCCTTGTCGTAGACAAGCGGGCGCTTCGTCGCCGCGTCGTCGACGTGCCGCGCGGACAGCTCCACGCCCTCCGCGCGCGCGGTCTCGACCGCCAGCTCGAGGATGTTCAGCGCGTTGCGCGCGTCTCCGCCGGCTCGGCGCGCGACGAGCGCGACGACCTCCTCCGGCACGTCCACGGCGAGCGCGTCGGCGCCGCGGCGCACGACGGTCGCGAGCAGCTCGTCCGAGAGCGGCTCGAGCTCGTAGATCTGCGTCCGCGAGAGGAGCGCGCTGTTCACCTCGAAGTACGGGTTCTCGGTCGTCGCCCCGATCAGCGTCACGAGCCCATCCTCGACGCCGGGGAGTAGCGCGTCCTGCTGCGCCTTGTTGAAACGGTGGATCTCGTCGAGGAACAGGATCGTGCGGCGCCCGGTCGCGCCCAGCCGCTCGCGGGCGCGCGCGAGCACGTCGCGTACATTCGCCACCGTCGCGGACACAGCGGACAGCTCCTCGAACTCCGAGCCCGTCGTGTGCGCGACGATCCGCGCCAGCGTCGTCTTTCCCGACCCCGGCGGGCCGTAGAGGATCATCGACGGCACCCGGTCGCCCTCGATCGCGAGCCGCAGCGCCCGACCCGGGCCGACCACGTGCTCCTGGCCGACGAAGTCGTCGAGCGTCGACGGCCGCAGCCGCTGCGCCAGCGGCGCCACCTCGTCGAGGCGCCGTCCCGCGGCCTCGGAGAAGAGATCGCTCACGCGCCGAAGTATGCTGCCGCACGTGACGACGCGGATCGCCGGCAGGTCGTGAGCGAGGTCGGGAGCGCGGGCACGTACGAGCGGTTCGGCGCGCTCTTCGCGCCGGTCGTCTCGGAGCTGATCGAGCGGCTGAAGCCCCAGCCCGGACAGCGCTGGCTCGACCTTGCGCCCGGGCCCGGACAGGTCGCGATCCACGCGGCGCGCGCGGGTGCGGAGGTCACGGCGATCGACATCGCCGAGCCGCTGGTCGAGCAGGCGAGGCGCGCCGCAGAGGAGAGCGGTGTCGAGATCCGCTTCGACGTCGGCGACATCGAGTACCTCCCGTACGAGGACGCGTGCTTCGACGTGCTCGTCTCGAATTTCGGGCTGATCTTCGCGCCCGACCATGCGAACGTCTCCGCCGAGCTCGCGCGCGTGTGCTGCGCCGGCGGCCGCCTGGGCTTCACCGCGTGGAAGCCCAACCCGAAGCTGGGTGCGCTCTACCGCGAGTTCACCGACGAGCCGATCGAGGGGCGCGAGGCATACGAGTGGGGCCGCGAGGACCACGTCGAGGACATGCTCGGCGAGGACTTCGAGCTCGACTTCGTCGACGGCACGCTCTGGCTAGAGGCGGACTCGGGCGAGGAGCTGTGGGAGCTCTTCTCGACCTCCGCCCCGCCGGTGATCGCGCTGCTCCGGCGCCTCGACGGCGCCCGCCGCTCCGAGTTCCGGCAGAGGTTCGTCGAGCTCTACGAGAGCTACCGCGAGGACGGCGGCATTCGCGCACCGCGCCGGTATCTGCTCGTGCTCGGGAGGCGGCGCTGAGGGACGAGGTCGTCCGGCTCCTGCAGGAGCTGATTCGCGTCGATACGACGAACCCGCCCGGCAACGAGACCGCCGCCGCCGAGGTGCTGCGCGCGTACCTCGAAGACGCGGGCGTCGAATGCGAGCTTTACGCGAGGGTGCCCAAGCGCGCGAACCTCGTCGCGCGGATCCGCGGCGAGGGCGACGGGGCGTCGCTCGCGCTTCTCTCGCACACGGACGTCGTGCTCGCCGATCCGGCGGAATGGGACGCCGACCCGTTCGGGGGCGAGCTGCGCGACGGCGAGGTGTGGGGACGGGGCGCGCTCGACATGAAGGGTCAGGTGGCGGCGAGCGCAGTGGCGCTCGCGACGCTCGCGCGGGAGGGCTGGCGGCCCCGCGGCGAGCTGATCTTCGTCGCTGCGGCCGACGAGGAGGTCGGCGAGGACTTCGGGCTCTCGTGGCTCGTACGCGACCACGCTAATGCGGTGCGCGCCGACTATTCGATCAACGAGGGCGCGGGCGACCGCGTCGAGCTGGCCGGCAAGGTGCTCTACCTCTGCGCCACGGCGGAGAAGATGAGCGCGCCGTTCCGGCTGCGCGTGCACGGGCGAAGCGGGCACGCGTCGATGCCGTCGATCGCGGACAACGCACTCGTGAAGGCGGCGCGTCACGTCGAGCGGCTGGGCGCGTTCGAGGTCGAGCCGCGGCTCGGGCCCGAGACGGAGGCGCTGCTCGCGACGGTTCTCGACGGCCACGTCCCGACCGCGCGCGAGGCGCTCGAGCTCGCACGCGCTGCGCATCCGCTCGCGGGCGAGCTGCTCGAGCCGCTCCTCGGCATGACGGTCGCGCCGACGATGATCCGCGCGTCGGAGAAGCGCAACGTCATTCCGGCGCTCTGTGAGGTGACGATCGACTGCCGGCTGCTCCCCGGGCAGACACCGGAGGAGGCTGAGGCGGCGCTCGTTGCCTGGCTGGGCGACGACGACTACGAGCTGCAGAACTACGAGCGCGTCGGCGGGACGCGGTCGCCGATCGGCGGTCCGCCGTGGGACGCGGTGCGCTCGTTCGTCGCGGAGCTGGAGCCCGGCGCCGCCGCGGCGCCGATCTGCGTCGCGGGCTTCACCGACTCGCACTGGATGCGCGAGGCGTTCGGCACCGTCGCGTACGGGTTCTTCCCGTCACGCGTGCTCGACATCGAGACGGCGGCGCGGCTGATCCACTCCGCCGACGAGCGCGTCCCCGTCGAGGATCTCGAGCTCGGCGTCGGCTTCCTGCGCCACGCCGCACAGGAGGTTTGCGGAATTCGACTCTGAGTCGATAACCTCGATCTCGTGAGTGAAGACAAAGTC
>DASXTR010000351.1:0-15684 GCA_036505325.1 Gaiellaceae bacterium
ACGCGGTAGTTCGTGTCGGACAGGTACTCGATCAGGTACAGGATCCGCCCGTCCGGCGAGATCGCGTCGTAGGTGAACAGCCCGTCGAGCGTGATCACCTTGGTCAGGTGGAGCGTGCGGGTCGAGACGACGGCGAAGCGCGTCGTCTCGCCGCGGTCGAGCGACGGAAGGACGAGCGTCTCGCCGTCGGCGGAGACGCCTCCTCTCGTCCCGTCGAAGGTGATGACGGCGATGCCGAAGCGTCCCGGAATCGTGTGGGAGCGAATCGTGTTGTGGTCGCGGAGACGGATCGCGCGGACGACGGTTGCGCCGCCGCGGGCGCCCATCGCGACGTACTTCAGCTTGCCGGACGGCGCGAGGACGCCCTGGGGGCCGCTGCTGACGCCCAGGGCCGGGCCCTTGGCGGAAGCGGCGGTGGCGAGCGCGAGGCCCGTCAGTGCGAGAACGAGGATGCGTTTGCGCATGGAAGCTCCTTTCACTTCCCTATCCGTCCGTGCCCGCCGAACGTCACGGCCGCCGGTAGCTCTTCACCTTCCAGCTCTTCGTGTTCACCGCTGCGAGGCGCCCGGCGCCGTCGTGGATGACGAGCGCGCGGCCGGCGGCGGTCATCTTGACGTTCTGCAGCGCCTGCTGGTCGGCTCGCCAGGGCAGGTCGATGCAGAACGCCCGCGCGTGCCGCGTGTCCAGCGCGTGCACGAACGGCTTGCCCGCGGGGCGGGCGTAGAGCGTGTATGCCCAGACGCCGTCGCGCGACGAGGCGCGCGTGACGGGCGAGCCCTGCATCTGCTCGTCCGGCTCACGGCGGTCGACGATCGACCCGGGTACGAGCTTTCCGCGGGCAACGTCGTACGCGCGGACGCGGTACGTGATCGTCGTGCCGGAGGGCCGATATTCGATGAGGTAGAGGACGCGGCCGGTGGGTGAGATGGCGTCGAACGAGAACGCGCCGCGGAGCGTCACGATCCGCCGGATCTTGAAGGACCGGTCGGGCGTGAGGACAGCGAACCGGCTCACCTGACCGGTCTGGAGCGGCGTGCCGAAGGGGGCGAGAACGAGCGTCGTTGCGTCGGCGGAGAGACCGCCCGTCGTCCCGTCGTTCGCAACGAGCGGGATACCGTAGAGGCCGCGCAGCGTGCGGTACTGGAGGACGCGGCCGCCGTCGACCTCTACGGCGGCAACAATCGTCGATCCGGCCGCCGTGAGAGCGGCGTAGCGGACGTGGCCGGTCGGCGACAGGACGCCGTTCCAGCCGGTGACCGCACCGGGAGACGGGCCGCCGTCGCTGCTCGCCGCCGGGGCGGCGGCAAGCATTGCGAGCGCGAGAACTGCGAGTAAGCGAGTGCGCATGGGGCTCCTTTCGCATGTCGTACGAAGGAGCTCCCGTGCGAGGTCCGGCGCGTAGCGCCTGTCCGCGAAGCGGACCAGTGGAGGGGGTCCGGGGGAACCGGGAGGTTCCCCCGGCGCCGAGCGTCAGACCCCGTGCAGGATCCCGTCCTTGCCGACCGCCCAGAGCCGTCCGCGCGCGTCGTAGGCGACCGCGGAGTCACCGGCGAGCGTCACCCGACGGAGGATCCTCCCGCGGGCGAGGTCGTACACGACGAACGTCCGGCCGACGGAGAATGCGAGCCGCTTCCCGTCCGGCGCGAGTGACGCGGACGAGAACACCGTGCCCTGCCCGCGCATGACCGGCACGCGCGCGACGCGCACGATGCGGTGCGTCGCGACATCGACAGTCGCGACCGACCGGTAGCCGCCGCCGGCGGCGTACACCCGGCGCCCGTCGCGCGAGAGCGCGAGCGCGTACGAGCCGGCCGCGACGTAGTCGCCGCCGCCCGGAAGGTCGATGCACCACGCCTTGCCGGAGCGCAGGTCGAGCTCGTGGATCATCGCCTTCCCGTCGCCGGTGATGTAGAGCGTGAACAGGTAGCGCCCGTCGCGCGAGCCGAGACGCGACCACGGCTGGCCCTGGATCAGCGCGGGCTCGTCGGCGTCTTTCAACGGCTCAGGCGCGAGCTTGCCGGTGGCGATGCTCGCGACGCGCACGTAGTAGCCGTTCTGCGTGTACTCGATGAGGTAGAGGCTGTCGCCGAGGACGCCGTCGAGCTCGAGCTTCCCGGGCAGCGTGAGCTTCCTGTCGTCGACCGCGAAGCTCGTCTTGCCGCCGGCGCGGCGGCTGATCACGATCCGCCGCCCGTCCGCCGAGATGCCGGAGAGGGTCCACCCGGCGGGCGCCTGCGCAACCGTCTCGACGCGGCCGCTCGCCAGGTCGTACGTCGTGATCTTCTGGAGCTCCTGACCGACCGCGCGCTTTCCGTCCGCGCTGATGACCGCGCCCGGGATCGTGTCGCGCAGCTCACCGGTCGAGAGATCGTAGATGCTCGCGGGCTTTCCTTCGCCGAGGCCCGCCGCGAGCAGGTGACCGCCGGCGACGGCCATAGCCGTCGGGCCGCAGTCCATCGGCGGGCAGGCCGCTCCGTAGCTCGAGCCCGGGACCAGTGCGGCGAGGAGGAGGACGAACGGGACGACGAAACGGATGCGCACGGCGGCCTCCCTGGTCGTGGTTGTCATCACGCCCGCACGCGCCGTAGGAGCCCGTCGCTGCCGGCCACCCAGAGGACGCCGGTGCGTGAGTAGGCGACCGCGCCCTCGGCGACCGGCGCCTTGCGGACCAGCCTGTCTGCCGCGAGGTCGTAGACCCAGAGCGTGTTCCCGACGGCGAACGCGAGCGTCTTTCCGTCGCGCGAGAGCGCAGCCGAGGGCAGCAGCCGCCCGTTCGCGAGGCGCACTGCCTCCTTCTCGACGTGCGTCACCTTGACGACCCGCTGCGAGCCGACGTCCACCGCCGCGATCGTTCCGTTGGCGCCGCTCGCGGCGTAGAGCGTCCGGCCGTCGTGCGCGAGCGCGAGCGCGTAGCTGCCCGACTGGATGAAGTCGTTCTTGCCCGGCAGCCCGATGCAGTTCGCCGTACCCGCCCGCATGTCGAGCGCGTGGATCATCGCGCCGCCGGAGCCGCCCATGACGAGGTAGAGCGTGAAGACGTACCGGCCGTCCGGCGACGCGAGCCGCGACCACGCAAGGCCCCTGATCAGCGCCGGCTCGTCCGCACCCTTGAGCGGCTCCGCGTCGAGCGTGCCGGCGGCGAGGTCGGCGATTCGCACGCGGTAGCCGTCCGGTCGCTGCTCGATGAGGAACAGGCTGTTGCCGAGCAGGCCGTCGAACTGGAAGCGGCCCTCGAGGGTGATCGACGCCGGCTGCGCGCCGCGCACCGCGAACTGCGTCCGCAAGTCGTCCGGACGCCGCGTGACGACCGCGCGCCGGCCGTCGGCCGAGAGTCCGGCGAGCAGCCACCCGACTCCCAGCTTCGACCGCGCCACGACGCGCATCCGCGCGAGGTCGTAGGTCCGGAGCTCCTGTCCCGCCTGAGCGACGACCCGCTTGCCGTCGGCGCTGACGATGCCGCTCGGGATCAGGGCGCGCCGCTTCCCGGTGGACGCGTCGTAGACGGCGGTGGTCGGGCCCGTACCGACAGTGACGGCGACCAGCCGGCCGTCGGCGGCGGCCATCGTATTCGGGCCGCACTGGAGCGGCGGGCACGGCACGGCTCCGGCCGCAGAGGGCACCAGGGCGGCCACGAGAAGGACGAACGGGACGGCGAAGTGGACGCGCATGGCGGCCTCCCTGCTCGGTGTGGTCTTCCCAGTATCTCCCCGCGCCCCCCGGACCTCACGCCGCGTTTCGACCGTAGGGACCTCGTGCGGCGTTTCGGTCGTAGAGTCGGCGGGTGGGCGAGCGCGCGTGGATCCGGGGCGCTCAGCGCGGGTCGGTCCGCGACCTCGAGCTGCTCTTTCGCGAGCACTGGCCGCGCGCCTACCGCGCCGCCTACGTCGTCTCCGGCGACGCTGCCGCCGCCGAGGACATCGCCCAGGAGGCCTTCCTCGCCGCCATCCGCAACCTCGACCGGTTCGACCGCCGCCGCCCATTCGGGCCGTGGCTGCACCGGATCGTCGTCAACCGCGCAATCGACTTCACGCGTGCCCGGAAGCTGCGCGCCGAGGTCGAGCTCGGCGACTATGTGGCCGCCCCGCCTGCGCCCGAGCTCGACGGAAGAGCGCTGGCCGGCATCGAGGGCCTCTCGCCGGAGCACCGCGCCGTGATCGTCCTCCGGTACCTGCTCGAGTACACGCCCGGCGAGATCGCGTCGCTGCTCGACCTGCCGCGCGGGACGGTCAACTCGCGCCTGCGCCGCGGCCTCGACCGGATGAAGGAGGTGCTGTGAACCCCGAGGACCGTGCGTGGGAGGTCGTCCGCCGCGCATTCGAGGACCGCACCCCCTCCCCGCGGCGGAAGATCGCTCGTGACAAGTTGTCACTAGCGATCGTGACGGCCGCGCTGTTCGTCGCCGCCGTGGCCTCGCCGCCGGGGCGCGCGCTGCTCGGATCGGTGCGCGAGGCGGTCGGCGTCGAACAGGCGCAGCCCGCGCTCTTCTCGCTGCCCGCGCAGGGCCGGCTGCTCGTCGTCTCCGGCGACGGCCCATGGATCGTCCAGCGGGACGGTTCGCGGCGGCGGCTCGGGGACTGGCGCGAGGCTTCCTGGTCGCCGTTCGGCCGCTTCGTTGTTGTCTCATCTGACAACGAGGTCGCCGCGCTCGACCCGCAGGGACATGTCCGCTGGTCGCTCGCTCGGCCGCGCGTTCACTTCCCGCGCTGGGGCGGCAGCCGCACCGACACGCGGATCGCGTACCTCACCGGAAGCCGGCTGCACGTCGTCGCAGGCGACGGAACCGGCGACGTCGACCAGAACGGCGGTCCAGCGGCCGCGCGCGTCGCTCCCGCGTGGCGCCCCGGTGCCAGGCACGTCCTCGCGTACGTGACGACGCGTGGGCGCGTCTACGTGGTGGACACCGACGCCGGGTCGCTCCGGTGGCGCTCGGCCCCGTACGCGGGCCCGCGCACGCTGGCGTGGTCGCGCGACGGGAAGCGGCTCGTGCTGGTCACCCGCGACAAGGTCGTCGTCTTCGCGGGCGCGCCGAAGCCCGTGCTGACCCGGTTCGTGCGCGGCGTGGTCGGCGCGGCCGTCGAACCCGGAGGAAGCCGGATCGCGCTCGCGCGGGCACGCGACGTCCTCCTCCTCGACGGCCGCCGTACCGAGCGCGTCTTCGCCGGCGCCGGCCGCTTCACCGGCATCGCGTGGTCGCCCGACGGCCGCTGGCTGCTCGTGCCGTGGGCCGAGGCCGACCAGTGGGTGTTCGTCCGCGTCGAGGGCGCGCACCGCCTCCGCGCCGTGTCGAACGTCGCGCGCCAGTTCGGCGGCTTCCCGCACGTCGAGACGTGGTGCTGCGCGCGCTGACGCTGCTCGCGCTGGCGGCGGTTCCGGCCGCGACCGCGCGGACCCACGGTGGCACGCCCGTCTACTTCGCCGCCGTCCCGGAGCTCCATGCGCTCATCGAGCTCGACAGCGGCGGCGCCGTCCTCGGCCGCATCCACGTCGCGGGCCGGCCACAGTACGTCGCAGCCGCGTACCCCGGCGGGCGCGCCGTCGTCCTGGCAGCCGGAACCGGTGGTGTCGCGATCGTCGACGCACGGACGCGGCGCGCGCTCGCGACGTTGCGTTTCGTCTCCGCTCCGCGCAGCCTCGACGTCGTCAACCCGGTGCGCGCGTACATCGTCGACAGCGCCCGCGGCAACCTCGCGGTCGTCGACATCGGCACTCCGCGGAAGCTCGGGCGGCTACGCGTCGGAGCGCGACCGGTCGCGATCGCGTTCGCGTCGGTCGGCGTGCTGTGGGTCGTGCACGAGTCGGGTCCGGTCACCGTCGACGGCCGGCCCGTCCGCGGGACGGCGGGCGCGCGCGACGTCGCCGCCACACGCGACGGCGCCGCGTGGATCGCGCTGCGCGAACGTGTGGTCCGGATAGCGCGCGGCCGCCGGCGCACGATCGCCGTCAGGGCGACCCAGCTCGTCCCGGACGACGCGAGCGCCGGTGTCTTCGCCGTCGAGCCCGCTCGCGGACGAATCGTCTTCCTGTCCCCCGCGGGAAGGATCGTCCACGTCTATCGCGGCTGTCCCGGCGCACGCGCCGTCGCGCCGGTCGGCGGTGCGAGCGTGGTCGCCGCGTGCCGCGTCGGCGTCGCGATCTACGGCCGCGCCGGCGGCGCGCCGAGCATCGTCCGCCTCGGCGCCGCTCCTTCGGGCGTCGCAGTCGCGGTGCTTTAGTCTGCGCGCGTGCTGGACGTGGGCGACAGCGTCCCGGACGTCGAGGTCTGGATCGGGCCGAACCAGCCTGCGCGGCTGCGCGAGCTCGTCGAGACAGGGCCAAAGCTGCTCCTCTTCTACCTCTTCGACTGGTCGTCGACCTGAACGAACGAGATGGAGCTCCTGCGTGACAGGAGAGCGGAGTTCGACGAGGCCGGTGTGGAGCCGGTGGGGGTGTCGCGAGACTCGCCGTGGACGCACGTCGCCTGGCAGCAGACGCTCGATCTCAACTTCGGCCTCCTCTCGGACTGGAACGCCGCCGCGATCCGCGGGTTCGGCGTCGCGCAGGACTTCCGCGGCCTGAAGGAGGTCGCGGAGCGGTCTGCGTTCCTCGTCGACGAGACCGGGGTCGTGCGCGGCGCGTGGCACTACGAGACGAGCGAGGTGCCGGACGTCGACGAGCTGCTCGAGGCCGCGCGGTCATTGACGCCGTAAGTGGTGTGCGTGCCGCGTGAGCGGGTATCGCCCATGCAGGAGGTGATCGCATGGCGACGAGAAAGCAGACGCAGGCCGCCAAGCAGAACGTCAAGAAGGCACAGCAGGCGGCGAAGCGGAAGCGGACGATCGCGAACCTGCCCGCGAGCACGCGCCGTGAGCTCGGCAGGCAGGCCGCGCGCGGACGTGCGCGGCACGGCGCCGCCGGACACGCGCTCGAGGACCGGAACCGCGAGCAGCTCTACGAGGTCGCGAAGCGGAAGAACATCCCCGGCCGCTCGAAGATGGGCAAGTGGGACCTGATCGACGCCATCCGGAAGGCCGGATAGCTCACATACCCATGGCGTGATACCCCGAGTCGACGTACAGCGTCGTCCCGGTGACGTTCCGGGCGTCGTCGCCGAGGAGGTACGCGGCGGCGGCGCCCACGTCGTCCGCCCCCACATGGCGATGGAGCGGTGAGCGCTCCTCGACGATCGACTCCATCGTCGGGAAGCCGGCGATCGAGCGCGCCGCGAGCGTGCGCACAGGGCCCGCGGAGATCGCGTTGACGCGGATGTTCTTCCGGCCGAGGTCCCACGCGAGGTACTTCACCGACGAGTCGAGCGTCGCCTTCGCGACGCCCATGACGTTGTAGTGCGGCACCGCGCGCTCGCCGCCGAGATACGTCATCGTGAGGATCGAGCCGCCGCCGGCGGCCTCCATCAGCGGCTCCGCGGCGCGCGCCGTCGCGACGAGCGAGTACGCGCTGACGTCGATCGCCATCCAGAAGCGATCGCGCGGCGTATCCGTGAACCGCCCCTCGAGGTCCTCGGCGGCCGCGAACGCGACCGAGTGGACGAGGAGGTCGAGTTGGCCGCCGAACGCCTCGGAGACCTCGCCGAACACGCGCGCTATCGCGTTGTCGTCACGGACGTCGAGCTCGGTCACGAGCGGGCTCGACACCGACTCGGCGAGGTCGCGCACGTTCTTCTCGATCCGCTCGCCCTGGAATGTGAAGGCGCACGTCGCGCCACCGTCGGCGACGCGCTTGGCGATCGCCCACGCGATCGAGCGCTTGTTCGCGACACCCAGCACGAGCGCACGTTTTCCCTGGAACACGCGGGCGACTCTAACCACCTTGCGATACTGTTCGCGGCCCTTGCGTCGCCTCGCTCTCTTGACGCTTCTTGCCGTGCTCGCGACGACGACCTCGGCCTCGGCGTCCTTCAAGCCGATCCGCCGCGACCACGGTGAGACGACGCTGCCGCGCCTCCGCGCCGGGACGATCGCGATCCCGAAGACGCATTCGCGCGGCCGTCTGACGGTGATCGCGAGGCTCGGACTCGCCCCGCTCGCAGCGTGGAACGCCGACCGCGGCCTCGCCTCGGCCCGCCGGCTCAACGTGCGGGGCACCGCGGCGCAGGCGTACCTCGCGCGGGTCGACGCGGCGCAGGCGAAGGCGATCGCACAGCTTCGCACGGCGATCCCCGAGGCGCGCGTCGGGCAGCGCTACCGCGTCCTGCTCGACGGCTTCGCCGTTTCGGTGCCGGTGAAGCAGCTGCCGAAGCTCGCGCGGCTCGGATTCGTCACCAGGCTCTATCCGAGCATCTCGTACTCGGCGACGATGGATCGCGGGCCATCGGTGATCCAGGCCGACACGCTCGAGGCCGCCACCGGCTCGCGCGGCGACGGCGTGAAGATCGCGGTCGTCGACACGGGCGTCGACTGGCGCAGTCCGTTCCTGAACGCCGACGGCTACACGTATCCGGCCGGGTTCCCGAAGGGCGACACGTCGAAGACGTCGCCGAAGGTGATCGTCGCGCGGAACTTCCCCGCGCCGACCACGGACAAGGCCGGACTGCAGGCGTTCGACCCGACCGAGCCGCACGGGACGCACGTCTCCGGAATCGCGGCCGGCGACGCCGGCACGACCGCGCCGGCCGGGAGCGACCACCCCGCGACGGCGAACCTCTCGGGCGTCGCGCCGCGCGCGTACATCGGCAACTACCGCGTCTTCAACGTGCCGACTCCGATCGGCCACATCGCGAACACGCCGCAGATCGTCGCCGCGTTCGAGCAGGCCGTCATCGACGGCATGGACGTCATCAACTTCTCCGGCGGCGGCGCGCAGACCGATCCGGTGAACGACGCCATGTACGAGACGGTGCGCAACGTCGCCGCGGCGGGCGTCGTCCCGGTGATCGCCGCGGGCAACGACCGCGAGGACTTCGGCATGGGCACGGCCGGCTCTCCCGGGACCGCGCCGGAAGCGATCTCGGTCGCGGCCGTGTCGAACCGGCACGTCTTCGCGCCGGCGCTGACCGTGATGGGCGCTCCTCCGCAGCTGCAGGCGATCCCGATCCAGAGCGCCGGCGGCGCGAAGTTCCCGGCCGGCTGGGGCACGCTCGACCAGACGATCGTCGACATCTCGACGATCGTCGGCACTGACGGGAAGCCCGTCGACCCGTATCTCTGCGGATCCGCGAGCTCGCCGAACGGCGGCACCGGCACGCTCCCCGCCGGCTCGCTGACCGGCTCCATCGCACTCGCGCTGCGCGGCCGGTGCACGTTCGTCTCGAAGGAGGCGCGCGCGAAGAAGGCCGGCGCGACGGGCCTCATCTTGATCGACAACCGCTTCGGCGAGGCGAACGGGATCCCGATCCGCCTCTCGATCGGAGCGGGGATGATCTCCGACCTCGACGGCCAGCAGCTGCGCGCGTTCCTCTCCGGCACGGGCGGCCGCGCCAAGATCCGCGTGCCCGCCGACATCCGCGAGATCGAGACCGAGCGCAGCGGGATCATCACGAGCTTCTCGTCCGCCGGGCCGACGAACTTCGGGCACGAGCTCAAGCCGGACGTCTCCGCTCCCGGACTCGAGGTGCTCTCCTCCACTCCGCCCGCGACGACCGGCTCGACGTTCTCCGTGTTCGCCGGAACCTCGATGGCGACACCGCACATCGCCGGCGCGGCCGCGCTGCTCGTGCAGCGGCATCCGCTCTGGACCGCGGCGAACGTCAAGTCGGCGCTGATGTCGACCGCGGGCGCCGCGTGGGGCAACACCGCGCGGACGCAGGAAGCGCCCGTCTGGCTCGAAGGTGCCGGGCTCGCGAACGTCGCGGCCGCGGACGACCCCCAGATCTTCACCGACCCGCAGTCGCTGTCGTTCCGCGACATCGACGTTTCGACCAGCGCACAGCACAGCGCGATGCTCGTCACCGTCACCGACGCGGGCAACGGATCCGGGACGTGGACGGTCGAGCTGCGGCCGCAGGCGCAGACGAGCGGCGTTTCGATCGACGTCCCAGGAGGGGTCACGATCACGCCCGGTGGCGACGTGACTCTCCCGGTCGTCGTGCGGGCGGCCGCGGACGCCGGGCTCGGCGACAACTACGGGTTCGTCGTGCTCCGCCGAGGCACTGTCGAGCGCCGCGTGCCATACGGGTTCATCGTCGAGCGACCCACGCTTCGCGACGCTCCCGTGACGAAGCTGCGGAAGCTCCAGATCGGGGACACGCGCACGGGGACGAGCCGCGTGTCGACCTACTGCTGCCCGTCGGAGCCGTTCGGTCCGCCGCCCGCCTACGTCGGCAAGCCGATGGACGAGGACGGCGCGGAGCGCCTCTACTCCGTCGACATCGAGCAACCCGTCGCGAACTTCGGCGTCTCGATCCTCGCCTCGACCGGCCTCGTCGACCCGTTCGTGCTCGGGTCGAAGGACGAGAACGATGTGCAGGGCTACGCGGGCACCCCCGTCGACGTCAACGACCTCACGTTCGACGCGCACGTGGACGTCGGTGCCGCCGGCGCGCAGTTCCCGCGGTTGCAGCGGTTCTACGTGTCCGTCGATTCGCGCGCCGATCCGTTCACCGGCTCGTCGCTCAAGGGCCGGTACCTCCTGAATGCCTGGATCAACGACGTGACGCCGCCGTTCGTGCGGATGCTGACGACACGCGTCGCCGCGGGACGGCCGCTGCTCGTCGCGCAGGCGGTCGACCTGCAGTCCGGCGTCGACCCGCTCTCGATCGTGATCGCGTACAAGCGCGTGCTCCTCGGCGCGTCCGCGTACGACGCGGGGACCGGCCTCATCCTGTTCGGGATCCCGGCGAACGCGCCGAAGCTCTCGAAGGGAAAGACGCCGGCGGTCCTCCAGGTGCAGGACTACCAGGAGACGAAGAACATCAACACGCCGGGCGACGACATCTACCCGAACACGGCGTTCCGCCCGCTCCGGATCAACGTCGTCGCCGGTCCGGCGGTGACGTGGGTGCTCCCGTTCGCGAACGACTGCGCCGCGAAGCCGCGCGAGCGCCTCGTCGTCACCGGCAGCTCGAACGCGAAGGCGACGAAGGTGGAGTTCCGCGCCGACGGCAAGCTCGTCGGCGTCGACCGCTCAGGCCCGGGCGGCGTGTGGGCGCTCGCGTGGAAGACGAGCGGCGTCAAGAAGGGCAAGCACCACCTCACCGCCACGCTGATCGACCGCGCCGGTCGCAGCGACACGGCGGGCCGAAGCGTCCGCGTCTGCAAGTAGGCGTTCCGACGCGCGCCTTCGCGCACGACGTCTACACGTACCCGCTGCCGGCTGGGCACCGCTTCCCGCTGCCGAAGTATCGGCTCGTGCGCGAGGGCGCGGAGGCGCTGCCGAGCGTGCGTGTCGAGTCGGCGCGCGCGGCTTCGTGGGAGGAGATCGGCCGCGTGCACGCGAACGTGTACGTGGCTCGCGTGCGGGCGGGCGAGCTGTCGCGGCGTGAGGTGCTCGCGCTCGGACTGCCCTGGTCGGAGGAGCTCGTCGTGAGGTCGACGCGCTCGACGGGTGCAACGATCGCGGCCGCCGAGGCTGCGCTCGAGGACGGCGTCGCTATGAACCTCGGCGGCGGGACGCACCATGCGTTCGCGGAGTCTGGGCGCGGCTTCTGCGTCTTCAACGACGTCGTCGTCGCGCGTCGCGCGGTGCCGGTCCGCCGCGTCCTCGTCGTCGACCTCGACGTGCACCAGGGTGACGGCACGCACTCGCTGCTCCTCGAGGACGTCGACGCATTCACGTTCTCCGTGAACGGCTTCCGCAATTACCCCTTCCGACGCGTGCCGGGTGACCTCGAGCTCGACCTTCCCGACGGGACGCGTGACGACCGCTACCTCGACGGCGTCGCGCGGTTGCTGCCGCAGGCGCTCGCGCGTTCCCGGCCCGAGCTCTGCTTCTATCTCGCCGGCGCCGACCCCTACGAGGGCGATCGGCTCGGCCGCCTGGCGCTCTCGAAGGAGGGCCTCGCAGCGCGCGACGCGCTCGTCCGCGACACGCTGCACTCGGCGGGCGTGCCCGTGTGCGTCACGCTCGCCGGCGGCTACGCGGAGCGGATCGAGGACACGGTCGAGATCAACCTCGCTACGGTTTCGACATTCGCGTCGCCGTCGTAACGGGAGCCTCGTCGGGAATCGGCGCCGCGCTGTGCCACGACCTGCGTGCCGGCGGGTGGCGCGTCGTCGGGCTCTCGCGGACGCCGGCGGGCGACGCGGACGAGTGGGAGGAGCTCGACGTCGGCGACCGCGCGGCAGTCGACGCGGTAGCCGCGCACGTCCTCGAGCGGCATCCGAAGATCGACCTGTTCGTGAACAACGCCGGCTACAGCGCCCGGTCGGACTTCCTCGACGGCGATCCGGAGCGGATCGAAGGCGTAATGCGCGTCAACTACCTCGGCTCGGTCTGGGCGCTGCGTGCGTTCCTCCCCGGCCTCGAGCGCGGCGCGCACGTCGTGAACGTCGTGTCGGTCGCGGGCACGGTCGCCTTCGGCCCGTACTCGGCGTCGAAGCACGCGCAGCTCGCGTTCTCCCGCTCGGTCGCGGTCGAGCTCGCGCGTCGCGGCGTGAAGGTGCACACGGTGCTGCCGGGGTTCGTCGAGACCCCGGGCTTCCCGCAACGCGAGCGCTTCGGCGGGCTTGTCGGGCGCCTCGTCGTCGACCCGCCGTTCGTCGCGCGGCGCATCCTCGACGCAGTCGACAAGGACAAGCGCGAGATCGTCGTCCCGCGCTGGTACCGACCGGGTACGTGGCTCCAGGCGCTCTTCCCGGCGACGGTCGCGCGCCTCCGCGGCCGCGGCTAACCCCCGGTGCCAGGCACCGCGGCGTACACGGCTGTCTCGCGCGCCGCGCCAACCCGCTCTACGGCTTGAACTCAGGACGATCTGTCCTCCAGAGACACGCCCAACATGGACCTGTCTTCGGTGCCAGGCACTGTGTGTCCGAACGACGCGAGCGCGCGGGGACGCTAGGCGGCCGCGCCGGAATGTCGAGAGCCGCCGTCGAGCTTCCGGCGGACGAACGCGCCCAACGGGATTCCGACCACCCACCCGGCGACGGCCACCGCGAGCACGACGAACAGGATGAACGGGCCCAGGCCGCATTCTTCGCCCGTGCATGTCGTCGCCGCGTTCCAGAGCCACGCCGCAGCGACTGCCGCCAGACCGACGACGACCGCGCCCACGACGACGGTGCGGCGCGTGCGATTGCCGAGCAAGAGCCCGACGACCGCGCCGACGAGGAAGCCGATCAACCCGACGACCAGGAGCGGATCCATCGCCCGGACAACGCGCCGCCGGGCGGCGCAGATACGTCAGCGGCGCTCGAGGACGTACCAGCCGAGGACGGCCGTGTAGCCCCTCGGCGCGAGGGTCTTCGCCTGCTCGCGCGGCTCGCCCTCGCAGCCGGCGAGATCGAGGTACGCGTCGAGATCTCGCTGCTCGTGGTCGAACTCGGAGCGGCGCAGCACGAGCCCGTTCGCGTCGAACAGAGCGCGCAGGTCGCCGTCGGACAGGACACGGCTCGTCGAGGGATCGCGCGCGCGCTCGAAGCGGTTCAGGTCGAGCGCGGCGAGCGGGTCGACCGGCGCGATCTGGTCGACGACGAAGACGACGGCGCCCGGTCGCGCGACGCGCGTGAGCTCCGCGACGGCGAGCTCCGGGCGCCGCACGTGGTGCAGCGTGCGCAAGGTCCCGACGAAGTCGAAGGAGGCGTCGTCGAACGGCAATTGCTCCGCACCGGCCTCCACCAGCTCGACGTTCGCCGGTGCGCTCGTGCGTGCCTGCGCGAGCATCGCCGCATCGCTGTCCACGGCGACGACCTCCCGCACGTGCGGCGCGAGCGCGAAGGCGAGCGCCCCGGCGCCCGTGCCCACGTCGAGCGCGCGCTCGTCGCCGCGCAGAGTGACGAGACGCGCGATGCTCGCCTCGAGCTCCGCCGCGCGCGCCGACTGCAGCGCGGCGAACCGCTGCGCCTTCTCGCTCACGAGTCCATGACGACGCGGCGCGCGCGCGTCGGGTCGGTGCGGATGCCGCACGCGAGCTCGTACGTGATCGTGTCGGCGACACGCGCATGGTCTTCAAGCTGCACGCCCGCCCCGACGATCGTGACGGGCGTGCCGGGCGGCAGCTCACGCTCGAGCTCGACCGCGAGCGCATCCATCGACACGACGCCGACGACCCGCCGCCGCTCGCCGGCCACGCGGATCTCCGTTCCGGTCATGTCGCGCCGGAAGCCGTCGGCATACCCGACCGGAACGATGCCGATCCATGTGCTCTGGTGCACGAGGAACTCGCGCCCGTACCCGGTGGAGTCACCTGGCGCGAGCAGCTTGGAGACAGCGATCTCGCTCGTCCACGAGAGCACCGGTTCGAGTTCGGGCACCGGCTCGCCCCACGGCGAGAGGCCGTAGAGCGCGATCCCGCACCGCGCCGCGTCGAACCGTGCCTCGGGGAGGCGCAGCGCCGCCGCGCTGTTCGCCGCGTGGCGCTTGAGCTCGGAGTACGCGGACGTCGCAGCACGAAACCGTTCGACCTGGGTGCGCGCGAAGTCGAGGTCGCCGTCCGCCGTCGCAAGGTGCGTCATCAGCCCGACGACGTCGCGACCCGGCTGCTCGACCAGCTCGGAGACCCCCCAGCGCCCCATGCCGGTGTCGAGCTTGACGTGGACGCGCACGCCCTCGGGGAGCTCGTCGCCGACGACGAGCTCCAGGTCCGCCTCGCGCGCGGCGGCGATCTCGCGATTCGTCGCCGGGCCCATGACGACGATGCGCACGCCGAGAAACTCACGGCGCAACTCGAGCGCCTCGGCGACCGTGGCGACGCACAGCGCGGTCGCTCCGGCGCCGATTGCCGCGCCCGCGCAATCGACCGCGCCGTGCCCGTAGGCGTTCGCCTTGACGACCGCCCATAGCTCGGCGCCGTCGAGGGCGCGCAGGAGCGTGGTCGCGTTCCGGCGCAGCGCGCCCAGGTCGATCGCCACCTCACTCCTGGCCACGGAAGTTCCTCGCGAGCTCCGAGACGTACGTGCGGCCGAGCACGTTCGCATTCTCGACTACCCACTCCGAGAACCGGTCCGTACCCGTCACCGCATCGCCGACGAGCAGAGAACGTGTCAACCCGTTCACCTCGTCACGTGTTAGCACGTCATCATGCAACCATGCTGACGCGATGCGCGTGAGCGCGAGCCCGATCGCGGCCGGGCCGTGCACGATCCGCGCGTGCGAGCCGACCGCGTCGCGCACGAGGCGCACGAGCGTCTCGAACGTCAACCGCTCGGGCCCCGCGGCGTCGCCCGTCCCCTCGGCGTCGACACAGATGCGCGCCGTGTCCCGCACCGACACCGGTTGCACCTCGTATCGGCCGTCCCCCGGCACGAGGAAGACCGGGAAGCGCCGCAGCATCCACGCGATGTTGTTGACGAGGATGTCCTCCGGGCCGAAGACGAGCGTCGGCCGCACGATCGCGTGCGGGAGGCCGCTGCCGGCGAGCCGTTCCTCGAGCCGCAACTTCCCGCGGAAGTACGCCAAACCCGCCTGCGCCCCGCGCTCGGGCTGTGAGACCGACACGTGCACGATCCGCTCCACGCCCGCGCGCTCGGCCGCGCGAAACAGCATCACCGTTCGCGCGACCGCCTCGTCGAACGTGTGCCCTCCGCGCTCGAAGCGGATCCAGTACGTGTTGTAGAGCGTCCGCGCTCCCCGCAGCGCGGCCTCGAGCGCGTCGGG
>DASXTR010000352.1:0-11322 GCA_036505325.1 Gaiellaceae bacterium
CCGGCCGGTGCGCATGCAGAAGTAGTGTAGGCCGGTGACCGGCCCGCCCTACCGTCCGGTGGACGCGCGCGTCATGCCGCGGTTCGCCGGGATCAAGACGTTCATGCGCCTGCCGCACGTCACCGGGACGGACGGTGTCGACGTCGCCGCGGTCGGGATCCCATTCGACACCGGGACGAGCTTCCGCCCCGGGCCGCGGTTCGGCCCAGAGGCGATTCGCTCCGCGTCCGCGCTGCTGCGCCCGTTCCATCCCGGGTTCGGAATCGACCTCCTCGAGCGCCTCGGCGTCGTCGACCACGGTGACGTCCCCGTCGCGCCCGGCGACACGCCGGGGAGCCTCGCGCGGATCGAGGCCGGGCTCGCGCCGCTCGTCGACGCGGGCGTGACGACGCTCGGCCTGGGCGGCGACCACACGATCACGCTGGCGGAGCTGCGCGCGCACGCGAAGCGGCGCGGGCCGCTCGCGCTCGTCCACCTCGACGCGCACGCGGACACGTGGGACGAGTACTTCGGCATGCGCGAGTTCCACGGCACGACCTTCCGGCGCGCTGCCGAGGAGGGCGTCGTCGACCCGGGCGCGTCGGTGCAGGCGGGCATGCGCGGCTCGCTGTACGACGCCGGCGACTACGACCTGTCGCGCGAGCTCGGCTACACGCTCGTGACGGCCGATGAGCTGCGCGCCCTCGGCCCGGCCGGCTACGCCGACCTCGTCCGCGCACGCGTCGGCGATCGCCCGGTCTTCCTCAGCTTCGACGTCGACTTCCTCGACCCCGCGTTCGCGCCCGGCACGGGCACGCCCGAGGTGGGCGGCTTCTCGACCGGCGAGGCGGTCGCGTTCCTGCGTGCGCTGCGCGGCATCGACCTCGCGGCGGCGGACGTCGTCGAGGTGTCGCCCAGCTACGACGGCCCGGGCCAGATCACCGCGCTCGCCGCCGCGAACGTCCTGTGGGAGCTGCTCGCGCTCAAGGCCTCTGGGACACCGTGATCGCGTGCCTCACGTTCGACGTCGACGCGGAGTCGCCGATCCTCGCGATCGGCCGCGAGCACGCACGGAACCTCGGCGTGATGTCGCACCAGGCGTACGGCCCGCGGGTCGGCGTGCCGCGCATCCTGGAGCTGCTGCGCGAGTACGAGCTCCCGGCGACGTTCTTCGTCCCGGGTCTCACGGCCGACCGCTGGCCCGACGCGGTGACCCGGATCCTGGAGGCGGGTCACGAGGTCGCGCACCACTCCTACGCGCACGTCGCGCCCGTCGACCAGACCGCGGACGAGGAGCGGCGCGACCTGGAGCTCGGGCTCGAGGCGCTGGCGCGGCACGGCGTCACCCCCGAGGGCTACCGCTGCCCCGGGTGGGAGCCGTCGTACCGGACGCCGCCCCTGCTCGCCGAGCACGGGCTCCGCTACGACTCGAGCCTGTTCGACGACGACCGGCCGTACGTGCTCGAGACCGATGCCGGCGACCTCGTCGAGCTGCCGGTCAGCTGGGAGCTCGACGACTGGGAGCAGTACGCGTACCTGCCGCGGCCGGACGTCGGGGCCGGCCCGCGCGATCCGCAGAGGGTGTTCGCGCTCTGGGCGGGGGCGCTCGACGCGTACCGCCGCCACGACGCGCTCTACGTCCTCACCTGCCACCCGTTCCTGTCGGGCCGGCCGGCGCGGATCGAGACGCTCCGCCGCCTGATCGAGCACGCGCTCGCGACGGGCGACGTCGAGTTCCTCGCGATGCGCCAAGCGGCCGTGCGCGTCGAAGGCCCCCGTCGCCGCCACGAGCCCGCCGAGGTCGACGAGACGCTCTATCCGGCCTGACCCCTTCCGTCCGTCCGCCTGCCGTGAGAGATTCACTGCACTGTCTTCCTCACAGGAGGGGTAACGACAATGGCGGCACAACAGGCCGTCGACGCCGGAGACGTCCGGCTCGACGAGCACGGCATCGAGCCGATCCCCGAGCGCGATCGCACCTCGACGCCGCTGCAGCAGTTCTGGATCTGGGCCGGCGCGAACATCGCGCCGATCAACTGGGTGCTCGGCGCGCTCGGGATCATCCTGGGCCTGAGTCTCGTCGAGACGTTGCTCGTGCTCGTGATCGGCAACCTCGTCGGCTGCGCGCTGTTCGGGCTCTTCTGCATCATGGGCGCGCGCACGGGCGTGAACCAGATGACGCTCTCGCGCGCGGCGTACGGCCGGCGCGGCGCCTACCTGCCGGCCACAGCGCAGATGCTGATGACGATGGGCTGGCTCGGCGTGAACACGTGGGTCGTCCTCGACCTCGTGCTGGGCATCTTCAAGAACATGGGGTACGACCACCCGGGCACCGGCACGAAGTACGCCGTGGGGATCGGGATCATGGCCGTGCAGGGGGTGATCGCGGTCGTCGGCTTCTACTGGATCCAGACGTTCGAGAAGTGGACCGTGCCGGTGGCGGCCGCCGTCATGGTGCTGATGTCGATCCTCGCGTGGCGGAAGGTCGACATCGTCTGGAGCCACTCGACCGCGCACGGCAGCGACAAGCTGACGGCGATCACTCAGCTCATGACCGCGATCGGCGTCGGCTGGGGGATCACGTGGCTCTCGTGGTCATCCGACTACACACGGTTCATCAAGCCCGGGACGCCCGAGCGGAAGGTGTTCTGGTCGACGTACCTCGGCGTCTTCATCCCGACGGTCTGGCTCGGGTTCCTCGGCGCCTCGATCGCGAGCGCCGGCACGAGCGCCGACCCGGCCGCGATCGTCACGGCGGCGTTCGGAACGACCGTCTCGATCCTGATCCTGTTCCTCGTCATGCACGGACCGGTCGCGACGAACATCCTGAACCTCTACTCGGCGACGCTCGCGGCGCTGTCGCTCGACCTCAAGCTCGCCCGCTGGAAGGTGGCGACGGCGGTGTCGATCGTCGGCACGATCGCGCTGATCGTGTTCATCGAGTCGGACAACTTCGCCTCCGACTTCGACAAGTGGCTCGCCTCGGTCGTCGTGTGGATCGCGGCCTGGGGCGGCGTGATGCTCGTCGACTTCTACATCGTGCGGCGCGGGACGATCGACGTCGCCGGTCTCTACGACGAGCCGCAGCGCGCGCGCTACGGCGACGTCAACTGGGCGGCCGTGATCGCCGCGCTCGCCGGCCTCGTCGCCGGCTGGGCGTGGGAGTACGGCCTCGTCGGCTTCATGCAGGGCCCACTTGCGAAGGCGACGAACAACATCGACCTCTCGTGGCTCGCCGCCTTCGTGGTCTCCGGCGGCCTCTACTACACGCTGCGCCCGACCCTCATGAAGGAGCGGGTCGCCGCTCCTGCGCCGACCGCGTAGACGGCCGAGACAGTGCCTGGCACCTTCACATGAAGGTGCCAGGCACCTCGAGGCTGGTTGAGGGTTACGCGACCGCCGCGGCGGCGCGCGTTTCGTTCTTCAGCTCCTCGCCGAACCTCGCGCGGGCGACGAACTTGCCGATCCCGGGCTGGGCGACGAGCTGGTCGTTCTCGACGAGCACGTTGCCGCGGAGGAGGACGACCTCCGGCGAGCCGGTGACCTCGGTGCGCTCGAAGAGGTTGTAGTCGACCTTCGAGTGGTGCGTCGACGCGGAGATCGTCACCTTCTTCGCCGGATCGAAGACGACGACGTCGGCGTCCGAGCCGACGGCGAGCGTGCCCTTCTTCGGGTAGAGGCCGAACAGCTTCGCCGGGTTCGTGCAGAGCAGCTCGACCATGCGGTTGAGCGAGATCCGGCCGGCGCGGACGCCGAACTCGTGGATCATCTGCAGCCGGTTCTCGATCCCCGGCCCGCCGTTCGGGATCTTCGAGAAGTCGTCTTTGCCGAGCGTCTTCTGCCCGTCCCAGAGAAACGCGCAGTGATCGGTCGAGATCGCCGAGAGGACGTCCATGCGCACGGCGTTCCAGAGCACGTCCTGGTTCGCCTTGTCGCGCGGCGGCGGGGTATAGACGTACTTCGCACCCTCGAAGTTCGGCTGCGTGAGGAACGTGTAGTCGATGAAGAAGTACTGCGTGCACGTCTCGCCCCAGACGTCCCAGCCCTTCTCGCGCGCGAGCGCGATCGGCTCCACCGACTCCCGGCACGACACATGCACGACGTACAGCGGCGAGCCCGCGACGTGCGCGAGCTGAATCGCGCGGTTCGTCGCCTCGCCCTCCGTCTCCGGCGGGCGCGTCAGCGCGTGCCAGTGCGGCTCGACGTGGCCCTCGGCGAGCGCCTTCTTCACGAGGACGTCGATCGCGTCGCCGTTCTCCGCGTGCACCATCACGAGTGCGCCGGTCTCGGCGGCGACCTGCATCGTCCTGAAGAGCGTCTCGTCGTCGACCATCAGCGCGCCCTTGTACGCCATGAAGAGCTTGTAGGAGGTGACGCCCTGGTCGGGCAGGCCGGCGAGCTCCTCGAGCGAGCCTCCCTCCTTCAGGTCGGTGACCGCCATGTGGTAGCCCATGTCGATCACCTGCTTGCCGTCCGCCTTCGACTTCCAGTCGTCGAGCGCCGCCGCGAACGTCGATCCGTGCGGCTGGATGCAGAAGTCGACGTGGCACGTCGTGCCGCCGAACGCGGCCGACGTCTGGCCGGATTCGACGTCGTCGATCGTGACGGTCCCGCCGAAGGGCATGTCGAGGTGCGTGTGCGGGTCGATGCACCCGGGGAGGACGTACTTCCCGCTCGCGTCGATCACCTTGTCGGCGTGGACGTCGTCGAGGGACTCGCCGATCAGGGAGATCCGCTCGCCCTCGATGAAGACGTCGGCGACGTAGTCGTCGGCCGCGGTGATGACGCGGCCTCCTTTGATCAGAACGGACATCGGTTCTCCCTTCTCTCGGTCCTCGTTGAGCGGAGCTTAAATCGTCAGCGGGACTCGCACCGCTTGCCGATCCCGAAGCGGACATGGGCGGTCCGCGCGCCGACGCGGACGACGAGCGGCACGCACGCGAGTCGGGAAACGTAGAAGCCGCCCGTGTACATGAGCCACTCCTCGGCTGACGAGCAGCCGAGGATTCGGAGCGACGACACGTAGCCGCCTGCGCCCCACCCGATTGCGAACCGGCTGCGCCACGACCGCGGCACGATCAGGTCGACGGTCGTACGCCCGCGACGGACCATCAGCCCGGTCTTCGAGAAGTAGCGGAAGGGAGGCGGAGCCGTCGCATGCGGCTCCCCGAGCCCGTCGCGCCGCGCGACAGCAATGCGGTCGAGCAGCACGCGCTCGAGCGGCGACGGCTCGGGTGGCGGCGTCTGGTCCACTGCCTCCTCGCAATGGACGATCCGCTGCTGCGGGACGGCGGCCGTCGCGACCGCGACCGCAGTCAGGAGAATCGGGGCCGCCGCGAGGGCGGCCCCGAAGATCAGCCGCGACCGCGCGCGGCTACTTCCCACCCTCCGTCACCTTCACGGAGGCGGCCTTGAACTTCTTGCCGTAGACGTCCACCTTCGCCTTCTTCAGCTGGTCGAGCGCCTTGTCGGCGTACTGGTAGGTGACCGCGTCCTTGAGGACAGGCATCTTCTTGATCACGCCGTAGGTCTTGGCGATCGTCGCCGTCTTGCTGACCGTGGCGGGCGCGACGTGGCCGATGCCGTAGTTGTTCGGCCAGACGAGCTTGTTGATCTCGTTCATCTGCCAGGTCTGATGGCCGGTGCCGAGCGTCGGGCCGTTCTTGAGCACGATGTTCACGCACTCCTTGAAGTGCTGCCGGCAGTAGATCCAGCCCTGGAACGACGCCTTCAGGAACTTGACCGCCGTCGCCCGGTGTGCGCTCGACTTCAGCCAGTCGGCGGTGACGAAGACGTTGTCCTCGAGCATCCCCGTGCCGACGGCCGGGCTGTCCATCTTGAAGACGTTCAGGTCGGACAGCTGGTAGAGCTTGCCGGTGTCCGGGTTCTTCGACTCGAGGACCTGCGCGAGCTCGTTGTAGGTCATCGCCGCGGCCGCGTCGATCTTCTTCTGCAGGAACAGGTTCATGTCGAACGGCTGGTTGACGATCGTGATGTCGCTCGTCTTCGAGTGGTCGATGCCGTTCTTGTTCAGCGCCGCGAAGAGCTCCGGCTCGTTCCCGCAGCACCACACGCCGACCTTCTTGCCGCGCATCTTCGCGATCGTGTCGATCCCGCTCGACTTCCACGTGATCTCCGTCATGCCGGAACGGGCGAAGACCTGTGCGATCGAGACGAGCTTGCCGCCCTTCTCACGCGTCGCGAGCAGGTTCGGCAGCCAGTCGAGCCCGAAGTCCGCTTGACCCGCGAGCACGACCTGCTCGGGCGTGATGTCCGGGCCCCCGACCTTGATGTTGACGTCGAGGCCGGCCTTGGAGTAGTACCCCTTCTCCTTCGCCGCGTAGTAGCCGGCGAACTGCGCCTGCGTCACCCACTTCAGCTGCAGGGTGACCTTCGTCGCCTGCTGCCGCTGCGGCGCCGCCTGCGCCGAGCGCCCGAGACCGAGCGTCGCCGCGAGTGCGATGGCCGCGACGATCAGTACCCCGAGCACGAGCAGAGCTCGCTTCCTCATGCACTTCCCCTTTCCTGACGCGTTGGATCCCACTGGAGGGTGAGCCGTTCGAGCAGCGCGACCGCGAGGTAGAACGCGATCCCGAGGATGCTCGCGACGAGGATGGCCGCCCAGGCCGTCTCGAAGTCGAAGAGCGCTGCTGAGTTCTTGATCCGGATTCCGAGTGCCTCCTGCGATCCGCCGAAGTACTCACCGACGATCGCGCCGATCATGGCGAGAACCGTCGCGACCTTCAAGGCGGAGAAGGTGTACGGAAGCGCAGTCGGGACGCGGACGCGCCGGAAGATCGCGACCTCGCCGGCGCCGTAGGAGCGCATCAGCTCGACCTGCGTCGGGCGCACGGACGTCAGCCCGCGCAGGGTGTTGACCATCACCGGGAAGAAGCAGAGGACGCCTGCGACCGCCATCTTCGACGTCGGCTGGAGCGGGTCGAACCAGGCGTTGAAGATCGGCGCAAACGCGATGATCGGGATCGCGTTCGCCGCGATCGCGATCGGCATCAGCGCGTCGCCGACCCGGCGGAAGCGCGCGAGGAGCAGCGCGAACAAGATCGCGAACGTCGAGCCGACCACGAAGCCGCCGAGCGCCTCCTTGAACGTGAACCAGCCGGCCCGCCAGAGCTCGTCGCGCGCGTCCCAGAACCGCGAGACGATCGCGCCCGGCTTCGGGAGCAGGAAGCGCTCGATCCCGAAGACCTGGATCGAGAGCTGCCACACGGCGATGCCGAGCACGAAGACGGCGAGGGCTGGGATCCAGTCCCTCGCCTGCCGCCCGACCGTCGCGACGACCGTGCCGCGCGGGACCGGCTCGGCGACGATTGTCACGCCGTCTCCTCGGCGAGCACCGAGCCGTGCTGGTCGGCGCCGACGCCGCGCAGCAGCTCGCGGACCTCGGTCACGAGTTCGAAGAAGCGCGGCTCCTCGCGCGTGTCGACGGTGCGCGGCTGCGGAAGGTCCACCGACACGAGCCCGGCGATCCGACCGGGCCGCGGGCTCATCACGACGACGCGCGTCGACAGGAAGACCGCCTCGGAGATCGAGTGGGTGACGAAGACGACGGTGGAGCCCGTGCGCCGCCAGATGTCGAGCAGCTCGATGTTGAGGCGCTCGCGGGTCATCTCGTCGAGGGCGCCGAACGGCTCGTCCATCAGGAGCAGCGCCGGCTCGAACGAGAGTGCACGTGCGATCGCGACGCGCATCTGCATCCCGCCCGAGAGCTGCCACGGGTGGTGGTCGCCGAAGCCCTGGAGCTCGACGAGCCGCAGCATCTCCTCGACGCGCTCCTTTCGCTTCGCCCGGCTCCAGCCGAGCATCTCGAGCGGCAGCGCGACGTTCTTCGCGACCGTGCGCCAGTCGAACAGGACGGAGTCTTGGAACACCATCCCGTAGTCGTGGTCGGCGCGGGCGCGCGGCGCCGGCTTCCCGTTCACCTCGACCGCCCCGCGTGTGGGCTTGACGAGGTCGCCGATCACCCGCAGCATCGTCGACTTGCCGCACCCTGACGGGCCGATCAGCGACACGAACTCGCCCGGCTCGATCTCGAGGTCGATGTCCTCGAGCGCGGTGACGTTTCCTTTCGGGAACGTCTTCGTAACGTTGTCCAATTTGACAACACTCATGCCACGTGCTCCGGCGCGCGGCGGACGACCAGCTTTTCGGCGACGACGACCGCCAGGAAGAACACGATGCCGAGCGCGGCGGCGACGATGTTCGTCGCCCACAAGTTCGCCGGGTTGAGCGAGTAGTACTGGTTGAAGTTGAGGATCGCGCCGCCGAGGCCGTCCTGAATCGAGCTCGGTAGCTCACCGATGATCGCGCCGACGACGCTCGCGGTCGCGCTCACTTTCAGCGCGGAGAAGAGGTACGGCATCGACGCGGGCACGCGCAGGCGCCAGAGCACCTGCCAGCGGTTCGCGGCGTACGAGCGCAGCAGCTCATGCGCGCGCGCGTCCGCGGATTGCAGCCCGCGCAAAGTGTTGATCGTCACCGGGAAGAACGTCAGGTACGCCGCAATCACCGCGACCGACTGCCACCCGGCCTTCAGCCACACGACGACCATGGGCGCGACGGCGAGGATCGGAACGGTTTGCGACGCCACGATGTACGGCAGGAACCCCCGCTGCAGCAGGCGTGAGTGCACGAGCACGACCGCGAGCAGGAAGCCGACGGTCGCGCCGAGCGCGAATCCGATCGCGGCCTCCTTCGCCGTGAACCACGCCGACTTGAGGAGCACCGAGATCAGCAGCGGCCCCTGCACGCGCGACGGCTCGCCGAGCGCCTTGAAGATCGTGTGCATGTGCGGCATCGTGATGTCGTTCGCCGGGAACGGATGCGTCCAGCCCGTCTTCACCCAGACCCAGCGGTAGAGCTCCCAGAGCCCCCAGATCACGCCGAGGACGAGTACGACCGTGCCCGCGCGTGCCGCCGCGGAACGCCAAACGACGCTACGACGACGGCGCTCCCCGGTAGGCCTCGCAGCTGCGACCTGCGCCATCGAGCCCATTCAATCACGTTGTAGAGTCGCCGCTATGCCGCTTTCTCCGCCGCGTACGGTCGAGGAGCTGGAGGAGCTGCGCGAGCTGACGGGGGACAGCGAAGGCGCCCAGCGCGTGGCGTGGACGGAGACCTGGGAACGCGCTCGCGAGTGGCTGCGCGGGAAGGTCGCGGCGACCGGCGCCGAGGAGGAGATCGACGAGGCCGGGAACCAGTGGTTCACGCTGCGCGGGGCCTCGGAGCGCGCGCTGCTCATCGGCGGGCACATCGACTCGGTGCCGAACGGGGGCTGGCTCGACGGCGCGCTGAACGTCGTGGCCGGCGTCGAGGTGCTGCGGCGGATCGCGGAGGAGAACGCGCCGCCCATGACGGTGCGGCTCGTGAACTGGGCCGACGAGGAGGGTGCGCGCTTCGGGCGCTCGCTCTTCGGCTCGTCGGCTGCCGCGGGCTCGATGCGCGACCAGGACGAGCTGCAGTCGCTGCAGGACCGCGAGGGGATTGCCCTGCCCGACGCGCTGCGGGAGCACGGAGTCGACCTCGACGGCGCACTCGAGGCGCGGTCGCAGCTCGAGAACGCGGCCGCGTACCTCGAGCTGCACATCGAGCAGGGCCCCGTGCTCGAGTCGATGGACATTCCGCTCGGCGTCGTGCTCGGCACGTTCGGCGTCGAGCGCTCGCGGATCACGTGGCGCGGCCAGGCGGCGCACGCCGGCTCGACGCCGATGGACAAGCGCCGCGACGCACTCGCGGGCGCGGCGAAGCTCGCGCTCTACATTCGCGAGATCGCGCGCGAGGTCGGCGACGGCGCGGTGTGCACGTCAGGCGGCGTCGTGACGCGTCCCGGGATCGTCACGTCGGTCGTCGAGACGGCGGAGCAGCTGCTCGACCAGCGGCATCTCGACGCGTCGAAGCTCGCGCGGATGTTGCAGCTGGCGAAGGACGCCGCCGCACGCTTCGGCGAGGAGGAGAACATCGACCACGAGTGGGAGCGGATCTGGAGCATCGAGCCGATCCTCTTCGACGACGCGCTGATCGAGCTCGCCGACGAGTCGATCCGCGAGGTCGCGGGCACCTCGCACCGGCTTCCGTCCGGGCCGCTGCACGACGCGGCCGAGGTCGCGCGCGCAGGCGTCCCGACCGTGATGCTGTTCGTCCAGTCGCTGCGCGGCCTCTCGCACACGAAGCTCGAGGACACGAAGCGCGAGCATCTCGAGCTGAGCGTGCAGGCACTCGACCGGCTCGCGTCGAAGACGCTCGATCGCCTCGCCGCGTCGGCCTGAACGACGAAGCCCGCCTCGCGGCGGGCTTCGACAAGCGAAGCGAGACACTTGTCTCGCGCGTGATTGACAGCCGGCGCCGGTGTACAACGAGTTGGGCGGAGGGCGCCGGACTCGAGCCGGAACCGGCAGCGCCGGTCGCTGTGGCTGTCTACGCCGCGTCAGGCCGCGTCCCGGAGCCGCTCGAGGCCGTCGAGGATGAGATCGAGCCCGAACTCGAACGTGCCCCGATGCTCGGGACGGGGCTCCATGTGCTGCCTGACGTGCTCGGCGAGGTCGGGGTACTCGCCGGCGGGGAACTCCCGCAGGAAGCTCGCCGCCATCTCCTCGAGCTTCTCCCTGTCGAACGGAAAGTTCCGCTCCTGGAGCGTGAAGCCGGAGATGTGGCCCTGCAGGATGTGGAAGGCGTGATAGGTCAGGTCCTTCGAGAAGCCGGCGTCCCGCAGCGTTCGGAGAATCGCGTCCCCGTATCGCAAGCGTGGAGGACTGACCTTCCGAGGCGTCATCCAGAGGCTGCCGACCCAGGCGTGGCGCGAGAGCGCTTCGTGCGCCGAGATCGCGCTCTGACGAATGGCCGTCTTCCAGTCGGTTCCGCTTGCAGGCAACTCGATCTCGCTCGCGACGAGCTCGAGGATGCCGTCGAGGATGTCGTCCTTGTTCGCGACGTGGTTGTACAGCGACATCGCCTCGACTCCGAGTGCCTGGGCGAGCTTGCGCATGCTGAGTGCCTCGATGCCGGCTTCGTCGGCCAGGGTGAGGGCGGCCCGCAGCACACGCTCCCTGGTCAATGGGGTCCGCGCGGCGCGCGGGTGACTCCGCCTGGCCATCGACGTACAGAGTAAGTCTCTTGACAGACTTACGACGTACGTCTAGCGTGCGCCGTATGACTTACACCGTACGTTCCGGAGGAGGGACACGTTCGATGAAGGCGATCGTCCACGACAGGTACGGCCCGCCCGACGTGCTCGAGCTCCGCGAAGTCGACAAGCCGGTCATCGAGGACGATCAGGTGCTGCTCCGCGTGCACGCGTCCTCCGTCAACCCAGTCGAGTGGTACGGGGTG
>DASXTR010000353.1:0-3373 GCA_036505325.1 Gaiellaceae bacterium
CACCGCGTTCATGAGATCGACTCGACGGCGCGTGCAAACGACGGCTCGTCGACGGCCGGGAACCGGTAGAGCGCCGGACGGATCTCCTCGAACAACTCCCGGAGACGGCTGCGATCGACCAGTCCGCGCTCGACGAGCGCCTGCACGTCGGCCAGATCTCGGCCGTGGCCCCGCTCGAGTTTCGCAAGCGCCTGCGAGTACGGGTCGAAGTGGCGGAAGGTCACGCGTCCCTCACGCACGACGAACGGGCTCCGTTCCTCCCAGCCGGCCGGGAGCGGAATGAAGTCGGCCGGGGAGGCGAGCTCCACGTTCATCCGCAGCTTCTCCTTCAGGTCGGTCAGCGCGCGCAGCAGCGAATCCTCCTCCGGCTCGAGTCGGATGTCGACGTCGATCGTCGTCCCGCGCCAACCCACGAGGACGGCGGTTGCCCCGCCGGCGAGGTAACAGACGGTTTCGTTGCTCGCCGCGCGGCCGAGATCGCGCATGAATCGCGTCACGCGCTCGGCGTCGACTAGCTCGCGCATGCGAGCGCACGCTCGAAGCTCACCAAGCGGCGAACGAGCGCGTTGTACCGACCATGAGCCGAATCCTCGTCGTCGCGTGCGAGCAGGCGGTAGAGCCGGAGCTCCGGGTCGTCCAGCGCGTCGGGGACCTGCAGGCCCAGGGCGCGCAGCTTCGCGGCAGCGATCGAGACGAGCAGGGCCTCGCGCGTCTCCGCGCCGGCGGCCAGGTCGGCGAGGCCGCGTTCCACGAGGTCTGCTCCGGGAAGCGCGCTGACTTCCATGTGTCAAAGGTAGCGTCCCATGCCGATGGTCCTCGCGCTTGCAGTCGCACTCGCGCTTCCGCTCGCCGGGAAGACGGTCGCGATCGACCCCGGTCACAACGGCGGGAACGCGGCACACGCGCGCGAGATCGGGCGGCTCGTGAACGCCGGGACGCTCTGGAAGGCCTGCGACACCGTCGGCGCCTCGACGAACGACGGCTACGCCGAAGCCGGGTACAACCTCGATGTCTCGCTGCGCCTTGCGGGTCTGTTGCGCGCGCGGGGCGCCCGCGTCGTGCTCACGCGCGCGACCAACACCGGGTGGGGCCCGTGCATCACGCGGCGCGCCGCGATCGGCAACCGTGCGCTTGCCGACGCAGCGATCTCGATCCACGCCGACGGGGGCCCGTCGACCGGGCGCGGCTTCCACGTCATCTACCCGCCGTCGATCCGCGGCCTCACCGACGACATCGCGGTCGCGTCGCACCGGCTCGCGCTCGACGTGCGGGCGGCCTTCCGGCGCGGGACGGGCGAGCCGTACTCGACCTACGCCGGCCGCGCGGGCCTCGACGTCCGCTCCGATCTCGGCGGCCTGAACCTCTCGAACGTGCCGAAGGTGTTCATCGAGACCGCGAACATGCGCAGCTCATGGGATTCCGCGCGGCTCCACCGAGCCGCGTACCGCCAGCGCGAGGCGGCGGCGCTGGCGCGCGGGCTCGAGACGTTCCTCCAGCCGTAGAGCGCCGAACCGACCCTACTCTCCGTGCCCGTTGTTGCCGATAAGGCAAACGAGAAGCGGACCAAGCGCGGGGCCGACGGCACTCCAAGGGGGGCTGCGGCGTAGGTGCCGAGTTGAACGCACCCCCGCCTCGCGTGGCGGGATCGCCTGGGCGTCAGGCGATCCCGCCGGGTTCGCGCTCTGGTAAGAACTCCTCTGTGGCCGTTCCGATCGACCGCCCGGGGAAGATCATCGCCGTCGGGCTCAACTACCGCGACCACGCGGACGAGGGCGGCCGCGACGCGCCGGAGCGTCCGATGCTGTTCGCCAAATGGGCAACGGCGCTGATCGGGCCCGGCGATCCGATCGTCATCCCGCCGATCACCGACGAGGTCGACTTCGAGGGCGAGCTCGGCGTCGTGATCGGGCGGCAGGTGAGGCGCGTGTCCGCCGAGAACGCGCTCGACGCGGTGCGCGGCTACATCTGCGTCAACGACGTCACCGCGCGCGACTTCCAGCGGGCCGACAAGCAGTTCACGCGCGCGAAGTCGCTCGACACGTTCTGTCCCGTCGGCCCGCAGCTCGTCCCGGCCGGCGAGGTGGGCGACCCCGGGAACCTGCGCCTGCGGACGCTCGTGAACGGCGAGGTGATGCAGGACGCGTCGACGTCGCAGCTCATCCACTCCATACCCGATCTGATCGCGTTCGTGTCGGAGGCGATCACCCTCGAGCCGGGCGACCTCATCTGCACCGGGACGCCGTCGGGCGTCGGCACCTTCCGCGACCCGCCGGTGTACCTGAAGGACGGCGACGAGGTCGTGATCGAGATCGAGAAGGTCGGCGAGCTGCGGAACCCGGTTCGCGCCGAGGCCTAGCGCAGGAAGTCCGCGATCGCGCGTCGTGGCGCGTCGTTCGCCGAGCGCAGCTGCACCGAGTGGCCGGATCGCGCGGCGACGACCAGGCGGCCGCCCGGCGCGACCTTCGCCTCCGCCTGCGCCCACGCGAGCGGCGTCGAGAGGTCGCGGTCGCCGTTGACGAGCAGCGTCGGGACGTTCGGCAGGCGCGTCGCCCTCACGGGCGGCGGCGCCGGCTCCGGCGGCCAGTCGAGGCACGTGACGACGATTCCGTTCCCCGACGCGATTCGACGCGTGAACGGCCAGACGGCGGCAGCCGAGATCCGCGCGACCGCCCGCCGCAACGCGGGTGCGCGCCGGGCGACCGGCGCCGCCGGACCGCCCCACGGCAGCGGCGTGTCCGCGCAGAGCGCGCTCGCGTGGAGGCCCTGGCTGAAGACGGACGCCGGTGTCGAGGGATTGGGCCGGAAGTCCGCGAGCAGCGAGTCGAGGTCCGACCAACGGCCCGAGCGCGCGGCGCGCAGCGCGGGCGCGACGCGCGCGTACGTCGGGTCGACGATGCTCATGGTCACGATCGCGTCGAGCAGCGGCAGCTCGACGCCGGGTCGCGCCCGCACGACCGCGGCGAGATCGGCAGCGACGTTCCGGCCGAGCACGCGCGCGACGGCATGCGCGTTGTCGACGCTCAGCGCTCCGGCGCCGCTGTGCGGGACGACCGAGTCGAGCACGAGCTTCGCGACGCCGTCCGGATGCGCGAGGGCGTACCGCTCGGCGACGAACGTGCCGTACGAGACGCCGTCGAGCACGAGCCGATCGACGTGCAGCGCGGCGCGGAGGTCATCGATGTCCTCGACGGTCTGGTCGGTGCCGAACAAGCGCCGCTTCGGTCCGATCGCGCGCGCACAGGCGACGACCGCAGCCTTCGTCGGCACCGCGAGGTCGGAGCTTCCCATCTGCCGTTGCAGCGCCGGGCACGCGAGCGCCGTCCCGCCGGTCCCGCGCTGGTCGAACATGACGATTCGGTAGCCGTCGGTGGCG
>DASXTR010000354.1:0-4117 GCA_036505325.1 Gaiellaceae bacterium
GGCCTGGCCCTCGTGCAGGTCGACCCGCTCGCCCTCGACGTCGAGCGTCCCGTTGCCTTCGATCACGACGTAGACCTCGTCGTCGGCGTGCGGCTGCTGCCGGTCGGGCTCCGGCGCGACGAGGACGTAGACGCCGAGCTCCAGGCCGCGCGAGGTGTGCACGACCTCGTAGCCGCCGCCCGCGGCTTCGAGCCGCGCCTTCGCGCCGTGAATGTCGAATGCCTGCGTCGGCAGCTCGCCGGGCCGCGTCGTCATCTACGCCTCCGATCGTCGTCGCCCATTGTCGGGCTCGAGCTGACGCTAGCTGTCATCCCGGTGAGACAGCGGCGAGATCGACCTCGACGCGAACGGTGTCCGCTCCGGCCGGCGGCGAGAGGATCGCGCCCGCGCGCTCGGCCAGGAACGGCGCGAGGTGGCGGCCGACGATCTTCGCGGGCGGCCACCAGAGCGGATCCGTCCGGGCCGTCGAGGTGTCGCCGGCGCCTCCCGGCAGCTGAGTGCGGAGATAGGTCGGCGCCGAGCCCGTCAGCAGGAGGCCGCGGAGGACCGGGTGGAAGGGCCGAGGCGTGACGTCGGCGCCGGCTGTCGCGGCGATCGTCTCGGCGGCGGCGTCCGCCTGCTGGGCGGCGATCCCGCCCTGCTTGACGGGGAACGCGGTGACGTCGCCCGCGGCGAAGACGTCGGCCACGCCCGTGACGCGTGCATGGCGGTCCGTCGGCAGGAAGCCGTTCGCGTTGCGGGGGAGGCCCTCGATCGGGCGGCCGCGGAGACGGGGGAGCGCGACGACCCGGTCGGCACGGATGCGCCCGCGGGGCGAGACCGCGAGCGCACCGTCGCTAGCCATCATCGGGAGCCGGCGGGTGTGCAGGGCGACGTCCCGATCCTCGAGCAGGCGCCGTACGGCCGTGCTCGCCTCGGCGCCGAAGAGGCCGAGCGGCGCCTCCTCGGGCGTGACGACGGCGAGCTGCACGCTCGTGATCGCGCGCGCATCGAGGAACGCTGACGTGAGGAGGGCGAGCTCGTAGAGCGGCAGCGGCCACGTCACTCCGCCCGGCATCGCGAACACGAGGTGTCGCACGGCGCCGGACTCGAGCTCGGTGAGGACGTCCCGAAACGCCAGGTTGTCGGCCGGCCCCCGGAAGGTCAACGCTCCGGCGACCGCAGCCACCGGCATCGCACCGGATGCGACGAGGAGTGCGTCGTACTCGATCTCGGCGCCGGCGGCCGTTCGCGCGAGGTGCCGGTCGGGTTCGACCGATGCGAGCGCGCCCAGGGTGAAGCGGGCGCCGCACTCGTGAGCGAGCGCCGCCAGCTCGAGCCCGTGGACGTGTCCCGTCCCGAAGGGCTCGACGACGGTGAGCGGGCGGTACCAGAAGTGCGGCTCGGGTGCGAGCAGCTCGATCGAGACGCGCTCCTCCGCCAGCGCGCGCAGCGCGAGCGTCGCTTCCAGCGCTGCCACGCCGCCCCCGGCGATGAGGACGCGGAGCGGATGGTGTGGAGGCTTCATGCGCATCGCGTTCACCGAGTCTGTGCCCCGCCGCGCCGACCGCCATCAGGCGCCACCCTGAACGAAGTTGCGGGCTTTCCACATTGCGGTCGACTACGCTCGAACCGTGAGCGCGAAGGAGGGTGGAGACCGCCTACGGGCGCTGTTCGAGGCAAGCATCGCGCTCACGTCGGAGCTGTCGCTCGAGGCGCTCTTGCAGAGGCTGGTCGAGACGGCGGCCTCGCTGACGGGGGCGCGCTACGCGGCGCTCGGCGTGATCGACGAGTCCGGCACACAGCTCGAACGCTTCCTGACCACCGGAATCGACCCCGAGACCCACGTGGCGATCGGGCAGCTTCCGCGCGGGCGCGGAATCCTCGGCGTCCTGATCCGCGAGGCGCATCCGCTCCGGCTCCACGACCTCGGCGACGATCCGCGCTCGGTCGGCTTTCCGGCGCATCACCCGCCGATGCGCAGCTTCCTCGGCGTGCCGATCGTACTGCGGGGCGTGGCGTACGGGAACCTCTACCTGACCGAGAAGGAGGGCGGCGAGGACTTCAGCGAGGAGGACGAAGAGCTCGTCACGCTCCTTGCCGCGCAGGCTGCCGTTGCGATCGAGAACGCGCGTCTCTACGAATCGGCGACGCGTTGGTCGCGCCAGCTCGAGTCGCTCCACGAGGTGGTGCGCGCGCTCGGCGAGGAGACCGATCTCGCACAGCTGCTCGATCTCGTCTGCCGGCGCCTGCGCGAGCTGATCGACGCGCGGCTGGCGCTGATCGCGCTTCCGGAGCCCGACGGCGACCTGAGGATCGCGGCGATCGATGGAGAGGGCGAGGCGGCCTACGGCCTGCTCGGTCATCGGCTGCGTCGCGACCGGTCGAAGAGCGGCCGGGTGCTCGAGCGCCGTCAGAGCGCGCGGGTCGACTCGGTCCTCGACGACCCGGAGGTCGACCAGGACGAGGCGCGTCGCATGGGCGTGCGGACGGGTTTGTACGTGCCGCTGGTCGTCCGCGGCCGGGCGATCGGGATCGTCGCGATGCACGACAAGCTCGGCTCGGAGGCGCGCTTCACGGATGCCGACCTGCGGGTCGCCGAGATCTTCGCGGCGCGTGCCGCCGTTGCGGTCGACCTGTCTCAGCGAGTGGCGCGCGACACCGTGCGGCGCGTCGTCGAGGCGCAGGAGCTCGAGCGGCGACGGCTGGCGCGCGAGCTCCACGACGAGACGGGACAGGCGCTGACCTCGATCTTGCTCGGCCTGAAGGCGATCCGCGCCGCCGAAGATCCGGCCGAAGCCGAACGCGCCGAAGCGGAGGTTCGCGACCTGGTCGTCCAGGCGCTCCAGGACGTGCGGCGGCTCGCCGTCGAGCTACGCCCGACGGCGCTCGACGATTTCGGCCTCGTGCCCGCGCTCGAGCGGCTTGTCAGCACGTTCGAGGAACGGAGTGGCATCCGGACCGTCGTCCAGGCCGGCTTGGGGGAGGAGCGGTTCCCGCCTGAGGTCGAGACCGTGCTCTACCGGCTCGTACAGGAGGCGTTGACGAACGTTGTGAAGCACGCCGCCGCCGAGAACGTGAGTGTCGTGCTGACGCGCCGCGGCGAGGGCATCGGGGCGATCGTCGAGGACGACGGCCAGGGTTTCGTGCCGGACGAGACGCGCGACGAGGCGCTCGGCCTCGTGGGGATGCGCGAGCGGATCGCCCTGGTCGGCGGCACACTCACCGTCGAGTCGACACCGGGTGCGGGTACCGCCGTGAGCGCGCACGTTCCGCTTGCCGGCGCCGACGACGCTCGCGGCGAATCGGGCACGCCGCTACGCGGCCGAGCTCAGGCCGGCGGCGCGCTCGATGCATTCCGCTAGCTCGTGCAGCGCGCCCGAGCCCTCGAGGCTCGCGATCCGCAGGGCCGTGCCGCCTCTGAGGAGCAGCGAGAGCACCGGCAGTCCGCGAAGCCGCTGGTCCGCGCCGCGCGCGATCGCCGCGCCGGTCACCTCGGTGAAGTCGATCGACAGCGCACGGTTGCGTCCGCGCAGCTCGAGGCCCTCGGTACGCGGCTCCAGCCGGCCGGACTCGACCGCTTCACCTCCGCACCACAGGACTGCGTACGTCGCCTTCATGTCTCTCGGACGGTAGAGCACGGCTCGCGGCCGCGGATCGTCGTCGAGCCGTAAACCGGCTGCGGCTTTCCACTGATCTTCGTCCGCTGGGCGGTAACGTCTGCTCCGTGCCCGACCCGATTCGCGTCCTGATCGTCGACGACCACGCCGTCGTCCGCTCGGGTCTCCGCCTGTTGCTCGCCCAGGAGCCGGACATCGAACCGGTCGGCGAGGCGGGCACCGGACGCGAGGCGGTCTTCGAGGCGCGGGCGCTCGAGCCGGACGTAATCCTGATGGACGTCGTGATGCCGGACCAGACGGGGCTCGAGGTCCTGCCGACGCTCGTGCACGAGCATCCGAACGCAAAGGTGCTCCTGCTGTCGATGCAGGACGACCCGCGCTACGTGCGCGAGGCGTTCGCGGCCGGCGCCAGCGGTTACGTCCTCAAGGAGGCAGCCGATTCGGAGGTCGTCGCCGCGGTGCGGGAGGTCGCCCGCGGCGGGCGGTACGTCAACCCGGAGCTCGGGGCACGCCTGCTG
>DASXTR010000355.1:0-2556 GCA_036505325.1 Gaiellaceae bacterium
GCGGCGATCAGGAGCATCGGGAAGATCAGCGCGAGGAGCTTCCCGTGCGTCGCGGCCGTCAATGCGAACCAGCCGACCATCGACGTTGTCAGCATCCCGCCCAGCATGAAGACGTCGCCGTGCGCGAAGTTGATCAGCTCGAGGATCCCGTAGACGAGCGAGTAGCCGAGCGCGATCAGCGCGTAGACCATGCCGACGGTCAGCCCGACGACGAGCAGGTCGAGGAAGTCGCTCGGCTCCTTGGCCGCGTTGATCGCGAGCCAGATCAGGATCAGCCCGACGAGCCCGAGCCCGAGCATCGAGACGACCGGGGGCCGGCGTCCGGTCAGGCGAGCGAGGGCGGGTGCGGAGGCGTTGGCAGCCAAACGTTGCGGGCAGTATCTGGAACGGCCCCGCGCAGTTCAACCAGGACCTCGCCGCTCCTGCCTGTCAGCCGAAGCGGCTACCGTGTCAGGAGCCCGGCGGACGTGGCGGAATCGGCATACGCAGCGGTCTCAAAAGCCGCCGCCCGAAAGGGCTTGTGGGTTCGAGTCCCACCGTCCGCACTGTGAGCCGACCGGACTCGTGGAGTGCGGCGGCCGCCGGACACGCCCGAAGGAGACGCGGCCCGGGTGTGGAGGGGATCCGACAGCGGCTGCCGCCGGACACGCCCGAAGGAGACGCGGCCCGGGTGTAGGGGATCCGACAGCAGCGGCCTGTGGGTCGCCCGCCGGCCGGCATGGCCCGGGTGCCACGTCGGTGACGCCTTCGAACGCCGGCTGCGGGCATGATCGGCGGCCGTGGTCGTCCTCGGCGGGCTCATCGTGGCGGCGGTTGCGCTCCTCTCCGGGACCTCCGGGTTCGGGTTCGGGCTCGTCGCGACCCCGTTGCTCCTGCTGATGGGCTACTCGTTGCCGTTCGTCGTGACGGTGAACCTGCTGATCTCGCTCGCGACGCGGATCTCCGTCGCCTACCGGCTGCGTCGCGCGATTCACGGGCGCCGTGTCGTCATGCTCGTCGGCGGCGCCGTGCCGGGGCTGTGGGTCGGCGCGCGAACGCTCGGCGCGGTCGAGACGCACGACGTGAAGGTCGCGGTCGGGCTGCTGATCATGGTCGCGGCCGCCGCGATCGCGTACGTCGACCGGCACCCGCCCCGGCCGCGGTTTCGCGGCCTGCTCGTCGTCGCCGGCTTCCTCGGCGGCCTGCTCGGGACGACGACCTCGCTGATCGGCGTCCCCCCGGCGCTGCTGCTCACGCGGCGCCGCCTCGCCGCGCTGAGCTTCTTCGCCGACCTCGCGGTCTACTTCGTCGCTGCGTCGGCGATCGGCCTCGCGCTGCTCGCGGAGCGCGGCCGCTTCGACGGCGACGCGGCCCGGGACTTCGCGTGGTGGCTCCCCGGCGTCCTCGTTGCGAACGCCGTGGGCACGACGCTCGGCTTGCGCGTGGCGGACCGCACGTTCCGGATGCTGACGCTCGGGCTCGCGTTCGCCGCCGGCGCGGTGACGGCGGTGACTGCCTAGACTCACGCGCGATGCGAATCGGGATCCTCACGGGCGGGGGCGACTGTCCAGGGCTCAACGCGGTCATCCGCGCCGTCTCGCGGCGCGCGTGGGAGCGCGGGCACGAGGTGATCGGCGTCCGCGAAGGCTGGCGCGGAATGGTCGACGGGCTGATGACGCCGCTCGGGCCGCGCGAGATCTCCGGAATCCTTCCGCGCGGCGGGACGATCATCGGCACGTCGCGCACCAACCCGTACAAGGTCGAGGGCGGCATGGACGACGTGCGCCGGAACTTCGAGGACCTCGGGGCGCTCGTCGCGATCGGCGGCGAGGACACGCTCGGCGTCGCGGCGCGGCTGTACGACGACTTCCAGCTCCCCGTCGTCGGCGTCCCGAAGACGATCGACAACGACCTCTCCGGCACCGACTACACCTTCGGCTTCGACACCGCGGTCTGGATCTGCACCGAGGCGATCGACCGGCTGCACACGACGGCCGAGGCGCACAACCGCGTCATGGTCGTCGAGGTGATGGGCCGCCACACCGGCTGGATCGCCGTCGTGAGCGGGATCGCGGGCGGCGCCGACGTCATCCTCATCCCGGAGCGGCCGGTCGACATCGACGAGGTGGTCGCCGACATCAAGAAGCGGCACGCGCGCGGCAAGAACTTCTCCATCGTCGTCGTCAGCGAGGGCTGCGAGCTGCCGGGCGCGGAGGACAAGGGCGAGGTCGACCAGTTCGGCCACAAGCTGCTCGCCAAGCGCGGGGTCGGCGAGACGCTCGGCAACCAGATCGAGGAGCGCACCGGGTTCGAGACGCGCGTGACCGTGCTCGGGCACGTCCAGCGCGGCGGGTCCCCCACCCCGCGCGACCGCGTGCTCGCGACGCGCTTCGGCCTCAAGGCCGCCGACCTCGTCGAGGAGGGCAAGTTCGGCCGCATGGCGGCGCTCCACGGCGACGACATCGTCGACGTCTCGCTGGAAGAGGCGACGAAGGAGCTGAAGACCGTGCCGAACGACTGGTACGAGGTCGCCCGCGCCTTCTTCGGCTGAAAATGCCCCTTCGGCTTCGCCGAAGG
>DASXTR010000356.1:0-18581 GCA_036505325.1 Gaiellaceae bacterium
GCGCGATCTGCGTCGCGGGGAACCACGACCTGATCGCGCTCGGGCGGCTCTCCGACGAGCGGATTAGCACGCCGGCCCGGGTGAGCCTCGAGTGGACGGCGGCACGACTGTCGAGCTCGTCGCGCCGGTTTCTCGCTGCACTCCCGGCGATCGCTGTCGTCGACGACGTCGTCGTCACACACGGCTCGCTCGACGACGTGAGCGAGTATGTGACGAGGCCGTGGCAGGCGCGCGTGCAGCTGGAGCGCCTTCGTCGCAGCCACCCGGCGGCGCGCGTGCTCGTGGTCGGCCACACGCATCGGCCGTGGGCGTGGAGCGCTTCGCGCGGAGGCGCCCGCTCGACGCGGCGCCCGCGCGACCTGCCCGAGCGGGAGCCGCTGCTGCTCAACCCGGGCGCCGTCGGGCAGTCGCGGGAGCTCATCGCTCGCGCGCGCGGCGCCGTGCTCGATCTCGACGCCGGCCGCGCGGCGTTCATCGCGGCGCGCTACGACCTCGGCGCGTATCGCCGCGTCCTGCTCTCCGTGGGCCTCCCGCCCGAGGGTTGCCACTACGTTCCGTCGGCGGCGCGCGTGGCCGCGCGGGGTATCCGAAGAGCCGTCGCGGGCTACTGAACCCGCGACCGCCGGGTGCGAGCCGCGAGCACCATCCGGCGTGCGCGGTCGTAGCGCTCGCCGCCGATCGCCTTGACCGGCTTCCGGAGATTCCATGCGACGTACTGACGGAGCCACGGTCGAGGGTCGCCGGCAGCCGCGCGCGCAGCCATCGATGCGAGCGTGTCGCGTCGGATCGAGTACCGTCCGACGACGAGACAACCGCCGACGCGGCCGGGCGTCCGGATCGGCTCCGACGTGAACAATGCTGCGACGCCTGCACGGTCGGCGGCGAGCGCGACGTCGGCCGAGTAGTACCCCGAGGGAACCGACGCTCCGTTCAGCTGCTCGCCGACGAGATCCGACAGCGCCGCGAGGCTCGCGCGCCACTCGTGAACGAGCTCGTCGATCGGTAGCGACGGCATCCGCTCGGGGTGGGTCACCGAATGCGACCCGACCACGTGCCCGAGTCGGTGTAGCTCGCGAATCGCGTCGCCGTCGACGAACCCGTGCCCCCCGATGCACCCCGTCGTGACGAAGAAGTGACCGCGCCAGCCCCGCCGCGTCAGCTCCTCGGCGATCTCGGGCGCGCTCGCGCCGCCGTCGTCGAACGTGAGCGACCACGACGACGATCCGACGTGCGCCGCGAGAAGGTCGTCGACCACGACGGGGGGTCCCGCAACCGCCTCGCCGATCTTGTCGAGATGCTCCGCGAACGCCGTCCAGGACAGCTTGTACACCGCAGGACCCGCGCCGGCGAAGCCGGAGTCGTCAGCGCTGCCGGTGACGACGTCGTGGTACATGAGCGCGTGAGTCCTCATCCTGCTGCGGCGGTCCGCCGGGCGGCGGCGCGCGAGCGGCGCGTCGCGAGCGCCGCCGTCAACTGCACGTAGATCTCGAGCACCTTCTCCGCGATGCGCTCGAGCGAGACCTCGGCGACGCGCTCGCGTCCGGCGATCGGCGCCTCGCGCTCGAGCGCTCGACCGAGGTTTGCAGCCAGATCTTCCGCCGTCGGAGCCGCGATGAAGCAGCCGTCGATTCCGGCGATACGCTCGCGGACGTCGCCGACGTCGACCGACACGACGGGAACGTTGCACGCGAGCGCCTCCTTGACGGCGTTCGGTGAGCCCTCGTCGACCGACGTCAGGAGGACGGCGCTCGCCGCGTTGACCCACAGGGGAACATCGTCGTGCGGGACGCGTTCGAGGGCGTGCAGCTCGATGTGCGCGGCGGACCGGTTCAGACGCGCGACTGCGGCCGTCGCGAGCGCGAATCGCTTCTCCGGACGTTGCGGGAGCGCCGGGAAGAGCACGTGTGTACGCGCAGCGTCCCATCCGAGCGCCCGCCGGCATTCCGACCTGTCCCTCGGGCGGAAGCGCGCGAGGTCGACCCCATTCGGGACGATCCAGACCCGCGACAGGTCGACCGATCTCGGGAGCGCGTCGAACAGGTTGCGCGACTTGACGATGACGCCTGCCGCCCGCCGGGCAGCGCGGCGCGACGCCCGGACGCCGTAGCGAAGCGACAGCGTCTCGAACACGCCGTTGCCCATGCCTCCGTGCATGTCGGTGCCGCAGAACGAGACGAGCACAGGCCGGTCTCGCACCACGCGCGTCACGACGTCCGCCATCACGCCGCCGTACATCGCGTGCACGAGGTCGTGATCGCCCGCCTGCACGAGCTTCGTCACCGTGTCGCCCAGGCCGCGGTAGACGTGCCGCCCGCCTGCGTCGCGATCGATGTGCAGGAGCTCGATCTCGACTCCCGCGTCGCAGAGACTCGCGACCTGCGCCGCCACGAACGTGCCGGTGGCAGGCGCGGCGGCGGTCGGATACATGTTCGTGACGACGAGCGCGCGCATCGTCCGCTAGCGGCGCTGCCGCAGATCGCGGAGGGCGAGGTCGAGCGAGAGCAGCATCATCACGCGCTGGTACAGCCCGTCACGCGAGACACCTGCGGCGATTCCGCCGTTGCCGAACGCCGCGACCCACGGCTCGTACGCGCGACGATCGAGATGGTCGCCGACGGGGCTCGACCGATCGAGGAGAGTCTCCCGGACGCGGGTGGTGAACGTCGGATCGACCCAGCGGTCGACGGGGACCTCGAACCCCTGCTTCGCGCGAACGGCGACGGCCGGCGGGAGGTTCCGGGCCGCGACCGCGCGCAGGATGCGCTTCCCTGTCCGCCCCTTGACGCGGAGCTCGTGCGGGAGGGTGAGACCGAATGCGATCAGGTCCTCGTCGAGCATCGGGACGCGCACCTCGAGGCTGTGCCGCATGCTCCCGGTGTCGACCTTCGCGAGGTAATCGTTCGCGAGGACGAGGCGTACGTTCGCCTCGACGGCGTGCGCGGACAGGCGCTCCAGCCGCGACGTCCCAGGCCCGAGGGAGTACCGCCAGCGCGGCTCGAACAGCCGGCGCGGGGACTCGACGCCGTCGGCGTCGGCGAGCAGCTGCCGGTGCTCGCGCTCGCGCACCCACGAGAAGATCGTCTGCACGATCGCGGCGTCGTCGGCGCCTGCGATGTCCCGTGCGCGCTCGCCGAGCGTCGGCCGGACGAAGCCGAGGCGCGCGAGCGGCGCGACCATGCGCGCGGCCGTGTGCCAGAGGACGGGCGGCGCCTGCCGGAGGCGGTCGATCGTCGTGATCTGCCAGTAGGCGTTGTACCCGCCGAACCCCTCGTCGCCGCCGTCGCCCGACAAAGCAACGGTGACGTGCCTCCGCATCGCGCGGCTGATCGCGTCGACGGCGAAGAGCGACGTGTCCGCGAACGGCTGGCCCGCGTGGCGGAGGAGGTCGGTGATGTCGTCCCACGAGGCGCCGCGGCGCTCCATCTCGAGCGTCCGGTGGCGTGACCCGATCGCCGCGGCGACGGCCTCCGCCGCCCACGTCTCGTCGTACTCGGCGTCGGGCGGCCGTACGTTGAACGTGAGCAGGTCGCCGGGCACCCGGCGCTGCGCGAACAGGCTGACGAGCGACGAGTCGATGCCGCCGGAGAGGAGCGACCCGAGCGGGACGTCGCTCTCGAGCTGGCGGACGACCGCCTGCTCGATCAACCGCTCCGCCTCGTCGACCGCGTCGTCGACCGTCAGCTCGGGATCGGGCTCGATCGAGAACGTGTGGAACGGCCGGACGTCGACGCGGACGTCGCCGGTGCCCGTCGGCCGGCAGTCGAGGAGCTCGCCGGGCGACAGCGCACGGATCCCGCGGTGGATCGTCAGCGGCGCGGGGACGAAGAGCAGCGCGGCGAAATCGGCGATCGCCTGCCGGTCTGGCGTGAGGTCGACGCCGGGAACGAGGCGAAGGATCGCGATCTCGCTCGCGAACGCGAGGAACCCGTCGCCGTGCGCGTAGAAGAGTGGCTTGATCCCGAAGCGGTCGCGGCCTAGCAGGAGGCGGGGCTCGCGGCGGTCGAGGATCGCGACCGTGAACATCCCGCGCAGACGCTCGAACATCCCGTCGCCGTACTCCTCGTAGAGGTGCGGCAGGACCTCGGTGTCGGAGTGTCCGCGGAAGCGGTGGCCGCGCGCCTCGAGGTCGGTGCGCAGCGCGCGGTGGTTGTAGATCTCGCCGTTGAACACCGTCCACACCGAGCCGTCCTCGTTCGCCATCGGCTGGTCGCCGCTCGCCGACAGGTCGATGATGCGGAGCCGCGTGTGGAGGAGTGCGGCATCGTCCCACACCTTCTCCCCTCTCCCGTCGGGCCCGCGGTGGTGGAGGGCGGCGAGCATCAGCTCGCGCGTCGGCGCGTCGAGCTGGACGCGGCCGTACGATCCCGCGACGCCGCACATCAGGCGTGTACGGCCACGCGTCGGGGCGACGCCGAGCGGAGGCGGCGCAGCGCCGGTGAGACCTTGAGCCGGAAGCGGCGCATCGAGTTCCCGCGGTAGATGCCGACCCGCGGCCACGTCAGCGGCGCGGGCGGGGCGAGGTCCTCGATCGCGGCGGCGGCATACCCTGCGCGACCCGCCGCCGCGGCCACGCGCGCGTCGAAGTCGCCGAACGGGTAGGCCAGCGAATCGCAGGGGCGGCCGAGCGCCCGCTCGCACGACGCGCGCGACTCGCGCAGCTCGATCGCGAGCGCGTCGTCGTCGAGCCGCGTCAGGCGGGGATGCGTGCACGTGTGCGAACCGATCTCCCAGCCCACTGCCGCGAGCCGTCCGAGCTGGTCCCACGTCATCCCGCGGAGCTCGCGCTCGTGCGGGCCGCCGCGCCAGTGGTCGATTCCCAGCCAGTCGAGCGGCCGATTCGCATCGACGTAGTCGGTCACTGCGAACACCGTCGCCGGCAGGCCCAGGGCGAACAGGATCGGGTACGCGAGCTCGAGCACCGACAGGTAGGCGTCGTCAAACGTCACGACGAGTGTTCGGCCGGCAGGCACGGCGGCCACGGCCTCGGAGAACGTGACGCCGCGATACCCGCGACGGACGAGCCACTCGAGCTGGCGGCGAAGCTGCAGCGGCGTGACCGCGAGGTCGGCGGGCCAGCTGTCGCTGACGGCGTGGTAGCAAAGAACGAGCGTCTCGCCGCCGGCCTTGCCGCGTCGCATCGTTACGCTACTCGCACCTGCCGCAGAGTTTCCGCCCGAGGACACCGCAAAAATCATCTTAGAACGTCGAAGCCGGCGATGGAACGCGCCGCGGGGTTCAGCGGCCGCCCGCGAGCTCGTCGATCAGCTCGCTCCAGCGCGCGGCGACCGCATCGACCGAATGGACCTCCTGCGCATACGCCCGCGTGCGCCGCGCAAGCTCCTCCCGGTCGTGGCGCCCCGCCCAGAGCTCGCGCGCGCCCTCGACGAACCGATCCCACGAGCCGCCCGCCGCGCGGCCGAGTCCGCGCGCTGCGACGACGCCGTCGGGGTCGCACTGCAGCGTCAGGACAGGGACGCCGTGCGCCCACGCCTCGAGGAAGGTGTTCGGCACCCCCTCGAATGTCGACGAGTTCACGACCGCGACCGCCTGCGCCACCAGCTCGGACAGCCGCTCGTGCGGCAGCGGGTCGAGGACCGTCAGATTTCGGACGTCGCGCACGGCCGCGCGGAGCGCCTCGACCTCCTGCGCCGTCGCCTCCTCGGGAACCGCGATCATGACGAAGCGCGCCTCGGGCACCGCGCGCGCCAGCTCGACGTACCGCAGCGGCTGCTTGTAGCTGACGAGGCGCCCGACCCAGAGGAACACCCCTGAGTCGTCGCGGGCTGCGGAAGTCGTTGGTGCCGACTCCGCGAAGCTCGGGATGCACACGACCCGGCTCAGCGTCGGGAACGATTGATGGGCGAGCGCGTACTGGTGCTGCGACTGCACGACGACTGCGTCCGCGAGCCGGACACCGAGGCGATACAGCGACCGGGACAACCGGTTGGACATCGTCTCGAAGGTGAAGTTCGAGTCGCTGGCGCTCGAGAAGGCAAATGCGCGGCGGCTGAGCCTGCAGACGAGCGCGGCGATGCCCACGGCAGGGCTCCCGGACATCACGACGGTGACGCTCGCATCCGCGCGTCGCAGCGCCCGCGCGACGCGCATCGCCTCCAGCACATCGCCAACGATCCGCCGATTCCCTGCGTAGGGCCCGCGGTGAACGAGCGTGAGGCGGGGATCGTCCAGAGCGATCGGGTCCTCGGGCGGATAGACCACGTGCGCGACCCGGTAACCGCGCGCGGCAAGCGCCCGGGCGAGCAGCGTCAGCTGCCGCTCCGAGCCCCCCGCCCGGGCCCGGGTGCGATCGTAGAAGCCGGCCGAGAACGAGGATGCCGCATAGAGGGCGACGTCGTGGCGCGGCATCGGCCCAGGCTACCGCCGCCCGAGGCGCTCCGCATGGGCCGACGGCGCGACGTCGACTCTTCCGGTTCCGGAGCGGCGAGGTTAGTGTTACGCCGCGTCGTGGCCTGTGGCGAGAGGCGGTTCACGCCACCTCGACGCCGACCGAGGCGGCACATCCGATGGAGACTTCCGCACCCGCTCCGACCATTCGGTTCCTCCTCCCGCCCCGCGTTCCGCAACGGCTCTGGCAGGCAGGCATCGTGGCGATCGCCGTGCTGCTCGGTACGGCCGCCGCGTTCAGGCCCGGCCTCGCCGTCGCGGCCGTCGTCGCGGCGGCCTTCGTGCCACTCGTGCTGACGAAGCTGAACGTCGGCCTGTGCATGCTCCTCTATCTGAGCTTCATGGAGTCGCTCTCGGGCGTCGGCGGCGGGCTATCGCTGACGAAGCTCGTCGGCGTCCTCCTCGTCGTGGGGTGGCTCGCGGCGGCGGCGACCGGGCCCGCCTCCGAACGGCGGGCAATGCTTGCGCGCGAACCGCTGCTCGGCGGCGCCGTCGTGCTCTTCGCCCTGTGGGCTGCGGCGAGCGTCGTCTGGGCGGACCAGCCCTCTACCGCGGCGAGCGCGGTTTTACGCTTCGCTCTCAACTTCGCGCTCTTTCCGATCGTGCTCGCCGGGATCCGCGAGCGCCGGCACGTCGTCTGGGTGTTCGTCGTGTTCGTTGCCGGCTCGCTCAGCGCGATGACGCTCGGGATCATCCAGGGAACGAGCGATCCAGCCGCGGGCGGGCGACTCACGGGCGCCGGGCTGGACGCGAACGACCTCGGCGAGTTGCTCGTCGTCGCCATCATCCTCGCCCTTTCGCTCGCGGCGAACCGGCGCTGGCTCGCAATGTGGCGCCTCGTCGCCGCCTGCGCCGCGGCGACGGCCGCCGTCGGGCTGTTCATGACCGTCTCCCGCGGCGGACTCGTCGGTTTGTCAGCCGCGGCGCTCGTGGCGCCCTTCGCCGTCGGTCGTGGCCGGCGAGCCGCGGCGGTCGTCCTCATCGTCGTCGCGCTCGTCGGCACCGTCGGCTGGTTCGCCACGATCGCACCCGCACACGCGGTCGAGCGGATCGAGAACCCGAAGGCGGCCGGCGGCTCCGGCAGGCTGGATCTGTGGACCGTCGGCTGGCGGATTGTGAACGCTCATCCGATCAACGGTGTCGGCGCGGGCAACTTCCGGCTCGTCTCGGTGCAATACCTCCTCCGGCCCGGCCGCACCGACCGCGACGTCTACATCGTCACGAAGCCGAAGGTGCCGCACAACATCTACCTGAACGTGCTCGCCGAGCTCGGGATCGTCGGTCTCGCGCTGTTCGCGGCGATCCTCGCTCTGTCGCTGCGCTCAACCCTGCGCGCCGTCCGCGCGTTCGCGTCACGGGGCGACACGACGATGGAGCTGCTGACGCGAGGCCTTTTCATCGCGCTCGTCGGCCTCTTGGTGTGTGAGTTCTTTTCACCGGCGCTGTACAGCAAGCAGCTGTGGTTCCTCTTGGCACTCGGACCGGCCTTCCTCGCGATCGCGAGACGCGGTGCGCGCGAGCCTGTCCGCGGAACGCCGAGCCCGCGCGTGCGCGAGCTGCCGGCGAAGACCGTAGTCGAGCGGCACTGAACTCGACGAGGACGTGAAGGGCGTGCGCGACTCCGCGGCGGCCGCGCCCCTCGAGGCGGCGAGCATCTCGCGCAACACGCTGTTCGCGCTCCTAGGGCAGCTCACGACCGGCGCGTTCACGACGGCGCTGACGCTCTACCTGGTGCGCGCGCTCGGGCCGGAGGGCTACGGTGTCTTCGCGCTCGCGCTCGCCCTCGGCACGACCGTCGGACTCGCGGCGGACCTCGGCGTTCCGGCGTCCGTGTCACGCTTCCTCGCCGAGAGCGGAGGCGATCGCGGCGCGATCGTGTCCCTGCTCGCGGACGCCCTTCGGCTCAAGCTCGCGACGGCGGCGGTGGTCACGGGCGGCCTGTTCGTTGCGGCAGGTCCGCTCGCTGCCGTGTACGGGGAGCCGGCCCTCACTTGGCCCCTGCGCGGAATCGCGGTCTCGCTCTTCGCCGAGAGCATCCTCACGCTCTACGCCAGCTCGTTCATCGGGCTCGCCCGAATCGAGGTGAACCTACGGCTGATCTTCTTCGAGAGCCTGGCTGAGACCACGGCGAGCATCGCCCTCGTCGCCGCAGGCGCGGGCGCCGCCGGAGCCGCGTTCGGTCGCGCCGCCGGCTATTTCTTCGGCGCCCTGTTGGCGCTCGGAATCGTTGCGCGCCTGCTCGGACCGACCGCGGTCCGCCCGTTCGTACGAGGAAGAGGGCGGACACGGGAGATTGCACGCTACGCCCTCCCGCTGTTCGTGACGACCGCCGCGTACACGCTGTACGCGCAGATCGATCTGATCATCATCGGCGCTCTCCTCGGCACGACCGCCGTTGGCCTCTTCGCCGCGCCGCTGCGTCTCTTGGTCCCGCTCGCGTACTTCGGTCAGTCGCTCGCGAACAGCGTCGCGCCGCGTCAAGCGGCCCGCACGGCCGCCGGCGTTACCGCGTTCCAGACGAGCCTGCGGTGGCTGATCGTGTTTCAGGCGGCGCTGCTCGCGCCGGTGATCGTGTGGGCGGAGCCGATCGTGCGTATCCTGCTCGGATCGAGCTTCCACGGCTCCGCGGACGTGTTACGCGTGCTCTCCCTGTACATCTTCTTCGACGGCCCGAGCCGATTGATCTCGACGACCGTCAATTACCTCGGGCGGGCGGCCGGTCGCATACCGATTGTGCTCTGCGCGCTCGCGCTCAACGCTGCGATCGACGTGGCGTTGCTGCCGCGAATCGGCGTCGTCGGAGCGGCCATCGGCACGGGCGTAGCGTCAGCGGCGCTGTACGTGCCTGCGCATTTCCGGATCTGCCTGCAAGAGCTCGACCTCGACATGGGTGCACTCGCCGCGACGTTCGTCCGGGCGCTTGCCGCTGCGGTGCTGACGGCGCTCGTTCTCTACGCGGTCGGCACCTCGTCGTTGTCTCTCGGACAGTGGGTGCTCGGCGGCGCAGGCGGCCTGCTTGTCTTCATCGCCGTGTTGACGGTCACCGGCGAGATCAATCGTTCCGCCTTCCGCAGCCGGGGCTCCTAGCTAAGAAGGCGAGAGCGAAGTACGATCGGAAGCGATGGGCGGGATCATTTCTCCGGCGCCCGACAGCTTTGCGCTCGGCGAGTTCGTCCTCCGTCGCGCCGCGCGGTGAGCGAGCGCCGTCGGACTCCCGGCCGCACGCTGATCGCCGCCGCGATCGCGTTAGTCGCAGTGGCAGTGCCGCATGCGTCGTACTCGACGCCAAGGGCGGGCGCGTGCACGCGCTTCGCGGCGCCCGGAGGAGACGATGACGGCGCAGGAACGGAACGCCGGCCGTTCAGGACGGTGCAGCGGCTCGCCGACTCGCTTCGCGCCGGGGAGACCGGCTGCGTCGCCGGCGGTATATACCGCGCGCCCGCGTCGACCGGGTACGTGCTGCGAGTGAACCACGGCGGCGATGCGGGTGCACCGATCACGATTCGAAGCGCGCCGGGCGTGCGGGCGACGCTGGTCGGGATCGTCTACGTGCTGCACGGCTCCGACAACGTCACGTTGTCGACGCTGACCATCATCGGCACCGGCGGCCAGAACACCGTGCAGATAATGGCCGGCGACGTGATCGTCGAGGACAGCGACATCACCAATGCCTGGAAAGGCAACAGCTGCATGATCCTCGGCGACAGCTCCGGCTATGGCAAAGCGGTGCGGCCGATCGTGCGCCGCAACCGCGTGCACGAGTGCGGCCTGCTGGCGCACGTCAACCGCGATCACGGCATCTACGTCAACAACACCCTCGACGGTCGGATCATCGGCAACGTCTTCTGGAACCTGCGTGGATATGCGATCCATCTCTATCCGCAGGCGCGGCACATGCTCGTCGCGCACAACGTGATCGACGGCGGCGCCCCATCCACCCGCGGCGGTGTCCTCTTCGGCGGCGACACTGATTCCGCCTCGACGGACAACGTCGTCGAGTACAACGTGATCGCGTATGCGCACACCTACGGCATCGACTCCTGGTGGGGCGGCCAGACCGGGAGCGGCAACGTCGCGCGGCGCAACTGCCTCTGGCGCGCCGGGCGGGGGAACGTCAACACCGCAGGCGGCGGGTTTGCTGCGCGGGCGAACACTATCGTCGATCCGCTCTTCGTCGACAGGCGACGACGTGACTACCGCCTCAGTCCCGACAGCCCCTGCAGGCAAACGGTCGTCTTCGATGCTGCCGCTCAGTTGCGGAAACCCTAGCGCCGGATCGGGCATCCTCCGGCGCCGTCGTGCTGCCCGGCGTCGACGTCCCCGCGTGCGTGCTGGAGCCGCGCACGATCGAGGCCGAGGCGGAAGAGGGCGGCGCCGGCTTGCGACAACGCGCTTCGATTCCGTTGCCGCCCTTCCAGACTTCGATCTCGACGGCTCCGAGGGACGCCAACGCCTTACGGATCTGGCCGCGCGTGCGCAGCCGCTTGTACCGATCCGCTAGATGATCGAAGGTGTCGAGCCTCGAGGATTCGTAATGGTAATGCTTCGGCAGATGTGGTGAGACGCGGTAATTCCACGAAGCCGGAGAGACACGGCTCAGCATCATCTGTAGCAGTGGCACACCCCCGATCGTCGGCCTGCTGTTTCGTACCGCCCAATGAAGCGGGAAGAAGATGCGCACCAGGAAGTCGGTGATCGATTTGGCCGCGGGCGGGGGCAATCGCTTGATGATCGGGCGTAGGAGAGAGTCGAGCTTCGTCGCGCGCGACAGGCTCCAGGTGTAATGATCGACAACCAGCGTTCCGCCCAGTCGGAGCTTTCGCCAGAGGGCCCGGATGCTTTCCTCCGGGCTCGGCGTGTGCTGGAGGACGCCCAGGCAGATGACGTAGTCGAACGAGCCGTCAGGAAAGGGCGCTGCCAGGAGATCCGCTTGTGCGACGCGGTAGTTCGGGGCCGGGCCGATATTCGCTCGATTGACGTCGACCGCGCGGCTCAGATCGATTGCGTGCACGAGCGCGCCGCCCGCGACCAGCAACTCGGTAAACCGACCTGCGCCGCAGCCGACCTCGAGGATGCGCAAGCCTCGCAAGCTCGACACGGAGGCGCCGATGCAGCGCTCGAGACGTTGCCTCGACACCGTCCGTCCCGTCCGGCTGTCGAGTTGCGTCTCGCTGTGGAGCGTCCACTCGAGGCCGAACCCGGCCGCATACGATTCCGTCTCGACGAACCGGGCAATCCCGTCCACGATCGGGTACCGTCCCCCACCGTCGGATTCGAGGGTGTCGTCCACGGGTGCGAGCTGCTCGCCGGTCGAAGGATCGGCGAACGGGATCATCTCGTCCGACGCGGGATCCACTCTACTGTGACGAGTCGCCGCCGAGTCTCAAAGGTTGGTATCTAAACACGGCAGCGCGTACGAAGTCGTACGAACTCGTTCGCACTGCTGGACATGGACGAAGGTGCGATCCGCCTCGCTGGAAGCCATTCCTTGTGCGGACGCGTCTACAACTGCGCCGAATGCGTTAGTAGTGCGTGCCCCGCGGCTTTCCGCCGATGACGATGAACCCGTCGGGCGTGACCTCCTGCTGCGTGAGCAGCTCGGCGAGGTCGAGGAGATCGCGCGTGCGCGTGCTCCCGAGGCGGATCACGACGACGATGCTCTCGACGCGCTTCGCGAGCGGGAGCGCGTCGGGTGCGTAGTTCAGGGCCGGTCCGTCGACGACGACCCAGTCGGCGTGCGTCTCCGCGTCGCGCACGAGCGCGTCGGCGGCGTCGCGCGAGATCGGCGCAGAAGCCGAGGCGGCCGCCGGCGCCTGCACGAGCACGCGCACCCCGGTCGGCAACCGCTCCGCCTCCGCGAGCGCCGCCGCCAGCGAAGTGTTCCCGGTGACGACGTCGGTGAGGCCGTGCGGCGGCGCCAGCGCGAGCGAGCGCGCGAGCGACGGCCGCCGACCGTCCGCCTCGACCAAGACGACGCGCTTCGCCGCCGCCGCGAGCGCAGCGGCGAGGTTGATCGACGTGGTGGACTTGCCGTCGGACGGGCCGGTCCCACTCACGAAGATCGCGCTCTTGCCGCCGTCACCACGTGCCGCGAGCGAGCCGGCGAGCCGGCGGAACGCCTCCCGCGTTCCGGTCGAGAGCTGGTCGGGACGCAGCGGGCCGCGCCGCGCGAGGCGCTTCCGCCGCCGCTCGCGCGGAATGCGGCCGACGACCGGGATCCGGTAGCGGCGCAGGTCCTCCTCGCGCTCGACGCGCGTGTCGAGAACGTGCGCACCCAGGACGACGCCGAATCCGAGCACGAGCGCGGCCACGAATGCGGCGGCGATGCTGAGGACCGGCCGCGGCGAGACGGGGCTCGGAGGCGCGACCGCGCGGGTCTCGAAGTGGAGGGTCGGGTCCGGGAGCAGTCGCAGCGTCTCGAGGTCCTGGAGCTTCGCGCTGAGCGAGTCCCGCGCGGCTGTCTCCCGGTTCGGCAGCTGTGCGAGCTGCCTGCGAAGGCGGGGCACGGTCGTATCGAGGAGCCGGTGCAAGCGGTCGGTTCGCACCGCGATCACGGCCCGGCCGAACGCGTTCGCAGTCCGCGCGGCAAGGTGCGCGTCGTGCGCCTGCGCGGTGATCGTCACGATCCCGCTCTGCGCGACCGGGACCGCCGACACGTCGCGTAGGAGCGACCGCGCGCTGCGTCTGGTGCCGAGCTCCGCGCGCGCTTGCGCGGCGACAGCGGGCGTCGTGATCAGCTTCGCGAACGTCTCGGCGTCGCGTGTCGGATCGCCCGACTGCGTCACGAGGCCGAGGCCGAACAGGTTCTCGTTCTGCGCCGGGATCGGCGTCACGAGCATGTCGGCGCCCGCCTTATAGACCTTCTGCGCGCGCGCGACGAGGGCGGCGGCCGTCGCGACGGCGATCGCCACGAGGACGAGGACGATCCAGATCCGCTTCCGCAGCACCGTGACGTACAGGCGCAATCCTTCGTTCGGCGGCGGGTCGCCGACCCAATCAGGAGCGATCCGCGCGACGCGGGGCAGGCCTGTGTCGGGCACCGGTCCGCGCGACGCGGTCACGTCGCGGCTCGGTCGAGCTGAGACCCTTCGCGCGCGGGCCGCCGTGCGAATCTCCGACGCACGGCCCGATCCTAGACGAATCGGCAGCGTGCGACGACAATCGAGGCCTGTGGTCACGACCGCGGCAGCGCATACCCCCGTCCTGCGGACGATCGACGGCGTCCTCGGCGGACGCGCGATCGTGTTCGGGTCGCTGCCGCCGGAGGGCCGCGACATCGACCTGCTCGTGGTTCCGCCCGACGAGGCCGCGGTCGCAGCGCGGCTACGCAACGACGGCTTCCGGAGCTGCGGCCGCGAATTCGTCTCGTTCCGCGGGTGTGTGCCATGCGCCGTCGAGCTGATCCCGGCGGGGACCCTGGGCGTGCCGGCCGCCGAGCTCGAGGCGCTGTTCGCCGACGGCGTGCCGCTCGACGGCCTCGTCAACGTCGTCGAGCCGGCGCCGCACCACGCGCTGCTGATCCTCGCGCGCAAGGTCGGCCGTCGCGGTGAGCTCCCGCCGAAGCACCGCGCGCGGATCGAGCGCGCGCTCGCGCAGGACTCGGACGCGTGGGAGCGCGCGCGCACACGCGCCGAGGCGTGGCGCGCCGCGCGTGCGCTCGCGCGGCTCGAGGCTCTCCACCGCGACGGGCCGCGTCGCGCGCGGCGGCTGCACCCGCGCCGTCCGCGGCGGACGCGAGTGGTCGCGGTCCCCGCCCCGAGCGCGGAGCGCCTGCGCGAGCCCCTGGCGCGTCTGGGCTTCGACGTCGTCGTCGAACGTGCGCGGGGCGGAACGATTGCGACCGGCGCCGTGCTCCTTCGTCACGCCGGGCGCGGGAGAGTCGTCCTCCTCGCCTCGTCGACGCACACCAGGGACGCACGGCCGGACGCCGAGGACTGCGAGCAGCTCGCGGGCGATGCGTGGGAGAGCCTGAAGCGGGGCAGGCGTGCGAGGATCGGCGCCGTGGCCGCGAGGACCGACGGACGGGCGGGTCCGCCAGTCGCCGACCGGAGGATGTTCAGCGTCGCGCTCGTCGGCGCCGACGGCGCGGGGAAGACGACGGTCGCGCGCAGCCTCGAGCACGTCCTGCCGCTGCCTGCGAAGTACCTCTACATGGGCGTCAACTGGGACGCGAGCGACCACCTACTGCCGACAACGCGGCTCGTGCAGGCCGTCCGCCGCGCGCGTGGGACGGCGTCGGGCGGCGGCCCGCCCGACTACTCCGAGTCCGCCGAGTCGCGCCGCGGGGCGCTCGCGCGCGCCCGCCGCGCCGCGTGGAGCGCGCTCGCGCTCGCGAACCGCCTCTCGGAGGAGTGGTACCGGCAGGCGCTCGCGTCGTCGTACGTGCGCCGAGGCGTCGTTGTCGTCTTCGACCGCCACTTCTTCTCCGACTACTACGCCCACGACGTCGCGGGCGGTCGCCCGCGCGGGATCGACCGCCGCGTGCACGGGTTCCTGCTCGAGCACGTCTACCCGAAGCCGGACCTCGTCGTCTTCCTCGACGCGCCGCCGGAGGTACTCTTCGCGCGCAAGGGCGAGGGAACGCTCGAGTCGCTCGAGCGGCGACGGCAGGAGTATCTCGGCCTCGCCGCGCGGACGCCGCACTTCGTCACGGTCGATGCGGCTCGGCCGCTCGACGACGTCATGCAGGATGTGGTCGCCGTCATCGCCGCGTTCTCCGAACGGCGGACGACACCGCAGGCGGTGGCGGGAGTCTCGCCGTGACGCGCGTGCTCGTCACCGACGCAGGCCGCGGGAGCGGGATCTCGATCATCAGGTCGCTCGGCCGGCGCGGGATCGACGTCGTGGCCGCGGACACGAACAGGCTCAGCCCGGCGTTCTTCTCGCGCTACTCGCAGGCGCGCCTCGTCTACCCGCACCCGGCCGCGCACGCCGAGGAGGCGGTCGACGTCCTCGTGCGGGCGGCCGCCGAGCACGAGGTCGACCTCGTCGTCCCGGTGGGTGAGGAGCTCGTCCTGCTCCTCTCGGCCGCGCGCGAGCGGTTCGCCGGGATCGCGAAGCTCGCGCTGCCCGAGCCGGAGGCGCTCGAGATGGCGCGGAACAAGCAAGCGACGCTCGAGCTCGCGCAGGAGCTCGGCGTCCCGGCGCCGCGCACGGTGCTCGTGGCGACCGCGGACCAGGCCGTCGACCACGCGCCGAGCCTCGGCTGGCCGATCGTCCTGAAGCCGCAGGTCTCGCGCACCGCGCGCGCCGACGGCAAGGTGGACGTCTTCGGCGTCACGTACGCCGCCGCCATGCACGCCCTCGAGCGGGAGATGCGCGCGTTCGAAGGCCGCTGCTCGGTGCTCCTGCAGGAGTACTGCGAGGGCGAGGGCCACGGCGTCGGGCTGCTGATGGACCACGGACAGCCGCTGCTCGCGTTCCAGCACCGGCGCCTGCGCGAGGTGCCGTTCACGGGTGGGCCGAGCTCGTTCCGCGAGAGCGTCGCGCTCGACCCCGTCCTGTTCGAGTACTGCGTCCGCCTCCTCGGCGCAGTCGGCTGGACGGGGCCGGCGATGGTCGAGTTCAAGCTCACGCCCGACGGCGCGAAGCTGATGGAGATCAACGGCCGGATCTGGGGCTCGCTCGCGCTCGCGGTCAAGAGCGGGGTCGACCTGCCGGCGCGGATGGTCGACCTGTTCGTCTCCGGCGACGGCGCCCGCGCCGGCGCGACGCGGGCGGACGGCTACGCCGTCGGTGTCCGCTCGCGCGACCTCACGCTCGAGCTGACGTGGATCGCGTCCGTGCTCGGCGGCCGGGGCCGCACGCGCTATCCGTTCCTGCGCGTCCCGCGCCGTCGCCAGGCGCTCGCCGCCGCGCTGCGCCTCCTCGACCCGCGGCTCGGGTTCGACGTGCTGAGCATGGACGACCCGCGGCCGGGGCTCGTCGAGCTCGTCAACGTCGCGATGAAGATCCCGCGGCGCCTGACGCGCGGCGCCGACGGCGGGTGAAGAGGAGGCGTCGTGGGCGCGAGGGTGTCCTCGCGCCCACGCTTCGGGTGGGGAGCCCGCTTTAGCCGCCGCTCGCGAGCTTGGCGGCGGTGTCGTACCCGACGACGGAGAGGCAGGGACTGCCCGCGGCGAGGCGGTAGTCGCGGTTCGACTTGTTGACGAACAGCGGATTTGCGATCGTGATGTTCGACGTCGTGAACCCGCCGCCGGACGTGTTGATGTTGCCCTGCTTGCCTGCCCACAGGCAGTTGTAGCGGGCGACGTTGCCGCTCCCGGGCGATCCTCCCCACCAGGAGTCGATGTTGTACGTCTGCGAGTACGCGATGACGTTGTACTCGACGATGTTGCCGCTCGAGGCGTAGGCCGACTCGCCGCCGAACAGCACTCCGCCGCGCACGGATGGTGCGTCGCCGTCGATGACGTTGTGTGCGAACAACGTCCGCTGCGCGTTCGGGTACAGCTGGATCGCGAACGCCTGCGAGTTCCAGAACAGGTTGTCGACGATCTGCCCGTCGGTGACGTTGGAGGCGTAGATCGCGTGGTCGAGAGCGCCGTGCGCCGCCGTGCCGCACTCATGGAAGCGGTTTCGGCGCACGATCGCTCGCGGCGCTGCGCCGAAGCCCGTGTTGTCGCCGAGGATCATGCAGCTGTAGCCTTTCCAGTCGTTGGTGATGTCGCTGTCCTCGACGATCACGTCGCCCGCGTTTATCTGCACCGTGATTTGGCCCCCGGTGCCGACGATGTTGAGGGCGGCCAGGGTGATGTTGTTCGAACCGTTGACGACCCAGACGATCCCGACGAGCGTCGCCCGCTCGCCCGGGTAGCTTCGGATCGTGATCGGCGCGCCGGCAGCGCCGCCGTGGGTCGACCTGAGCGCGTACGTGGCTCCGGACGCGGCGCTGTACGTACCGCCGCGAAGACAGCCTGTTGCCCCAGCGGACAACGAATCGGCGAGCTTCTGCGCGGTCCGGAACGGCGACCCCGCCGTGCCGGAGTTGCTGTCCGAACCAGTCGTTGACGCGTAGAGGTCGCACGTCACCGTCGATGCGCACGCATTGGTCGAAACGGTGAGCGTCGACTGCGGCGACCGGTTGCCGGCGGCGTCGTAGGCGTCGACGCCCAAGGAGTAGCTCGTGCCGCACGCGAGGCCGCTGAACGTGTACGACGTCGAGCCCGTCGTCGCGACGCGCGTGCCGCCGCGGTAGAGGCCGTATCCCGCGACGCCGACGTTGTCGGTCGACGCGCCCCACGAGATCGAGATGCTCGTGGCGGTTGCGCCCGTCTTCGTCACGTTGCTCGGCGTCGTCGGCGCCTGCGTGTCGCCCGTCGAAGGAGGCGTCACGCCGCCGACCGGCGTGTTCATGTCGGTCTGGAGCTCGGCCGCCGACAGCGCGCGGCTGTAGACGCGCACGTCGTCGATCTTGCCCTGGAAGTACTCGCCCCATGTGAGGTCGGCGCCGATCCGCAGCGGGTCCGTCGTCTGGTTGAGCGTTCCGGCAGCGGACGTGCTCGCGGCGAGGACGCCGTTGACGTAGAAGCGAACCGTGCTGCCGTCGTAGGTGCCGGCGAGGTGCGTCCAGGTCGAGAGCGCGAGCGTCGACACGCCGGCCTGTGCGCGCGTGCCGGTGTTGACGTACGAGTCCCCGCTGCTGCCGACCTGCTCGAGCCCGTACGGGAAGCCGCCGCCGCTGCGCTCCTTCGCGACGATCGTGCCCGGTGAGCTCCCCTGCGAGTAGACCCAGGCCTCGACCGTCATCGCGTTCGTCAGGTCGAGCGACGGGTCATCGGGAACAGTCGCGTAGTTCGAGCTGCCGTTGAAGGAGAGCGCGCCGCCGTTCTTCCCGGTCGTCCACGAGGCGCCCGTGATCGTGGCGTCGTTGCCCGCTCCGGAAACGTCGGCGACGGTCGAACCGCTGCCGGCGTCGAACGAATACGCCGCGACCGCGCCGGCCGCCGCCGGTGCGGTGACGACCGCCGTCTGGGCGGAGGTGGCAGAGGTGGAGCCGCCGGCATTGGTGGCCGTGACGACGACGCGGATCGTGGCGCCGACGTCGGCGGCGGCGACGGCGTACGTCCGGGCGGTCGCGCCGGCGATGTCGCCGCAGCTCGCGCCGGCGGAGCTGCAGCGACGCCACTGGTAGCCGAACGTCGGCGTGTCGGTCCAGGTGCCGTTGTTCGCCGTGAGGG
>DASXTR010000357.1:0-1635 GCA_036505325.1 Gaiellaceae bacterium
GACCCCGGCGTCGCGCGCGATCTCCAGCAGCTCCGCGACGAGGTCGAGGCGACCGAGGTCGAGCGCGACGCGCGCGGCGGCGACGGCCTCCGCGCCGCCGAGCGCGCGGTCGCGGACGAGCACGGCGTACTCGTCGAGCGCCTCCGCGCGGCGGCCCGCGTCCGCGAGCGTCTCCGCGAGCATGAGCCGTAGCGCCGCGTTCGACGGGTCGGCCTCGAGCGCGCGCCGCAGTGCATCGACGCGGTCGCTCACCGCGCCCTCCATCTCAGCCAGCGGAGGAGCAGCGGCGGGACGGTCCAGCTGTAGACGACGAGGAAGAGGTACGAGACGACGAGCGCGATCGTCAGCCACCCGATGCCGAGGCCTGCTGTCACGGCGAAGAGGGCGATGTACGCGAGCCAGATCTTCCCCGGGCCGAACCGCTGGAACGGTATAAGCGGCCACATCAGCGGGTGCGTCGCCCACCGGCTGCGTCGCGCGATCTGCGCGACCTGCGCGTCGGCCGGATCGAGCTTCGCCGCAGTCTCGAAGTGGCGGCGCGCCGCGCGCGACCACCCGCGCTGCGACAGCGCCGATCCGCGCAGGAGGTGCGCCGCGTACTCCTCCGGATGCTCGGCGAGGATCGCTTCCGCGTGCCGGGCGGCCGCATCGTCGTCGCCGGAGAGGAACGCGATCACACCGCGCGCCTGGATGACGTAGGCCGCGAGGGGGTCGATCCGCTCGGCCTCGTCGAGCAGGCGCCGCGCCTTGTCGAGCTGCCCCGCGTTCGCGACGAGGAGCGCGTACTGCGAGAGCAGCGCCGGGTTCTCCGCATCGAGCCGCAGCGCGGCGAGCAGCGCCCGCTCGGCCGCGGCGAGATCGCCCGCGCCCTTGTGCGCGAGGGCGCTCATCAGCAGGAGTCCGATGTCGTCCGGGTCGAGGTCGAGCCCGCGCGCGGCCGCGTCGACCGCCTCGCGGTGGCGGTCGAGCTCGATCAGCGCCGTCGCCCGCAGCTCCCAGTACTCGGGATCGTCGAGGTCGTTCTGGCGGCCCTCGAGCACGTCGAGGGCGCGGCGCGGCTGGTCGATGTCGAGGAAGTGCTGCGCCAGGGCGAGGTTGCCCTCCGTGACGTCCATCAGCCGATCACCGCGTCGATGAGGACGACGCCGACGAGGATGATCCCGAGCTGCAGGGCCCCGCCGACGAGGATCGCGATCAGCCCCGGGATCCAGAGCGAGTCGTACTGCTCGTCCTCGCCGACGGGCGAGCGGAACGAGTAGATCCGGTCGGCCGGCTGCTGCAGCTTGTAGAGCGCGCCGGCCAGCAGGACGGCGACGATGCGGTAGCCGAGCCGCGTCGCGCTCCGGAAGTCGCTGCCGTAGAGCACGTACGACACGACGACGGACGCGACGACGCCGAGGCCGCCGAGGATCAGGATCCAGCGCTGCGTCTCCTCCGGCGCGCGCAACCGCTTCGCGTTGAGCCACGCAATCGCCGTCACGGCCAGGGCGCCCCCGAAGAACGCGACGTAGAACTGCGACGTCAGCTCCCACGGGCGCTCGCCCTGCGTGAGCGGCTCGACGCGCGCCTCGCCCTGCAGGGACGGCGCGAAGAGGTCGTCGTCGGTGCGCACCTTCACGCCCGCGTCCTTACCCG
>DASXTR010000358.1:0-7274 GCA_036505325.1 Gaiellaceae bacterium
GCGCTCGGGTTCTTCCCGAGCGGGTCGTGCTTTCGGACGCTCTTCACACCGAATCCCGGCGACCCCGGGAAGCTCGTGCAGCCGGCGGCGGAGGCCGCGGTCGTCGGCGTCTCGGGCGACGGCGGCCCGGGCCGCGGGCACTGGTTCTTCACGCCGGCGCCGCTGTACCTCGCGCTCACGAGGGACGAGGCCGACTGGCTCGGGCTCGGCGTCGCGGCGCCGGTCGAGGACCTCGACTTCGTCCAGCTCGCCTACGTGCCCGGCGACCGCGCGTTCCACCTCGTCCTGGACTACGAGGGGCATACGCGGGTCGAGGGCGAGTTCCGCGCGCCGGCGCTCGTGCTCACGCCCGGCGTCTCCAACCCCTATGAAGGGCTGCGGCGGCACAGAGACGAGCTTGCGGCCCGCCGCGCAGCGCCCGCGCCGCGCCCGCGCACGAGTCCCGACTGGTGGAGCGAGCCGATCTTCTGCGGGTGGGGCGCGCAGTGCCACCTCGCGATTGAGAGCGGCGGCCGCGCAGGCGACTTCGCGACGCAGGCCGTCTACGACGAGTTCCTCGACGACCTCGAGCGTGAGGGCGTCGTCCCGGGGACGATCGTGATCGACGACAAGTGGCAGGAGGCCTACGGGACGAACCTCCCCGATCCGGAGAAGTGGCCCGACCTCGCGGGCTGGATCGAGGACCGGCACCTCCGCGGGCAACGCGTGCTGCTCTGGTGGAAGGCCTGGGACCCCGAGGGCCTGCCGCCCGAGCTCTGCATCCGCAACCCCGACCGCGCGCCGGTCGCGTTCGACCCGACCAACCCGCAGGCGCGCGAGGCCCTGCGTGATTCCGTCACGCGCATGGTCGCGCCGGATGCGATCGGCGCCGACGGCCTCAAGATCGACTTCACTGCGCGCACGCCGAGCGGCCGCGCGCTGACCGCGCACGGCGACGGGTGGGGCATCGCCCTCTTGCACGAGCTCCTGTCGCTGGTGTATGTCGCGGTCAAGCAGGCGAAGCCGGACGCGCTCGTCATCACGCAGACGCCTCATTCGGGCTTCGTCGACGTCACCGACATGATCCGGCTCAACGACATGCTCCGCATCGACGATCCCGGCCCGCGGCCCGAGATCGTCCCGCAGATGCGGTACCGCGCCGACGTTGCGCGTGCGGCATGCCCCGAGCTGCTGATCGACACCGACGACTGGTGCGTGCCGGACAAGGCGTCGTGGCGCGAGTACCTCGACATGAAGCACGAGCTCGGCGTACCGGCGCTCTACTACACGACGCACCTCGACCTGAGCGGGGAGGCCCTCGACGCGGACGACTACGACGCGCTGCGCGGTGCCTGGGAGCGCTGGCGGGCGCGGGCGGTGCCGGCGTGACCGTCATGCGTCCCGTGACGCTCGCCGACATCGCGCGCGAGGCGGGCACCTCTGCGTCGACCGCGTCGCGCGCGCTGAGTGGGCGCGGCTACGTCTCGCCTGCGGCCCGCGCGCGGCTGCTCGCCGCAGCAGATCGCCTCGGGTACGTCCCGAATGCGTCCGCGCGCACGCTGAAGCAGCGGACGAGCCGCGTCGTCGGCGTCGTCGTGTCCGACCTCGGCAACCAGTTCTACGCGCGGCTCGCTGCCGGCATCGAGCAGACGCTGCGCGTCGCCGACTACCAGATGGTCGTCCTCGGCGACAACAGCGAGAGCGCCGAGGAGGTCGCCGGTGCGCGCACCTTCCTCGCCATGCGCGCGCCGGGCGTGATCATGACGCCGGTCGGGAGCGAGGCCACGGAGCTGCTCGTCGCGCAGGGAACGGCCGTGGTCGAGGTCGACCGGCAGCTCGCGACGGTCCCGTGTGACGGCGTCGTGATCGACAACGAGCTCGGCGCGCGCGAGGCGACCGGGCATCTGCTCGGGCTCGGCCACCGGCGCGTCGCGCTGCTCGTGGCTGAGACGGACTGGACGAGCGACGCCGGCCGCCTGCGCGGCTACCTGGGCGCGATCCACGACGCGAACGTCCGCGTCGACGAGCGCCTGATCGTCCGCGTCCCGCACCACGCGGTCGACACCGAGGAGCGGATAGACGCGCTGCTCGACCAGGAGCGGCCGACGGCGATCTTCGCCGCGAACAACACCCTCGCCGAGCAGGCGTGGCGGATCCTGCGCCGGCGTGGGCTGCGGCTTCCGCGCGACGTCTCGCTCGTCGGCTTCGACGACGTGCCCTGGATGGGGATGGTCGAGCCGGCCATCACGGTCGTCGCCCAACCCACGCTCCACATGGGCCGGCGGGCCGCGCGGCTCCTGCTCGAACGGCTGGCGGAACCGGGCCGCGAACCGGTGGTCGAATGCCTCCAGCCGGTGCTCGTCGTGCGCGGATCGACCGGCCCGATTGGGCACTGAAACCGCATTTCTTGACGGACTCCCGGCGGTGTGGTTACGTTCTCACACTTGCCACCCCAGGGCTCCGCATCGCACCTTCGAGTTGGAGGCAACATGTCCCGTCGGCGTAAGCGCTTTTCAGTCCTCACCGGACTGGCAGTCCTCGCGGCGGCCGCAGCCGTGACCGCGGCGTTCGCGAGCGCGAACAACAGCACTGTCGGTGGCGTCTCCAAGGCCACCGCGAACCTCACGATCATGGGCTTCGGCACCGGCGACGACGTCGCCGAGACCCGGGCCAAGCTCGCGATTGCGGCCGTCGGCGGCGACGTCGACCGGCCGTCGGGCGGCTTCAACGACCAGACGTTCCTGGCGGCGGTCGCGTCGGGCAACGTGCCCGATCTCGTCTATCTCGATCGCCAGAAGGTCGGCACCTACGCGGCGAAGGGCGCGTTCCTGCCGCTCACGTCGTGCATCAAGAAGCACAAGATCAACACCAAGCAGTACCGCATCCCGGGCCTGAACGAGGTCACCTACAAGGGCAAGATCTACGGGATCCCGGAGTTCTACAACGTCCGCACCGTGCTGATCGACAACGACGTCCTCGACGCGACGAAGACGCCGATCGGCTGGCTCAAGACGTCGAACTGGACGAACCTCGAGAAGGCCGCGAAGCGGATGTACGACGAGAAGGGCGGCAAGGTCACGCGGATCGGCTTCGACCCGAAGATCCCCGAGTTCTTCCCGCTGTGGGCGAAGGCGAACGGCGTCGACATTCTGAGCAAGGACGGCCTGACGCCGCACCTCAACGACCCGCGCTCCGTCGCGGCGCTCGAGTACACCTACCGGCTGATCAAGGACCAGGGCGGCTGGGACAAGTTCAAGGCGTTCCGCGACACGTGGGACTTCTTCGGCAAGGAGAACCAGGTCGCAACGAACAAGGTCGGCGCATGGCCGATGGAGCAGTGGTACTACAACGTGCTCGCCTCGACCTCGCCCAACGTCAAGATCACGGCCCTGCAGTTCCTGAACAAGAAGGGGCAGCCGATCAACTTCGAGACGGGCAGCGCGTGGGCGATCCCGAAGGGTGCGAAGCACCAGGATGCCGCGTGCATCTGGATGAAGACGATGACGTCGGTCTCGACGTGGCTCGCCGCGGCGAAGAACCGCGCGGAGACGCGCAAGAAGGCGAACCAGCCGTACACCGGCATCCTCACCGGGAACGCGCTGGCCGACAAGGCGATCTACGCCCAGACGTACACGCCGATCAACAGGTACTTCGACCAGGCGGTGAAGAAGTTCGTCGACCTGCAGCGCTTCTCGTTCAACATCCCGGCCTCGCCGGCGAGCGCCGAGTTCGCCACGGCCTGGAACGACGCCGTCAACCGCGTCCTCGCCGGGCAGCAGTCGCCGAAGGCGGCGCTCGACCAGGCGCAGAAGGAAGCGGCCGCCGCGATCAAGAAGGCGAAGTAGCGATTCACGACGGGTAAGGCCGGCTTTGGCCGCTGTCAACGCAACGGTGCCGGGCCCTCGCTTGAGGGCCCGGCGCTGGGCGTCCGGGTTCCTCGAGCGCGACACCTGGGCCGCCTTCGCCTTCCTCAGCCCGTGGCTGTTCGGGTTTTTCGTCTTCACGGCGGGCCCGATGGTCGCGAGCCTCATCCTGTCGTTCACCGACTACAGCGTCATCCAGACGACGCACAACGTCGGGTTCGCGAACTACAACGAGATGTACCACGATCCGAAGCTCCGGGCGGCGATCCGGACGACGCTCGTCTACACGGCGATGGCGGTGCCGGTGCACGTCGCGGCGTCGCTTGCGCTCGCGATGCTGCTGGCGCGCGTCGGCCGCGCCGCCGGATTCTTCCGGACGGTCTTCTACCTCCCGCAGATGACGCCGGCGGTCGCGGTCGGGATCCTCTACCTGCTCCTCTTCAACGGCAGCTTCGGACTCGTGAACCGGACGCTCGAGCTGATCCACATCCCCGGGCCGTTCTGGACGAGCGATCCGCACTGGGTCAAGCCCGGGCTCGTGCTGATGATCCACGTCTGGGGCGTCGGCGCGAGCGTCGTGATCCTGCTCGCGGCGCTGATGGGCGTGCCGCAGCACCTCTACGAAGCGTCCGAGATGGACGGCGCGTCGCGGTGGCAGCGCTTCCGCGACGTGACGCTCCCGATGATCAGCCCTGCGCTCTTCTTCATCTTCATCATCAACACGATCGCGTCGCTGCAGACGTTCGACCAGGTCTACACCGCGTTCTTCAACCAGAGCACGCCCTACGGGACCAATGCGACGCTGTTCTACGTCATCTACCTGTTCCAGGAGGCGTTCACGTTCTTCCGCATGGGCTACGCGTCCGCGCTCGCGTGGCTGCTGTTCGTCATCATCATGATCGTCACGGTGATCCAGATTCTCGCGAGCCGTCGGTTCGTCTACTACGAGGGCGGCAAGTGACGAGCCAGGTAACCGGACCCCTCCAGGGATCGGCGGTGCCCGCGGTCCCGCCGGCGCCCCCGCTCGTGCCGGCTACGCGCCGTCTTCGGTGGTGGCCGGGGGGAAACCCGGTGACGGCGGCGCTCAAGGTGGCGGTGCTCTTCCTGTGCGCGGTGATCTTCATCTATCCATTCTTGTGGGCGGTCAGCGCCTCGCTGAAGCCGCGCGAGGAGGTCTTCGACAACAAGCTGATCCCGAAGCACTGGCACTTCTCGAACTACCTCGACGTGTTTCGCGGCACCGCGATCGTCGGGTACCACCCGCCGTTCGCCCGCTGGTTCGTCAACAGCGTCTACATCGGCATTCTCGCCGCGCTCACGGTGACGATCTCGAGCGCGCTCGTCGCGTTCGGGTTCGCGTACTTCCGGTTCCCGTTGCGCAACTTCCTCTTCGGTTGCGTGCTCGCGACGATGATGCTGCCGGGAGCGGTGACGATGATCCCCGTCTACCTGATCTGGAACAAGCTCCATCTCACCGGGACGCAGTACCCGCTGTGGGCGTCGAACCTCTTCGGCAGCGCGTTCTACATCTTCCTCTTGCGACAGTTCTTCCTCGGCATCCCTCGCGAGCTGTTCGAAGCCTCGCGGATGGACGGCGACAACTACTTCACGATGTTCTGGCGCATCGTCGTGCCGCTCTCGTGGCCGGCGCTGATCGTGACCGGCGTGTTCGAGTTCAAAGCGAGCTGGACCGACCTGATCAAGCCGCTGATCTACCTGCGCGACGACAACCAGTACACCCTCCCGCGCGGGCTGAAGAACATGCTCGACCTCTTCGGCCCGTCGGGCGGCGGCCAGGGCGACTACCAGATCGTGATGGCGGGCCTCGTCCTCGCCACGATCCCGATGATCATCATCTTCTTCCTCGGCCAGCGGTTCTTCGTCGAGGGCATCGCCACCTCGGGACGCAAAGGCTGATGAGCGCGATCCCCGCACTTCCGGCCGTCGGGGGCGACGGGTCGCCCGTGCTCGCGCTCGACATCGGCGGCACGAAGCTCGCCGCCGGCGTCGTCGACGCCTCGGGCCGTGTGCACTCGTTCTCGATCGACCCGAGCCACGCCGCGGAGGGGCCGGACCGCGTCCTGCCGCGCCTGTTCGAGCTCGGCCGGCGCGTCGTCGCCGACTCCGGCATTCCGTGGGCGGAGATCCACGCCGTCGGGATCGGCTGCGGCGGGCCGCTCGATGCCGAGCGCGGGGTCCTCATCGCGCCGCTGCACCTGCCCGGCTGGCACGACGTGCCGGTGACGGCACTCGCGGAGCGCGAGTTCGATCGGCCGTCGGCGCTCGACAACGACGCTACGGCGGCGGCGGCGGGCGAACATCGCTGGGGCGCCGGCGCAGGCACGCGGAACATGGTCTATCTCACGATCTCGACCGGGGTCGGTGGGGGCGTCGTCATCGACGACCGGCTCTACCGCGGCGCGATGGGGAACGGCGGCGAGCTCGGCCACGTCACCGTCGACTGGCACGGGCGCCGCTGCAAGGGCTGCGGCCGCCTCGGCTGCCTCGAGGCGTATGTCTCCGGGACGTCGATCGCCGAGCGTGCGGGCGAGGCCGGCCTCGAGCTCGCGACCGCCGAGGACGTTGCGCGCGCCGCGCGTGCGGGCGAGCCGGGTGCACGTGCGGTGTGGGAAGAGACGGTCGAGGCGCTCGCGTGCGGGCTGACGTCGATCGTGAACCTGTTCGAGCCCGAGCTGGTGGCGGTCGGCGGCGGCGTGAGCCGGTCCGGCGAGCAGCTGCTCGGGCCGGTGCGCGAGTCGGTGCGCGCGAGCTCGATGGCGCCGGCGGCGAAGGGCCTGGACATCGTCGCGTCCGCGTTCGGTGAGCAGGTGGGAGTCGTCGGTGCCGCGGCGATCGTCTACGACCGAGACGCGCTGAAGGAGGCGCATGGCTGACGCGCGCGCCGCGATCGCGGAGCACGTGGCACTCGCAGGGCGAATCGAGGGGTTGCTGCCGCAGGTGGACGAGGCCGCGGGCGCGATCGTCGCCGCGTACGAGGGCGGCGGCCGCGTCTACACCTTCGGGAACGGCGGCAGCGCTGCCGACTCCCTCCACTTCGCCGAGGAACTCGTCGCGCGCTTCAAACGCGAGCGGCGGCCGCTGGCGGCGCAGTCGCTGGCCGCCGACCCCACGGTGCTCACAGCCATCGCGAACGACTACGAGTTCGACGAGGTCTTCGCGCGCCAGGTGCGCGCCTTCGTCCGCGCCGGCGACGTGGCGATCGGCTTCACCACGAGCGGGCGGTCGCAGAACGTCGTGCGCGGGCTCGCGGCGGCGCGCGAGGCCGGCGCGACGACCGTCCTCTTCGGCGGCGGCGACGGCGCCCCCGCGTCCGACCAGGCCGACGTCGCGCTCGTCGTGCCGTCGCACTCGACCGCGCGCGTGCAGGAGATGCACGTTCTCCTGCTCCACCTCGTGCTCGAGCAGGTAGAC
>DASXTR010000359.1:0-34208 GCA_036505325.1 Gaiellaceae bacterium
GGGGGCCTTCTCGTGCCGAGCAGCTCCTTTTTCGGAAGCACGACGAACGTGGAGGTGGTGGTGCCTTATCGAACCTCGTCCCGGACGAGGTTCCGTAAAGAGACGGGCGCGTTCGCAGCCGTCACCGTGTGGCGCGCGCGACCCACCCGTCCTGCCGCGCGACCTCCATCCCTTCGCGCACCCACGTCATGCAGGCGCGCGTGTTCGGGACGCCGTCGACGACGACCAGGCAGTCGAAGCAGACGCCCATCCCGCAGTAGATCCCCCGCGGCTCGCCGCTCACGGTCATGCGCGTCGCGATCTCGCCCTGCGCGAGCAGGACCGTTGCGACCGTCTCGCCGTCGTAGGCGTCGACCGGGCGCCCGTCGAGGACGATCGTCACGCGCGGGCCGCGCTCGAGCTCAGGTCCGAGCGGCAGCCGCGACACGTGGGATCACCTCCTTCGCGAAGCGCTCGAGCGAGCGGTTGCTCAGCTCGATGTCGAGCCCGGGCGGTCGCGCCCAGAAGAAGAGCCGGTCGCAGTGCGTGCGGTCGTGGATCGCACGAATTCCCACCGCCACCTCATCCGGCGTCCCGACGATGTAGCGCTCGCGCGGCAAGTCCTCCGCACCGTCGAGCTGTGGCTCGCCGCCCCACTCGCGGTAGCGGTTGTACTGGTAAAGGAAGTGCTCGGCGACGTCGTCCCAGTCGCCGACGTAGACCGACGGGTTGATCGAGACCTCGCCGTCGGCGAGGTCTCGGTAGAGCTGCAGCACCTCCGTCGGGACGTACGCGTCCGGCATGAAGTTGCAGCGCAGCCGGGCGGCTCTCCGCGCCGCCGCCGCGGTCGAGCCGCCGATCCAGAACGGCGGCTCCGGCTGCTGGAACGGCGGCGGCGTCACCGTGCCGTCCGCCCACACGCGCCGCGCGACCTCGACGAGCTCCTCGGTGCGCCGGGCGCGCTCCGAGATCGGCACGCCGAGCGCCTCGAACTCCGCCCGGCGGTAGCCGAGCCCGAGCCCGACGTCGAGCCGGCCCGCGCTCAGCTGGTCGAGGACCGCGACGTCTTCCGCGAAGCGGATCGGGTGCTGGAACGGCCCGAGCAGGATCGCCGAGCCGATGCGCATGGTGCTCGTTCGCTCCGCGATCGCCGCGAGCATCGGGAACACCGACGGCAGGTAGCCCTCGTCGGTGACGTGGTGCTCGGAGAGCCACACCGACTCGAACCCGAGCTCCTCCGACCACTCGATCTGCTCGAGGTTCTCGCGGTAGAGCACGTCGTACGGACGGTGCCAGCGCGGAGGGTTGCGGAAGTCGTGCCAGATGCCGTACTTCATCTGACGTAGGTCGCGCCGTTGACGTCGAGCGTCGCCCCCGTGAGATGGCGGACGCGGCCGCTCGCGAGGAACACGACCAGCTCGGCGAGCTCCCGCGGCGGCACCCATTCGCCCATCGCAAGCTCGGCCACCAGCTTCTCGGTCCCGCCCGTCCTCGCAGCTGCGATCTCCGAGAGCTCGGTCCCGACGACGCCGGGGGCGATCACATGCACGAGCACGCCGTCGCGCGCGTGATGACGCCCGACCGCCTGGGTCAGCGCCTTGACGGCTGCCTTGGAGGCGGCGTACGCCATCAGCGCCGGGTCGCGCGGCCCGCGCTGCGCGACCCAGCTCGAGATCGCGACCAGGACACCCCCGCCGTGCTGCACGAAGTGCCCCACCGCGTCTCGCGTCAGGTCGGCAGGCGCGCGGACGTTCACCTGCAGCGCGCGCTCCCACCCGCGGCGCCAGTCGTCGTCGGACGCCGACAGCGGCGTCTCCGGCATCACCGCGGCGTTGTTCACCAGGACGTCGACACGCCCGCGCCAGGCGACGGCCTCCTGCCACAGGCGTCCCGCTGCCGACGGCTCCTCGAAGTCCGCCTGCACGAGCAGCTTCCGCCCGTCCGGGATCGCCGCGGTCGCGGCCCGCGCGCCCTCCTCGTCCGAGCCGTAGTGCGCGACGACGTGCGCGCCGGCCTCGCCGAGCGCGCGCGCCGTCTCCGCGCCGATGCCCTTCGACGCGCCGGTGAGCAGGACGGTACGGCCGGTGAGGTCCTCCGTCACGCCGGCGCGGCGGCCCCCGCGCGCTTGCGCAGGTACGCGCGCCACGTCGTGGCCCACACATCCGGATCGTCGAGCGCCTGGTCCGCGAGCTTGTGCACGACCTGGTTGTGCGGCGCCGAGCGGACGAGCTCGGGATCGTCGTACGCCTCGTTCACCACCTGCTCGAGCACGTCGATCCAGTAGTCGAGGTCCTCCTTCGACCACATCTCGCCGGCCTCGGGCGTGATCGGCTCGGGGACGATCCACGGCTCGTGCGAGAGCCACGGCGCGTCGATGCCGTAGTCCGCCATCCGGTTCTGGATGTCGACGACGGTGACGCCGGTGTCCTCCTGCACCTTGCCGAGGCTGTAGCGCGTCATCTCCATCCGGTACGCGTCGATGTGCGGATGCGACCGGGTGAGGCCGCGGATCTGCGACAGGCGCCGCTCCATGTAGTTGTTCGCGAGCACCGAGAGGTCGGACGCCTCGCGGATCCCGTCGGCGCCCATGGCGCGCGCCCACGTCCACGCCTTGACGACCTGGTGAACGTTGCCCCAGAACTCGCGCACCTTGCCGATGCTCGCGGGGCGGTCGTCGTCGAGCCGGTAGCGGTCGCCGTCGCGGACGACGACCGGCCGCGGCAGGAAGCGCGCGAGCTCGTCGCTGCAGCCGAACGCGCCGACGGCCGGGCCGCCGCCGCCCTTGGGCACGCCGAAGGTCTTGTGGAGCATGTACATGCACGCGTCGAAGCCGAGATCGCGCGCGCGGATCTTGCTCATCACGCCGTTGAAGTTTGCGTGGTCGTAGAAGCAGAGGCCGCCCGCGTCGTGGACGATCTCGACCCAGCGATCGATCTCCGGGTTGTAGATCCCCATGTCGTCCGGGTTGTTGACCATCAGCGCTGCGGTGCGGTCGGAGACCGCTGCTCGCAGCGCGTCGATCGATGGGTAGCCGTTCTCCTCGAGCATGAGCGTCACGACCTTGAATCCCGCCGCGGCGGCGGTGGCCGAGTTGCACGGGTGGGCCTGGATCGTCGTGATCACCTCGTCGCGCCGGCCGAGCTCGCCGCGCTCCGCGTGGTAGGCGCGCGCGATGCACGCGAACGTGTACGCCGCGTGCGCGCCGCCGCCCGCCTGGAAGACGAACTGGTCCATGCCCGAGAGCCCGCGCAGGATCCCGTCGAACTCGTGGACGAGCTGGAGGACGCCCTGCAGCGTGTCCTCGTCCTGGTGGGGGTGCACCTCCGCGAGCTCCGGCCGCGCTGCGAACGCCTCGCCGAGGCGTGGGTTGTACTTCATCGTGCAGGTGCCGAAGAGGCTGATCCCCATCATCCCGAGCGTCTCCTGCGCGAGGTGGAGGTAGTGGCGAAGCACGTCCGGCTCGGAGAGCTCTGGCAGCGCCGGCCGCTCCGTCCGCCGCATCGCGGCCGGGAGCAGCGACGCCGCGTCGCCGACGCGGTCGCGGACCTCCTGCTCGGCCTGCGGCACGAGGAGGCCACGCCGTCCCTCGCGCGTCAGCTCCATCACCAACGGCTCGTCCCAGACCGCCGCGTGGTATCTGCGCAGCTCGGTCATCCCGCGATCACCTCCTCCAGTACAGCGGCCAGCCGGTCGACGTCGTCCCTCGTGTGCACCTCGGTCACGCAGTAGAGCGCGCTCTGGCCCAGCTCGGGGAGGTCGCGCGAGAGGTCCTTGCCGCCGAAGATCCGCCGCTCGCGCAAGCCGCGGTTGACCTCCGCGACGGACTTGCCGCTGTCGGCGAAGTCGACGACGAACTCCTTGAAGAAGCCGCCCGAGAACACGACGCGAACGCCGTCGAGCTCGTCCAGCAGCGCCGCGGCGTAGTGGCTGCGCTGGACGATCAGCTCGCCCAGGTCGGCGAAGCCCTGGGGGCCGAGGAGCGACATGTACGTCGCTGCCGCGATCGACCAGAGGTAGGTCGAGTTGCCCGTCCAGTCGTTCCCCTCCTCGCGCGACCCGTACGACGTCTGGTGGAAGAGCGTCATCCCGAACCCGCGCTCGCCCGGCACGACCGTGTCGCAGATCGTGAGGTTGAGCGTCGGGTACTCGCGCGCGTAGCGCTCCTCGTCACGCGAGGCGATGAAGCCGCCGGCGCCGCCGCCGCAGTTCATGTGCACGCCCAGCGGCTGGATCGAGCCCACGGCGATGTCGGCGCCGTAGTCGCCGGGCGGTGCCAGCACCCCGAGCGAGATCGGGTCGACGCCTGCGATCGCCTCGGCTCCGTGATCGTGCGCGAGCCGGATCACCTCGGCGGCCTCCGCCTCGATCGTGCCGAGGTACGACGGCGTCTCGAAGTAGACGGCCGCCGTCTCGTCGCTCAGCTTCGACGCCAGGTCCTCGAGGTCGATGCGCCCGGTGGCCGGGTCGAAGTCGACGAGGACGACGTCGAGGTGGCTGGCCGTCTCGCGCGGCTCGCAGTAGGTGCGGATGACCGCGAGCCGCTCGGGGTCGAGCGAGCGCGGGACGAGCACCTCGCGCCGCCCGGTCATCCGCGACGCCATTCGGATCGCGTGCCCGGCCGCGCAGCCCCAGCTGTAGACGGGGAGCCCGACGAAGTCGAGCGCGAGTAGCTCGCCGAGCTGGCTGCAGAACTCGAACCAGGCCTGGTTGCGGCCGTAGTCCGACGACGGCGTGCCCCACACCGGCGTGACGAACTCGCTGCGGCGCACCACCTCGTCGCAGACGGCGGGGACGTAGTGCTGCCAGCAGCCCGCACCCAGGAAGCTCAGGTTCTCCTCGCACGTCTCGTTACGCGCGAGCGTCTGGCGCAGCTCCCGCTGCAGCGCGATCTCCGACTCGAGCGCCGGCGGGAGCGGCAGGTCGCCGCGCAACCGGTGCCGCTCCGGGATCTGCTGGAACAGCTCCTCGATGTCGGACGCGCCGATCGCGTCCAGCATCTCCTGCTTGATCTCCGGGACGGAGTTCGCCATGTACGGATGAGCGGTCGTTCTCACGCGGGCACCTCCGGACGCGTCACGTCGAGACCTTGAGGACGAAGGATCGGTTCGGTGCGAAGCGTACGGGGCGATACCCGGTCAGCTCCGCGTCGAGCCCCGGGTCGCCGGTGTCGACGCGCAGGCGCGGCGGGTCGAGGGCGAGCACCTTGTCGAGGGCGGCGAGGATCTCGATCCGGTCGAGCCCCACGCGGCGGATCACCTCCGGGCTCAGCTGCTGGTTGCCGCGCCCGAACACGTACCCCTGGCCGCCGACGACGGCGACGACGAGCTTCGCCGGCCCCGTGCCGAGCAGCTCGAGCAACTGCGACTCGTTGAGATCCGAGCCGACGAGCGCGCCCGAGCGGACGGCGTCGACGCCGAGCAGCGTGCCGTCGAGCTCGAGGTGGGCGAGGATGCGCTGCGTCGTCGTGCCCGGACCGAAGAGCGTGAGCCGATCGGCCGACGCCTCCGCTGCGACCTGGCGGCAGAGCGCGTCGAGGCTCGCGCCGGGCGACGGCGACGACGCCTTCGGATGCTGGACGCGCGCGCGGTCGACCGGCACGGACGCGACGCCGTGCAGTCGCGCCGAGACGCGGCCCTCGCGCAGCGCGTCCTCGTCGACGTCCATCACCTCGGACTCGCGCAGCTCGCGCGCGCGCCCGGAGAGATGCGACGCGACGACGTCGCCCGCCGCCTCCGGGCTCGTCGCAAAGACGGCCGAGTGCATCTTCACGCCCGTCGGGATGCCGAGGATGGGCACGCGCGTGCCGACGGTGTCGACGATGTCGCGTGTCGTCCCGTCGCCTCCGGCGAACAGGATCAGGTCGACGCGCCGCCGCTCCATGTCGGCGGCGGCGGCCTTCGTGTCGTCGGCGGACGTCTCCTCGCGGTCGCCTGCGTCCACGACCTCCGTGCGAAACGAATGTGCACGCGCGAGATCGCCGCCCATCGCCCGGGCGCCGGCGACGACCGAGAGGCTGTCGCGGCAGCGCTCGAGCCGGGCCAGCGCGCGCGCCGCACGCGCGGGTGCGACCGGCGTCGCGCCGAGCGCCAGCGCGCGCGAGACGATGTCCGCGCCGTCGGTGCCCTTCAGCCCGACTCTGCCGCCCATCCCGGCGACCGGATTGACGATCAACCCGAGCCGCACCGTCGCGCTCACCCCTCGCGCCGGAGCTCGGCCTCGATCTCGTCGACCGCGCGCCGGGCAAGCGAGACCATCGTGTCGAGCTCCGCCTCGGTGACCACGAACGGCGGGGAGAACGCGATCGTGTCGGCGGCCGGGAGAGCGCGCGTGATCAGGCCGAGCTCGAGGCAGCGCCGCGCGATGCGCGGGCCGACCTTGAGCGCGGGGTCGAATGCGCGCGGCGGAGCCTTCTCCGCCACGAACTCGACCGCGCCGATCAGACCGAGCCCGCGCACCTCGCCCACGAGCGGATGGTCTGCGAACGCCTCGCGCAGGCGCGCGTGCATGTGCTCGCCGCGCGCCGCTGCCTGCTCGACGAGGCCGTCGCGCTCGAGGACATCGAGGTTCGCGATCCCCGCGGCCGCGGAAACCGGGTGCGCGGTGTACGTGTACCCGTGCCCGAACGGCCCGAGCGCCGCCGTTCCTTCGAGCAGCACGCTCCAGATGCGCTCCGAAACGAGGCAGCCGGACAGCGGCATGTAGCCGGACGTGATCCCCTTCGCGATCGTGACCAGATCGGGCTCGATGCCGAACTCCTCCGCGCCGAACCAGCGCCCGAGGCGGCCGAAGCCGGAGATCACCTCGTCCGCGATCAGCAGCACGTCGTACTCGCGCAGGACGGCCTGGACACGCTCCCAGTACGTGCGCGGCGGGACGATCACGCCGCCGGCCCCCTGGAGCGGCTCGGCGATGAACGCACCGACGGTGTCCGGCCCTTCCGCGACGATCAGCCGCTCGAGGTCGGCGGCGAGCCTGGCGGCGAAGTCCTCGTCGCTCTCTCCGGCCTCGGCCTCCCAGAGCCGGTGCGGCGCCGTCGTGTGGCGAATCATCGGCAGCGGCAGGTCGAAGCCCGTGTGCATGCTGTCGAGGCCGGTCAGGCCGGCGGTCATCACGGTCACGCCGTGATAGGCGCGCCGACGCGAGATGATCTTCTTCTTCGCCGTGCGGCCGAGTGCGTTCCAGTAGTACCAGACGATCTTGACCTGCGTGTCGTTCGCGTCGGAGCCGCTGTTGCCGAAGAAGAGCTTCGACATCGGGACGGGGTAGCGCCCGATCACGCGCTCGGCGAGCAGGGCCGGCGTGTCCGTCGCCATCGACGAGAACGCGTGGTAGTAGCCGAGCTTCAGCGCCTCGTCGTGGAGCGCCTCCGCGAGCTCGCGGCGGCCGTAGCCGACGTTCACGCACCAGAGCCCGGCCATCGCGTCGAGGTAGCTCCGTCCCTGCGAGTCGCGCAGCGTCGCGCCCTCGCCCTCGACGATCATGGGCGCGTCGGAGGCGGCGTGCTCGTCGAGCTGCGTGAACGGGTGGAAGACGAACCGCCGGTCGAGCTCCTCGACCGTGGTCGCGTCCTCAGACGTGCGCATTGCGGTAGTTCGCGCGATCTGCGAACCTTCTCACAAGTTCGCGCCGCCGTCCACGGAGGGTCGTGACCACGGAGACACCAGTCATTCGGCGCGTCGAGATCTTCGCGGTGCGTCTCCACCACGCGGGCGGACCGTTCCGCATGTCGGGCGGCCGCGTCTCGACCGACCAGGACTCGACGGTCGTGCGCGTCGAGACCGGCGACGGCCTCGTGGGGTGGGGCGAGCAGTGCGTCTTCACGCCGAGCTTCCTACCCGGGTATGGGCCGGCGACGCGCGCGGTGCTCGGCCTCGTCGCGCCCGCGGTGCTTGGCGCGGACCCCCGGCAGGTGGACGTCGTCTACGCGCGGATGGACGCCGCGGTGAAGGGGTACGCCTACGCGAAGTCGGCAATCGACATGGCGTGCTGGGACCTCCTCGGCAAGTCGGCCGGCCTCCGCGTGAGCGACCTCCTCGGCGGTACGCAGCAGGAGGAGCTCCCGCTCTACAACGGCGTCGGAATCGCGCCGCCGGAGGAAGTCCGGCAGCGCTGCGCCGAGCTGCTCGCGGCGGGCTACCGGCAGGTGCAGCTGAAGGTCGGGACCGAGTGGCGAGACGACGTCGAGCGCATCGAGGCCTGCGTCGACGCGGTCGGCCACGACGTCGACCGCCTGATGCTCGACGCGAACGGCTACTGGCCGCAGGCCGACGCCGTGCGCGTCGTCGCCGCCGTCGGCCGGCACGACCTCTACGTGGAGCAGCCGTGCGCGACGATCGAGGAGTGCGCACAGGTGCGGCGCTCGTCGGCGCGGCCGCTGATCCTCGACGAGAGCCTGACCGGGATCGTGGAGCTCGTCCGCGCCCGGGAGGCCGGCGCGCTCGACGCGGTGCGCCTGAAGATCTCGCGCCTCGGCGGCATCACGCCGACGCGGCGCGTGCGCGACCTCGCCGCCGCCTTCGGCCTGCCGATCACGGTCGAGGACTCCGGCGGCGGCGACATCGTCACGGCGGCCGCGATGCACATGAACTGCTCCCTCCCGCCGAAGCTCGTCCTGAGCGGGTACCTGCCCTCGTCGATGGTGGTGGAGCGCTTCGCAACCGGCACGCCGGCGGCCGAGAACGGCCGTGCGCGGCTCCCCGCGGGTCCGGGCCTCGGCATCGAGGTGGACGAGCGGGTGCTGGGGAAGGCCGTGCTCCGGGTCGAGTAGGCGGTTGTGCGCATTGCGGTTGCCCGCGCGATGTGTGAACATCACGCGGGATGGCGACCGCCCAGGCGCCCACCGTCCTCTCGCGCCTCGGCGACCCGGACCTCCTGCGCGACGACCTCCTCGTCGACGGCGAGTGGGTGGCCGCATCCGACGGCGCGCGCTTCGACGTCACGGACCCCGCGACCGGCGAGCTCGTCGCCTCAGTTGCGAGCGCGACGCGGGACGACACGCGGCGCGCGATCGCCGCGGCGGCGCGCGCGTTTCCCGCGTGGGCGGCGCTGACGGCGAAGCAGCGCTCGACCGTCATGCGGCGCTGGTTCGACCTGATCGTCGAAGCCGCGGACGACCTCGCGGCGATCCTCACGGCGGAGCAGGGCAAGCCCGTCGGCGAGGCGAAGGGCGAGATCCTCTACGGCGCCGCCTTCATCGAGTGGTACGCGGAGGAGGCGAAGCGCGTCTACGGCGAGACGATCCCGGCGAACGCCGCCGACCGCCGCCTCGTCGTGCTCAAGCAGCCGATCGGTGTGTGCGCCGCGATCACGCCGTGGAACTTCCCGATGGCGATGATCCCGCGCAAGGCCGGCCCGGCGCTCGCCGCCGGCTGCACGATGGTGCTGAAGCCCGCGAGCGCGACCCCGCTCTCGGCCCTGGCGCTCGGGGAGCTGGCCCGCCGCGCGGAGGTCCCGCCCGGTGTGTTCAGCGTCGTTCCCGGCTCCGCGTCCGTCGTCGGCGACGAGCTGGCGACGAACCGGACCGTGCGCAAGCTGACCTTCACGGGCTCGACCGAGGTCGGGAAGGAGCTGATGGCGAAGTGCGCCCGGACCGTGAAGAAGGTCTCGCTCGAGCTGGGCGGGAACGCGCCGCTGATCGTCTTCGCCGACGCCGACGTCGACGTGGCCGTCGAGGGCGCGATCGCGTCCAAGTTCAGGAACGCGGGCCAGACCTGCGTGTGCGCGAACCGGATCCTCGTCCAGGACGGCGTCTACGATTCGTTCGTCGAGCGGTTCGGCGTCGCCGTGCGCGCCCTCCGCGTCGGGAACGGCTTCGACGACGGCGTCGAGCAGGGCCCGCTCATCGACGACGCGGCGGTGGCGAAGGTCGAGGCGCACATCGAGAACGCGCTGGCAGGCGGCGCGACGGTCGTCGCCGGCGGCTCGCGCCACGAGCTCGGCGGCACGTTCTTCCAGCCGACCGTGCTGGCCGGCGCAACGCCTGCGATGCGGATCGCGCACGAGGAGACGTTCGGTCCCGTCGCGCCGGTGTTCCGGTTCGCGACCGAGCAGGAGGCGATCGAGCTCGCGAACGACACCGAGTACGGGCTGGCCGCGTACTTCTTCGCCACCGACAACGGCCGCATCTGGCGCGTCGGCGAAGCGCTCGAGTTCGGGATCGTCGCGGTCAACACGGGCGTCTTCTCGTACGAAGGCGCACCGTTCGGCGGCGTCAAGGAATCCGGCATCGGCCGCGAGGGCTCGCATCACGGGATCGAGGAGTTCGTCGAGGTGAAGTACCTGTGCGTGGGAGACGTCGACCGGCCGGCGCGGCGCTAGCTTGGCGATTCCCGGCACCGTCGACGTGGTGCAGCGCGACAGCGACGATCGCGACTACGTGAACTCGCTCGCGCGCGGGTTGATGGTGATCCGCGCCTTCAACCGCAGCCGTCCGAGCATGACGCTCAGCGAGGTCGCGAAACGCACGGGCATCAACCGCGCGGCCGCGCGCCGGTTCCTGCTCACGCTCGTGCGCGAGGGCTACGCGGAGACAGACGGCAAGTACTTCCGCCTCCGGCCGAAGATCCTCGAGCTGGGCTTCTCGGCGCTGTCGTCGATCACGTTCGCGGAGATCGCGCAGCCTGTCATGGACGAGCTGGCGGACGAGCTCGACGAGATGTGCCTCGCCGCCGTGCTGGACGGCGAGTGGTGCGTTTACGTCAACCGCACGACGACGCAGCGGGTGATCAGCGTCAACCTCGACGTCGGCAGCCGCCTGCCCGCCTACTGCATGTCGACGGGGCGCGTGCTGCTCGCCGCGCTCGACGACGACGCGCTCGACAGCTTCCTCGCCGAGCTGCGTCCGGAGCGGTACACGAGCAAGACGATCGTCTCGAAGCGAAAGCTCCGCGAGGTGATCCTGCAGGCGCGGCGGGACGGCTGGACGGTGATGGACGAGGAGTACGAGATCGGCTTTCGCTCGCTGTCCGTCCCGATCCGGGACCGCGCCGGCCGGACGATCGCCGCGCTGAACGTGTGCTGCCCGACGCCGCGGGTGTCGCTGAAGACGATGAAGACGGAGTTCCTGCCGCTCACCCTGCGCGCCGCCGAGGAGATCCGCGAGTCGTTGCCGGAGGGCGTGGTGCGATCCGCCCGCGATCTCCTGCCGCGCTCCTAGCTGCTCCGGCGATGGATCTCGCCGCCGACGTTCGCGAGCTCGTCGACCGCCAGGCGATCGCGGACCTCGTCCACGCCTACTGCTACCACTTCGACAACAACGAGCCGGACGCGGTCGCCGCGCTCTTCACGGCGGACGCGACCGTCGACTACGGACCGGAGGCGGCGACGATCGTCGGCGCGGATGCGGTCGCGAAGACGATCGCGGTCGGCCTGGAGAGCACGTTCGCCGCGACGAGTCACCACGTGTCGAACATCCAGCTGGTGTTCGACGGCCCCGACCGGGCGCACGGCGTGACCTATCTCTACGCGTGGCACCGGTACGTGGACGGCTCGCCCGACGGGGAGCTCTGGGCCCGCTACCACCATCGCTTCGAGCGGACGGACGCCGGCTGGCGCATCGCGGAGCTCGTGCTGCGCGCGGCGGGGACGGTGAACTTCCATCGAGCGACGATGCATCCGATCGGGCGCCGCAGCACCGGTGGTAGGGTCGAAGCACGATGAGCGCCGAGGTCGTCCTCTACACGCTGAACACCGAGGCGCGCACTCCGACCTGACAGGAGTGCTGCCGCGTGAGGGAGTTTCTCTCCGACCACGACGTGCCGTTCGAGGATCGCAACATCCGCGGCAGCGACGCCGCGCGCGAGGAGCTCGGCACGCGAACCGGCGCGCTGGTCGTCCCGCAGCTCTACTGGCGCGATCGCCACATCGTCGGCTTCGACCCCGAAGCGCTGACGGAGCTGGTGCGCGCGTACCGCGAGACGGCGACGTGATCGAGCCGCCGGGGAACTCGCTGGCGGCCTCGCAGGGAGAGCGGGTCGCCGATCCCGGCGACGACCTCGCGGCCGGCCTGCGGGCGCTCCTCGTTCGCATCGCGGAGGAGCTCGACTTCAACGACGCCAAGGGCACCGCGCCGTACCGGCTCGGCATGCACGACGGCCTGCGCTTCGCCGAGGACGCGGTCGCCGACCTCCTCCGCCGGCACGGACACGACGCCGAGACGCAGGCCCGCGCCGTCGATTCCTAGGCGGTCAGTGCGGGCGCGTGGTCGAGCGCGTCCATGAGCTCGTCGAGCTCGCGCATGTGCGTCTCGATCGTCGTCACCCGCGCCCGGCCCTCGTCTCCGAGCTCCCTGAAGGTCGTCAGCGGCGCGCGCACGTCGCCGACGGGGAAGCCCGCGGCCGCGGCCAGCGCCTTCGAGTAGCACTGGTGGCCGTAGGTCGGATGGCCTTCGGCGATCACGTGGTCGATCGCGTTGATCAGGCGCTGGATCTTCTTCGCGTCGTCGATGCGGCCCTCGACGAGGAAGTCCCAGATCCGGTGGGAGGCCCGGGGGATGTAGTTCCCGTAGGGATTGACGTAGCCGACCGCGCCGAGCAGGAACGACTCGACGATCCGCTCGCCCGCGAAGACGTTCATCACGCCGTCCGTCTCCTCGATCACGTCGTGCACGCGCGCGACGTCGAGACTGGCCTCCTTGATGTAGCGGATGTTCTCGAACGCGCGCGTCAGCCTGCCGACGAGCTTCGCCGACATGTCGACGTTCGTCGTGACCGGATTGTTGTAGAGCATGATCGGCAGCGAGACGGCCTCGGAGATCGCGCCGTAGTAGTTGAAGATCTCGTCGTCGGTGGGCGTGAAGTAGTACGGCGGGACGATCATCAGCCCGTCCGCGCCGAGCGCCTCGGCCTCACGGCTGTAGCGGACGGCGTTCGGCGTGTGGGCGTTCATCGTCCCGACGAGGACGGGGATGCGGCCGGCGACGTGGTTGACCGCGGTCTCGACGAGGAGCGTGCGCTCGTCGTCCGACACCGAGAGGAACTCGCCCGTCGATCCGAGGACGATGACGCCGGGGACGCCGACGTCGAGCTGCCAGTCGAGGAAGCGCTTCCAGGCCGCCTCGTCGACCGCGCTCCCGTCCTGAGTGAACGGGGTGATCGCGACGGTGTAGCTCCCTCTGAACTCGTGCGTCATTTCGTTCTCCCCGCGGACATCTGTGCGCCTTGCGAACCGCTCGATGATAGGTAGATTCGTGACTCGTGGCAAGTCGCGCCGATGTGCTCGTGATCGGCGGCGGCGTGACGGGCTGTGCCGCCGCGTACTACCTCGCCGGCGCTCGCGCCGACGTGGCGCTGGTCGAGCGCCACGATCTCAACACGCAGGCGTCGGGCCGGAACGCCGGCGGTCTGCATGGTCAGATCCAGCACGAGGCGTGGGACGAGCACGGCGAGGGGTGGGCCCGCGAGTTCGCGCCGTCGCTCGCGCTGATGCAGGACTCCATCCGCCTCTGGCAGGGGCTGTCCGACGAGCTCGGCGTCGACCTCGAGGTCGACCTCTGCGGCGGCCTGCTCGTGGCCGCGACGGAGGAGCAGCTGCGCGACGTCGAGCGGAAGGCCGCGGTCGACCGCGAGTTCGGTGTGGAGGTCGAACTCCTGTCGCGCGCCGACCTGCAGCGCGTCGCCCCGTACGTGTCTGAGCGGATGGCCGGCGGCCTGCTCTGTCCCTTCGAGGGGAAGGCGAACCCGCTGCTCGCGGCGCCGGCGTTCGCGCGCGCGGCTCTGGAGCGCGGCGCGCGGCTCCTGCCGCAGACCGAAGTGCGCGCGATCGACCGCACGTCGTCGGGGTTCCGCGTCGCGACCAATGGCGGTCCCATCGAGTGCGAGCGCATCGTCGACTGCGGCGGGGCGGAGGCCGGCACGGTCTCACGACTCGTCGGCGTCGAGCTGCCGGTCGAGTCGCACCCGATCCAGATGTGCGCGACCGAGGCCGTCCCGCCGCTCGTCCGGCACCTCATGTACTACGCCGGCGGAAAGCTGACGGTCAAGCAGGCCCGCGTCGGCTCGTTGCTGATCGGCGGCGGTTGGCCCGCACGGACCGGTGACGGCTCGGGCCGCCTCGGCATCGACCTCCGCTCGCTCGGCGACAACCTGCGGCTCGCGCTCGAGGTCATACCGGACGCCGGCGGCGCGTCCCTGCTGCGGACGTGGGCCGGGGTCTGCCCGGGGCTCGCCGACGGCAAGCCGGTGATCGGAGAACTCGACGACGTGCCGGGATTCTTCGTTGCGATGTTCCCGTTCCTCGGCTTCTGCGGCGGCCCGATCATGGGCCGCCTCGCGGCGACGCTCGCGCTCGGCGGCGACCCGGGACGCGACCTCGCGCCGTTCTCGCCGTCGCGGTTTTGCTGACACGCCGAAGTGTCTCGCGTCTGACCTTAGGTGTGTCTGGGCGGGCCATGTCCCGGGCCTGACCCTGGGCGTACCTGGGCGGGGCATGTCCCGGGCCATGTCGCGGGCCATGTCCCAGGCCAGGTCGCGGGCCATGTCGCGGGCCATGTCCCGGGTCTGACCCGGGCGGTCAGTCGGGGCCAAGCGCGGCCGTCGCGGCGGCGATCACGTCGACGGGCAGCGGCTTGAACGGCGGCGCCGGCGCGAACCACGCCTCCTCGTCGAGCGGCGACTCCGACCGCCGCGCGGCGATCTCCGCCAGCACCGGCGCGCAGTAGCGGCCCTGGCAGCGGCCCATTCCCGCACGCGTGGTGCGCTTCACCGCTCCGATCGACGCCGTGCCACGGACGAACGCCGCGTCGACCGCGCCGAGCGTCACGCCTTCGCACCGGCAGACGAGCGTCTCCGCGTCGGCGAGCTGGTCGACGAGGCGCGGTGCCGCGTAGAGCGCGGCCAGCGAGCGTTGAAAGCGTTCGTTGCGGCGCCGGGCGCGCTCCGCGCGCCGGGAGCGCGGAGCGGAGAAGCCGAGGCTGCCCGCGACGTCGGCCCCCGCGAGCTCGCCGACCGCCTGCGCGAGGCGCGCGCCGCCGGTCCCGCCGCCGTCGCCGACGACCCAGACGTGTTCGACGCTCGACCTGCCTGCGCCGTGGCGCACGGCGACGAGCTGTCCTAGGGCATGGTCGTAGACGTGCTCGACGCCGAGCGTCCGCGCGAGCTCGTTCGACGGGAGGAAGCCGAAGCCGACGCACACGGCGTCGACCTCGAACGCGCGCTCGGTGCCCGGCAGGGCGCGGCCGTCGCCGTCGAGCCGCGCGACGACCGCGCGCTCGACGCGCTCCGTCCCCTCGGCGCGGACGACCGAATGGCCGTAGAGGATCGGCACACGCGCGCGCCGGAGCGTGCGCAGGTAGTTCACGCCCTGGCGCATCAGGTCGGGCGCCGCGACCACCATTCGGGCGACGTGCGCGCCGCGTGCCGGAGTCCCCGCGCGCGCAACCTCGCACAGGGCGACGACGGACGCGCCCGCGCGCACGAGCTCCGCGGCGACCTGAACGTTCAGCGGTCCGTTGCCGGAGACGAGCACGTGCCGGCCCGGCAGCACCTGGTAGGCGCGCATCAGCGTCTGCGCGGCGCCGGTGGCCATGAACCCGGGCAGCGTCCACCCCGGGAGCGGCACGCCGCGCTCGTACGCGCCCGTCGCGAGCACGAGGCGGCGCGGCCGGAGCGCGAGTGCGCGCCCTTCCGCGACCGCGAGCAGCTCCTGCGCCGAGCTCGCGCCCCAGATCTGCGCGCCCTGCTCGAACGCCACCCCGGCGCGCTCCGCTCGGCGGATCAGCTCCCGCCCGGCCCGGTATTGCGCGTCGAGCGCCGATTCGTCGACGTCGAACGCGTCGGACGGCTGCTTGAAGTACTGGCCGCCGGGCTTGGGGCGCTCGTCGACGAGGACGACCTGCGCGCCGGCCTCCGCCGCGGCCGCAGCGGCGGCGAGACCGCCAGGCCCGGTGCCGACGACGAGCACGTCCGGCGCGAGCACGACGGGCTCGAGCCGGACCGGCGCGCGGGAGCGCAGGGCAGGCGTCGCGGGCTGGACCTCCACGACCATTCCGTCGCGCGCGCGCGTCATGCACGAGCGAACGGGTGCGCCGTCGACCACGACGACGCAGTCGTGACACACGCCCATCCCGCAGAAGACGCCGCGCGGGCCGCCGTCGGGAGCGATCCGGCAGACGAGCTCGCCGGCGGCGACGAGCGCGGCCGCGACGGTGTCTCCGTCGAGGCAGTCGACCGGCCGCCCCGCGAAGAGGATCGTCGCGGCGGCGGAAGCGGCGGGCGGCCGCAATCCGGGCACTGTCGTTCGCACCGGCGCCATCATCGCATCCGGTGCGCATTGCAAATCTTTGCGCGGTGTGCGAACGTCGCCCGAACGATCACGGCCACCGCTCTCACCCCCGGGAGGAACGATGTCTGAGCAGGACTCGCAGGCCGCGTCGAACGGTCGGACGACCCGCGGCGCGCTGATCAGAACCGGAGGACTCGCGCTCGCCGGCGCGGCCGGAGCGGGGGCTCTCGCCGGCGCGGCACCGGCCGCCGGACGACGGATCGCCGCGGACTCCGTCCTCGACAGGTGGACGAAGACGAAGAAGGCGCGGCTCGGCGTCGACCTCAGCTTCCCGCCGCTCCAGTTCATCGACCCGAAGACGAAGAAGCCGTCGGGCTACATGGTCCAGATCACCGAGATGATGATGAAGGACATCGGTGTGAAGCCCGAGTACGTGCAGACGCCGTTCGCGCAGCTGTTCGCAGGGCTCGCCGCCGACAAGTTCGACATGGTCGGCATCGCGGCGACGATCCTGCCGAGCAGGGCGCTGCAGGGCTGGTTCGCGGGCGTGCCGGTCTTCTACGAGTCCAACGTGGTGCTCGTGAAGAAGAGCTCGAAGGCGCACCGCCTGAGCGACCTGCGGACGGCGCGGTTCGCCGTCCTCCAGGGGAGCTCGCAGCAGGCGAGCGCCCCCGTGATCTTCCCGAAGGCGAAGTTCAAGGCGATGGCGACGGAGTCGGACGCCGCGACCGAGGTGTCCGTCGGCCGTGCGGACGCGGCGATCTTCAGCGAGTTCTCCGCCGGCTCGATCCTGGGGAACAACAAGAACCTGAGGCCGCTCGGCGGCCCGGCGCTGTTCGTCGACGCGAACACGTACTTCATGCCGGAGGGCGACGAGAAGGTGTGGCAGTGGGTGACGAACTGGCTCCGCTACCAGTCGACGCACCAGACGATGGCCGGCCTGTGGAAGAAGTGGGTCGGACCGTCGACGAAGAAGTACCACCTGAACACCTCGGTCGTCGGCACCAACGGCGAGGCGGTGCCGTACCAGTCGTAAGGGAACGCCACGGGGGCGAGTCCGTAACCCTCGCCCCCGGGCGGTAACAGAAGAATGTTCGCGTACGCGTTCGACTGGAGCGTCGTCCTCGAGCACAGGCACGCGTTCCTGCTCGGCGCGTGGCTCGACATCTGGGTCACGGCGATCTCGTTCCTGCTCGCCTGCGTGCTCGGGATGGCCGTCGCGCTGCTGCGCGTCTCCGGCGTGCGGCTCTTCCGCTGGCCGGCGTTCGCGTACGTGCAGCTCGTGCGCGGCGTGCCGCTGCTCGTGTTCCTGTACTGGGTCTACTTCGGCCTCGCCGTCGTGCTCGGCGTTGCCTTCACCGGCGTGCAGGCGGCGATCATCGCGCTCACCCTGACCGGGTCCGCGTACACCGCCGAGATCTTCCGCGCGGCGATCGGCGGCGTCGACCGCGGCCAGGCCGAGGCGGCGACCGCACTCGGCTTCGCGCGCCGCTCGACGTTCCGCCACGTCGTGTTCCCACAGGCGATTCGGATCGCGCTGCCGCCGCTCGGCAACACGTTCGTCGGCCTGCTCAAGGGCGCGACCCTGATCTCGGTGATCGGCGTCGCCGACATGGTCTTCGTGGCGCAGGACATCAACCTGACCTACTTCACGCCATTCGAGCCGTTCACCGCCGTCGGGCTGATCCTGATCGTGCTCGTCGCGATCTTCTCGCTGGTCGTGACAGGCGCCGAGCGCTTCCTCCGCCTGCCGTGAGCGCGCTACTCGCCTACGCGTTCCGCTGGTCGGTCGTCCAGGAGTCGTTCGGCCAGCTCGAGCACGGCCTCAGGATCACGCTCGAGCTGAGCCTCGTCGCCCTCGTGCTCTCGCTCGCGCTGGGTCTCATCGTCGCCCTCTGCCGGATGGCGCAGTTCGCGCCGCTCCGCCTCGCCGCCTACGCCTACATCCAGGTGTTCCGCGCGGTCTCGCTGTACATCTACGTCCTCTGGGTGTACTTCGGGATCGCGGGCGCAACGGGGATCAACCTCAGCCCGCTCACCGCAGGTGTGATCGCGCTCACGATCCTCAACTCCGCGTACATGGCCGAGATCTACCGCTCTGCGCTCGGCGCGGTCGACCGCGGGCAGCACGAGGCGGCGACGAGCCTCGGGTTCGGGCGCGTCCGTGGCTTCACGACGGTGGTCCTGCCGCAGGCGATCCGCACTGCCGTCCCGAGCCTCGTGAACCAGTTCGTCGACATCGTCAAGGACTCGTCGATCGTCGCGATCATCGGCACCATGGACCTGATGGGCGTCACGAACCAGCTGGTGGGCTTCTACCGCGCGCCGTTCGAGCTGTACACGCTCGTGGCGTTCTTCTACCTGACGATCGTGCTCGTGATCTCCGCGCTCGCCGCCGGTCTCGAGCGGCACCTCCAGAGGCACCTCCGGTGAGCGCCGACGGGATCGTCCGCGCCGAGCGGATCAACAAGTGGTTCCACCGCGGCCACGCGAAGGAGCAGCACGTCCTGCGCGACATCGATCTGACCGTCACGAAGGGCGAGACCCTCGTCGTGATCGGGCCGAGCGGCTCCGGCAAGAGCACGCTCCTGCGCTGCATCAACTTCCTCGCGCCGCCCGAGACGGGATCGGTGACGTTCCTCGGGGAGACGCTGTCGCAGGAGAGCCTGCCGCGGTTCGACGTCCGTGCGCGGCTCGACCACGAGCGGCGGCTCCGCCACTTCCGGACGAAGATCGGCATGGTCTTCCAGCACTTCAACCTGTTTCCGCACATGACCGCGCTCGACAACGTCGCGGCCGCGCCGATCCGCGTCCTCGGCCTGCCGAAGGTGCAGGCCCGGGCGCGCGCGCTCGAGGAGCTCGAGCGCGTCGGCATGGGCGCGAAGGCAAAGGCGTACCCGAATCAGCTCTCCGGCGGGCAGAAGCAGCGCGTCGCGATCGCGCGGGCGCTCGCGATGCGGCCCGAGCTGATGCTGTTCGACGAGGCGACCTCGGCGCTCGACCCGGAGCTGATTGGCGGCATCCTCGAGGAGATGAAGAAGCTCGCCGTGTCCGGGATGACGATGATCGTCGTCACGCACGAGATGGGATTCGCGCGCGAGGTCGGCGACCGCCTGCTCTTCATGGACGCGGGCAGCATCGTCGAGGAGGGACCGGCCCGCGACGTGCTGGCGGCGCCGCAGAACGCAAGGACGCAGGAGTTCCTGCGCGCGATCCTGTGATCAGTCGTCGTCATAGATGTCGTCGCCCTCGACGAACGCCGGTGCGTTGACCACGAGATACGTCATCTCGCCCCAGAATTCGTAGGGGACGCCGCGCGGCACGACGACGACGTCGTCCTTCCGCACCTCGAGCTCCGGCTCGTCGCCGAGGACGAACACGGCGTTGCCTTCGAGGACGTAGTAGACGCGCGCCGAGCGATCGGTCCGCAGCCTGCGGTGGCGTCCGGCGAGCCGCACCCACGTCACGCTCATTCCCGCGGCGTGCGCAGCCGTGACGAGCGGGCGCATCGCGACCGCGTCGGCGGGGGCGGCGATCTCCGTGACGTCGTCGCGGCGGATCAGCACGCGCTACCCCTCGAAGCGCCGCCGCGCACGCTCGAGGGCCATCAGCATCCGGTCGCGCCACGCGACGCGCTCCTCCCATCGCTCGAGCGGCAGGAGCCGGCGGCGCTCGCCGGTCACACGGCCCACGAGGTCGGGCGTCCACGGATCGTGCTGCCCGCGCTCGGCTCCCATCCGCTCGTACGCAGGGCCCAGACGCCCGGCGTGCGTCTCGATTCCGCCGCGCGTGTTCAGGTCGACCGTCTCGAACGGCCCGATCACCGCCCACCGGCGGCCGAGCCCGTCGCGAACGACGCGGTCGACGTCGTCGACGCTCGCCACGCCGTCTCGCACGAGGCAGTAGGCCTCCCGCAGAAGAGCTCCCTGCAGGCGGTTGAAGACGAAGCCTTCGGGCTCGGTGCGCACACGAACGATGCTCATGCCTGCGCGTTCGAGCAGCGCGGCGGCGCGGTCGACGACGTCGGGTCGCGTGAACGGCGCGGGAACGAGCTCGACGACCGGGAGCAGGTACGGCGGGTTGCCTGGATGGGCGACGAGGCAGCGGTCGCGGCCCGGAAGGTCGGCGGCCAGGGACGAGCAAGTGATCGTCGAGGACGACGACGCGATCACGGCCGCCGGCTGCGACTCGCCGTCGAGCCGTGCAAGGAGCTCGCGTTTCAACGCGAGCTCCTCCGGCGCGCACTCCTGCACGTACGACGCCCCGCGAACGGCTTCGGCGAGGTCGGCCGACGGCGCCACCCGAGCGGCCACCGCCGCCGGGGGCTCGTCGAGCAGCTCGAAGCGGGCGAGGTCGTCCAGCTTCGCGCGCAGCTCGCCCAGGGCCGCCTCGAGCCGTGCGGGGTCGACGTCGTAGAGCGCGACGTCGAAGCCGCTGCGGGCAAACGTCGTCGCCCAGCCGACGCCGATGCTCCCACTCCCGATGACGGCGACCAACGCTCGGAGTCTCGCACGTCGCGGAGCGGGGTGTCCGTTGTGCGCACAGCGAACGAGCAAGTCGATTGACGTACGAACGCGGCTGTGATTCGGTCTCGTTGGTGACTGGGCCAACGAGAGGAGCGATCGTCATGAGAAGCCACGACGTCCGTCGAGTGATCGAGTTCGCGCTTGTCCTTGTGACGGTCGCCCTCGCGGTCACGACGGCGGCGTTCGCCGCGTCGAGCCGCTCCCACGCGAAGGACACGCTCGTCTTCGGGGCGTCGGCCGATCCGGTCTCGCTCGACGGATCGCTCGCAAACGACGGCGAGTCGATCCGCGTCATCAAGCAGATCGTCGAGACGCTGGTTGCACAGGCACCCGGTACGACCAGGCTCGTGCCCGACCTCGCGACGAGCTGGAAGCAGTCCGCGGACGGCAAGACGTGGACGTTCGCGCTCCGCCGCGGCGTCAAGTTCCACGACGGGACGCCGTTCAACGCGCGCGCCGTCTGTGCCAACTTCGAGCGCTGGTTCAACTACACCGGCGCGCTCCAGAGCCCGGGCGTCTCCTACTACTACAACCTCGTCTTCAGCGGCTTCAAGACCGGCGACACCGCGAAGAACGCGCTGTACCGGAGCTGCCAGGCGAAGGGCACCAGCACCGCCGTCGTGAAGCTGAGGCGGTCCTTCGGGCCGTTCCTGGGCGCGCTGACGCTGATCCCGTTCGGCATTCAGAGCCCGACGGCGATGAAGCGCTACGGCGCGAACAACGGGTCGCTGTCGAAGGAAGGCGCATTCGTCCCGAGCGGGACCTACAGCACGCAGCATCCGACCGGCACCGGTCCGTACAAGTTCGAGTCGTGGCGGGTCGGCGACAGGCTGACGCTCGTCCGCAACGACGCATACTGGGGCAAGAAGGCGTTCCTCCGGCGGCTCATCTTCCGCCCGATCGCCGACAACTCCGCGCGCCTGCAGGCGCTGCAGACGGGCGAGATCGACGGCTACGACAACGTCGCGCCGCAGGACATCGCGACCGTGCAGCGCGACGGCAAGCTCAAGATCATCGACCGCCCGTCCTTCAACGTCGGGTACGTGACGATCAACCGCGCGATCAAGCCGTTCGACGACCTGCGGGTGCGCCAGGCGGTCGCATACGGCCTCGACCGCGCCGCCGTCGTGCAGGCGTTCTACGCGGGCCGCGGCAGCGTCGCCTCCCAGTTCCAGCCCCCGGCCGTGATGGGGTTCAACCCCGCGGTCACGAAGTACGCCTACGACCCCGACCGGGCGCGCCGCCTGCTCCAGTCGGCCGGCCTGACCCTGCCGGTCGAGGTCGAGTTCTGGTACCCGACGGACGTCTCACGTCCGTACATGCCGGCTCCGTCCCGGAACTTCCAGGCGTTCGCCGCCAGCCTCGAGAAGGCCGGGTTCAAGGTCGTGCCGAGGAGTGCGCCGTGGCGGCCCGACTACCTGGCCCACGTGCTCGAGGGCTCGGGCGGCGCGCTCAACCTGCTCGGGCAGACCGGTGACTACGCGGACCCGGAGAGCTTCCTCGGCATCCTCCGGTCGAACGTCCAGTTCGGCCTGGCGAAGGACGACCCGCTCTACAAGCGGCTCGACGCGGCGCTCAGCGAGCCGAACCAGGCGAAGCGGGCCACGCTGTACAAGAGCATCAACGCATCGATCGCGACCAGCCTCCCGGGCGTGCCGTACGTCAACACGAAGCCGGCCCTGGCGTTCGCGAAGAACGTCGTCGGGTTCCGCCCGAGCCCGACGCTCAACGACAACTTCGAGCTCGTGCGCTTCTCGGGGTAACGAGCGAACCACGTGTTCGACTACGCAGACCGGCGTCGGCGACTCGCCGCGCGGATGGAAGCCGAGCGCGTCGACGCGCTCTTCCTGGCTCCGTCCGCGGATCTCGAGTACCTGACGGGCGTCGAGCGGCAGGTGCCGAACTTCGGCGAGGTCTCCTACGCGCACGGCTGGGTCACGGGCGCCTTCCTGCGGCGCGACGCCGATCCCGTCTTCCTGTTCCCACGGATGTTCGCGACGTTCGACCTGCCGAACCCACCCGACGGAGAGATCGTCGTCGTCAACGAGACCGACGACGGATTCGCGATGTTCGAGCGGGTCGCGAAGGGGATTGCGAACGCGGGAGGCGTCGCCGTCGGCGACCGGGTCTGGGGCGAGACGGTGCTCAACCTGGGCCGCGTTGTCGGGTTCGACCGGCTCCGGACGGGCTCGCACATCGTGAACCAGATGCGACGCGTCAAGGACGCACAGGAGATCGAGGCGATGACACGCGCGATCGAGCCCGTGGAGCGAGCGATGGCCGCCGTGACGCCGCTCGCCGTCGCGGGCGTCTCGATGGCGGAGCTCGTCGAGGCCGTCGAGCACGAGCTGCGGAAAGCGGGCTCGCGCTGCCCGTCGTTCACGACGCACATGTTCACCGGGTTCGCTCCGGGCGACTACGACTCGGGGCTCGAGACCGCGTGGGACTCCGTCCCGGAAGGAACGTCGATCATGTTCGACTTCGGCGGCGTCGTCGACGGATACTGCTCGGACTTCGGCCGCACGATCTACTGCGGCGAGCCGCCCGCGGCGTATCGGGAGGCGTACGACGTGATGCTGGCGGCGTACGAGGCAGGTCGGGCCGCGGCTGCGGTGGGAGTGCCGGCGCGCGAGGTCGACGCTGCGTGCCGCCGTCCGATCGAGGAGGCGGGCCTCGGCGAGCACTTCCGCCACCGGATGGGACACGGGATCGGCATGAACGTCCACGAGCGTCCGTTCCTGTCGGCGGAGGACGAGACGCCGCTCGAGGCGGGGATGACCTTCACCGACGAGCCGTCGATCATGATCACGGGCGGCTTCGGCGTCCGGATCGAGGACATCATCGTCTGCGAGGAGGGCGGCGGCCGCACGCTGAACTCCTACCCGACCGCGCTCGTCACCTCCGCATGAGACGACGCGCTGCCGGGCGCCCGAACGCCAGCGCCCGGCCGTTCCCGGGCCGCGACGGATCGGGTCGCCGGTTCTCGGGCACCTTGATCGCGGACCGTCCGCCTTGGTCGGCAAGCGGCTCGTCATCGAAGCGCGGGACGACGTGCAGGTGCGCGTGCATGTATTGCACGTGTTCGTCGGCTCTCGGGAAGCAGGTCCAGTAGAGGCCGTAACCGTCCGGCGCGAGGCGCTCGTCCTGTGCAGCCTTCGCCTCGAGAAGAAGCTCGTGCGTCGCCGCCCACTCCTCGGCCGTGAAGTCGAAGGGCGACGCGCGATGCGCGATGGGGACGATGACGCCGGATCCCGGAAGCACGTCGGGTGGGTCGCGTGGGTCGCGCGTCGAGGCGTACACGCAGTAGGCGTTCTCGATGTACACGTCGGCCGCACGCAACAGCGTCAGATCGCAGAACACGCAGTCATTGCTGGTCATCGTCGGGATTCTGACGACGCGTCTAGTGGCGCGTCGTCAGCATGGGTTTGGTTCTGCGTGATCGCAATCGGGGTACCCGCTTTGCGTGGTCGGGCAGCGCCGTAGACGGCAGCGGGCGGCGTGAAGCCTAATCTCTCGAGTCCAGACCTCAACGCCTTGCTCGACTGGCTCCGCTTCCGGCTCGACACGTTCCCGCGGTCGCCGCGACTTCAGCGCGTCGCTCCACCCGACCATCAGGCGCTGCCCTGGTTGGACGTTCCCGGGAAACGAGCTGCCGGAAGTGACTCGCGCTGGCAGGCGATCGCCCCCGTACTCGAGCAGGCGGAAGCCCGCACGGCGCTCGATCTCGGCTGCAACGTCGGCTTCTTCACGGTCAAGATGGCGCAGGCGGGGATCGCGACCGTCGGCGTCGAGAGCCATCCGACCTTCTACCGTACGGCCCTCTACGCGACGCGGCAGCTTCGCCTCTCGAACGCCGGTATCCTCGTGCTGAGGCTGGCGCCAGGGACGATCGAGCTCCTGCCGAAGGTGGACGCCATTCTTTTCCTGGCCCTCTGGCACCACCTCGTGCGGTCGCACGGCCTGGACCAGGCGACCTCGATGCTCGAGACGATCTGGGCGCGAACGAAGGTCCTCGTCTTCGAGACCGGAGAGGACGAGATGCCGGCCTCCTACGGACTGCCCCGAATGACGCCGGATGCGGGTACCTGGCTCGCCGACTTTCTCCGGCGCACGTGCGACGGAGCGGACGTGGCGCACCTGGGAATGCACGCTGCCGTCGCCCCTGACGGCAGCGAATGCCATCGGAATCTCTTCGCCGTCGTCCGCCGAACCGCCGCTGGCGGGTTCTGAGCCAGACGGATGACTGTGGGGCCCGCCGGGCGCGGCGCCGGCGGGCCCCGCCAAGTCTCAGCTGCTCATGGCGGCCATGGCCGCCTTCGCCCGCTCCGCCATCTCTTCGGGCGGCACGTCCTCGACGTGCGTCGCGATCGACCACACGTGGCCGAACGGGTCGGTGACCGTGCCGAAGCGGTCGCCCCAGAACTGGTCGGCCACCTCCATCGTCACGCTTGCGCCCGCGCCGACGGCCTGCTTGACGACCGCGTCGACGTCCTCGACGTACATGAAGACGCTCGCGCTCGTGCCGCCGAGCTCCTTCGGCGGCTGGGTCGACGCCTGCGGGAACGGGTCGGAGAGCATCAGCAGCGCGTCTCCGATCTCGAGCTCCGCGTGGCCGATCTTGCCGTCCGGCGTGTCCATGCGCACGCGCTCCTTGGCACCGAACGCCTTCTTGTAGTACTCGATCGCCTCCGCCGCGTCGTCGACGGCGAGGTACGGCGTGAGAGTGTGGTACCCCTCGGGAATCGGCTTGACTGCCATGGGTCCTCCCTTCCCTTTCTGTGTTGGCGACTTACGCCGCGGAGAACTCCTCGACGTCGTCGGTGTCGGTCTCGCTCCGCGGGCCCTCGTGGGCTGACGCCCACGAGGGAAGCGGGCGCCGGGCGGAGCCCGGCACCCTCTTCTGGTCGGGGCCGACAAGCGGCCCCTCGGCGAGGTGGAGCTGCGTGCGATCGGGAACGAGGTGCGAGAGCGCCGTGGCCCACCTTGGGATCAGGAGCAGGTGGCCGGCTCCCGGCGCGACCTCGAGGCGCGCGTCCGGCAGCCGCGACTGCCACCAGCGTCCGTGTCGCGGGTCGGCGAGGGCGTCGCGTGATCCGTAGAGGAGGAGCGTCTTCGCGCGGACTGCTCCCGGCTCGAACCCCCACGGCTGGAGGCAGTATCCGGCGATGTCCGCGGCCAGGCCGCGTACGTCCTGGACGAACGCCGCCTCCAGCATCTCGCCCAGGCGAAGCCGTACTCCGTCGGCTCGGAGGGCGGCTTCGTCGGCCGAGCCTGCGCCAAGAAGCCACAACGCCTCGGGCGAGTGGGGATCCTCGGGGACTACAGAGCGGAGGCGTTCGCCGAGCTCGGCATGGGCTACTTCCGGAGCGAGAGCACGTAGCCGCTCCAGCTCGTCGCGCTGCTCGCGTGCGATCCAGGGAACCTCCGCGTCGGGCGCGGGCGTCCCGACGACGACCACCCGGTCCACGAGGTCGGGGCGCCGCGCCGCCAGGGCCAGCGCGACACGCCCACCCGCCGACCAACCGGCAACCCCCACCTGCGCGACGTGCAGGCTGTCGAGCACAGCCGCGAGATCGTCTGCGGCGGATCCCACCGTCGCCCATGCTCCGGCGGCGATGGGATCCGAGCCTCCGTACCCCGGCCGGTCGACCGAGAGCAGCCTCACGTTCCTCGCCCGGGTCTCCGCTGGGTCGGGGTCGAAGATGCCGGCACCGGGCGCGGCGTGGCAGAGAACGACGACGCGCTCCTCTGCGCCTCGTGAGGCGGGAAACCAGGCTGCGTGCGTCGTCGTGCGGTGGACGGCGACGCGGCGCCCCGACTCGAGAACGACACGCACGATTCGGGACCCTAACGGCGATTCCCGCCACCTTATGTCGTGTTCATGAAATAGGCTCGCAGCATGCGCGCAAGCCGCCTCGTCTCCTTCCTGCTCGTGCTGCAGACGCGGGGGCAGCTGACTGCCGTGGAGCTCGCCAAGCGGCTCGAGGTCTCCGAGCGAACGGTGCAGCGCGACGCGCAGGCGCTCGCCGCCGCCGGCGTCCCGATCGTCTCGATCCGGGGACCGGCAGGCGGCTACCGCCTGGAACGCGGATACCGGACGAAGCTGACCGGACTCGACGCTGCCGAGGCCGAGGCGCTCTTCGTCGGGCCCGCCGCCGAGCTGGGGCTCGGCCGCGAGCTGGCTGCTGCGCGGCTGAAGCTCCTCGCCTCCCTGCCCGCAGAGCTGCAGGAGCGCGCCGGCCGGGCCGCGCGCCTGTTCCACCTCGACACGCGCGGCTGGTTTCGCGAAGAGGACCGCGTGCCGCACCTGCCGGTGATCGCGGCGGCGCTCTGGCGCGGCCGCCGCCTCGACATCCGCTACCGCGAGGGCACGGGCGTCGTCTCGCGGCGCCTCGACCCGCTCGGCCTCATCCTCAAGGCCGGCGTCTGGTACCTGCTCGCGCGGCGCCGCGGGGAGGAGCGCGTCTACCGGGTGTCGCGGATCGTCTCCGCCAGGGACCGCGCGGAGCCGTGTGCTCGCCCGCCGGATTTCGACCTCGCCGCGGCGTGGGCCCGTCGCTCGGAGGCGTTCGAGCGGAGCCGCACGCAGATCGAGGTCACGGTGCGCGTCCCCCGCAGCCGGGTCCGGTACCTCCGGTCGGCGCGCGTCGTCGAGGACGGGGAGCGGCCGGCGGTGATCGCGCAGTTCGACGGGCTCGACCATGCCTTCCGCAGCCTGCTTGCGTACGGAGCCGACGCCGAGGTGCTCGCTCCGCAAGGGTTGCGCGAACGAATCGCGGCCGCGGCCGCCGAGACCGTTGCCCTCTACGCGGCCGGCACCTCATAGGACGCGAACGGCCTGGTCAGTCTGCGGGCGCAGGCGTACTGGGGCGGCCAATCTTTGATCGCGAACTCCCGAACCGCGGCGGCAGCCGCCAGCGGCACGTCTTCTACGAAAAAGTGCTGGAAGGCGGGCGCGTGTTGCAGACGCACGTTTCGCACTCCCGGCAGAAAACGATGAGCCCTGGACGCTTCAGCAGCATCCTCCGTCACGACCTCGAGGTCTCGAAGGACGATTTCTGGGAGTGCATCCGGACAGGCCAACCCGTCGATCGGCCAGTCGCGCTCGACGAGGCCCCGGTCGAGCACGAGGCATGGGTTGTCGCGGTGCTCGCCGGTGATCTCCACATGTCGGCGGCAGAAATCGAAGCGCTGACGCCGGAGCACGCGCAGCAGATCGTCAACGACCACTGGTCCAAGCCCTCGTAGGCGCTTGCGCAAACTGCCGACGCTGCGCTGTGCCACGTCTTGCGCTGCTGTCTCTGGGACTCGGCGGCGAGATGAATGGGTCGGACGGCTCATGGACAATCTGAGCTGTAAGTGCAAACTGGTTGCCGGCCACGGCGGGGATCGTGGCGGGGTCTCAGCTGGATGGCGTCACGTGCGTCAGTTCTCACTGCTCGTCGCAGGAGCGGTGCTCGCTGCTGTCTTCGCGCTGATTGCGAACGCGGCGAATCGACCCGCTCGTTACTGGACCGAGACGAAGGCGGAAGGCATGCTCCTCGGGTCGGCGTGGGCTTACGACCATCATTTCAATGACGGCCGTTGCTCGGGCAAGGGATCGCACATCGGCACCGGAGCGAAAGGAGATCGGCGATACAGCACGTTTTCCTGCTCGCTTCGAGATGCCATTGCGCTCAGTCGTGCAATTCAGAACGGCCGTCCTTACTGCACGACCTATCTCAAGCTGACGGTGACCGGAGCGCGGACGTTTCGGAAGTCCCAGTTGACTCGGTTCTGCGACTGAAATCCTGCCGCAGCGTGTCAGCGCACGATCGCGGCTCCGGTCTCGCGATCGAAGAAGTGCAGATGCCTGTGATCGACCGCGAGCTCGATCTCCTCGCCGACTGCTACGCGGCGTCGGCCGTCGATCGAGGCGCAGAACCGCGCACGCAGGTCGTCGGCAAGCAGCGTGCCCTCGTCATCGGTCGCCGCGTCGAGCGCCGCGCGCGTGGCGTCGGTCGCCACGCGCGCTGCGTCGACCGGGAAGAGGACGTTCGAGACACCGCCGAGCTCTTCCACGACATCCGGCTGAACCCGCATCCGCGGCTGGTCGGCTGGTGCATCCGCCGTGTGCCTGATGTCGGTGGGGCGGACGCCGAGGATCACCCGTCGATCGGCGTCGAGGAGCGGCGAATGCGACGGCAGTGGCAGGCTCATGCCGGCAAACGCCACACGCCCGTCGCCCACCGCTGCCTCCACGAGGTTCATCGACGGCGACCCGATGAACGCCGCCACGAACAGGTTCACCGGATGGTGGAAGAGGGCCTGCGGGGTGTCACACTGCTGGAGCAGCCCGTCGCGAAGAACCGCGACTCGCTGCCCGAGCGTCATCGCCTCGACCTGGTCATGCGTCACGTAGACGGTGGTCACGCCGAGCCGGTCGTGCAATCGCGCGAGCTCGGAGCGCATCGAGACGCGCAGCTTCGCGTCGAGATTCGAGAGCGGTTCGTCCATGAGGAAGGCTTTCGGCTCGCGCACCATTGCCCGCCCCATCGCGACGCGCTGTCGCTGCCCACCGGAGAGAAACGCCGGCTTGCGCTCCATCAGCGCGTTCAGGCCCAGCGTCCCGGCGACTTCGCGCACGCGCGTGATTCGGGTCGGCTTCGGGACGCGACGAAGCTTCAGGCCGAAGCCGAGGTTCTCGTCGACGGTCATCTGCGGGTAGAGCGCGTAGTTCTGAAAGACCATCGCGATGTCGCGCGCGCGGGGGACGAGCTGGGTGACGTCCCGGTCGCCGATGAAGATCTTCCCCTCGGTCACCTCCTCGAGGCCGGCGATCATCCGCAACAGGGTCGACTTCCCGCAGCCGGACGGGCCGACGAGGACCATGAACTCACCGTCCCGGATCTCGAGGTCGACCTCGTCGACCGCCTTGACGCCGTTCGGGTAGATCTTCGTCGCGCGTTCCAGGCGAATTCCGCCCATCTCAGTCCACGATAGACGCGGCGCGAAGCCGGTCGAGCTCGGGACGCGCGCCGGCCCGGTCGGCCGCCAGCAGCACGGCGCCCGCCACCGGCTCGACGGTCGGATAGACAGGCATCGCGTGGGGAACGCGGTCGAGGATAGATCGACGTAGGAGCGGCGACGGATGGCGGAAGACCCCACCGGTGAGCACGAGCGGAAACAGGGCGCCGAGCTGCCCCGTCCGCTCCGCGCACACGCGGGCATAGTCGCCGAGGTGACCGCCGATGGTCTCGACGATGCCTTGCGCGACGACGTCGCCCTCGGTCGCCGTGTCGAGAACGGCGTACGCGAAGAGGCTGCGGTCGCGTCGAGGGTCTCCGCGGCCGTCGATCCGCGTCAACGCGTGCAGCAGCTCGATCGGATCCTCGGAGCCCCAGTGAGCGAGTGCGCGCTCGGTGAGGGAGGTCTCCGGTCCGACGCCGATCCCGGCGCGCCAGACGGCAGCGAGCCCTTCGGAGCCGAGTGTGTGCGCCCCGGTCCCGTCGGGCCAGAAGCCGAGGTGATAGATCTCGCCGCGGGCGTTACGCGCCCCGATCGCGCCGCCCGTGCCGGCGACGGCCGCGACTCCGACGCCATCGTCCGTTCCGCTGCGGATGGCTCCGATCGCATCGTTCACGATCAGCGGCTCGGGGCCGTGCTCGAGCCGCGCCTCGAGTCCGCGGCGGATCCGCTCGAAGTCCTCCGGCCAGTCGGCACCCGCGAGGCTGAAGGCGGCCGCGGCGAGATCGGCCGCGGACGCACCGGCTGCCTCGAGCGCCCTCGAACACGCCTTGGCGATCTCGTCGAGCCCGTCGTCCGGCGAGGGCGCATTGTGGATGTCGGCGCACCCGGCTTGCCCGATGCCGACGACGCTGCCGTCCTCGAGCACGACGAGCGCGACGGTCTTCGTGTTGCCGCCGTCGACACCGAGCAGCATCTCTAGGCGGCGAAAAGGCGCTCGGGCAGGTACGGCCGGTGGGCGGCCGCGAGCGCGTCGTAGACCCGCTCGGCGAGCTCGACGTGCAGCACGAGCGGGTTGGCGCAGAGAGCGCGCACGCCGTCGTCGCGATTTCCGCTCCAGGCCGCCTCGGCCGCGAGTGCCTGGTACTCGCCGAGCATCTCGACGAGGCCGCGCACCGCACGCGGCAGCGGCAGCGCCGGCAACGTGTCGATGCCTCCCCGGTGACAGCGGCCGAGAACCTCCACGACGAGGTCGTCCGGGAAGCCCGGCAGCGGCCCGCCGTGATTCGGCACGTTGACGGGATGGATCTCTCCCTTGTCGTTGAAGATCGAGTCCATCACGTCGATCGCGAGCTCGAGCTCGTGAATGCCGCCTCGTGACCGCGCCGGATCGAGCTGCGGGTCGTCGAGCCGCGCCTGCTCCTCGTAGTGCTTCCAGTAGTCGGGAGCCCAGCGCATGATGTCCTCGGCGCGCGTCGTCTTCTTCTTGCGAAGCTCGGCGAGGACCTCGTCGCGGAAGTAGTAGTACATGAAGTAGTCGGCAGGAATCGAGCCCATGCGGACGGCGAGCTGGAGCTGACGCCGCCGCGGCGGTTCGAGCGACGGATCGTCCTTGCGACGAGCCCAGGCCTCCTCGAACAGGGGGAACGGATCCTCGCCGTCGTAGCTTGCCTCCACGCTCCAGCAGCCGTGGTTCAGGCCGACCATCGTGGCCGCGAGGAGCGCGGGGTCGAGCCCGGCGCTGTCGGCGATCTCGTTCGCGAAGTAGATCGGGCCCTCGCAGAGCGAGACGATCTTGATCGGGGAGTGATGCGTGACGGACTCGGCGACGATGTTGACGGGGTTCGTGTAGTTGAAGAGCCACGCGTCGGGACAGACGCGCTCCATCTCGGCGCACACGTCCTTCAGCACGTGGACTGCGCGCATTGCCATGAAGAAACCGCCGGCGCCTTGCGTCTCCTGGCCGATGAGGCCGTGCTCGAGGGGAATGCGCTCGTCGTGGACGCGCGCCGGGAAGCCCCCGGGGCGGAAGGACGAGAGCACGGCGTCGGCGCCGTCGAGCGCGGCGACGCGGTCGGTCGTCGCCGAGACGGTGATGTCGAGGCCGCGCGCCTTCGCCATCTTCTCGGCCAGGGTGCGGATCAGTTCGAGCCGTCCGGCGTCGAGATCGACCAGCACGACCTCCGAGCCGTCGAAGTCGGCGCCGTTCGCCATGAACGACGCCATCGTCCCGGCAGCCCGCGTCGAGCCGCCGCCGAGGTACACGAGCTTGATCCGCGCCACGCCTACTCCTTGATCGCTCCTGCGAGCATCCCGCGTACGAAGTGTCGCTGCAGGAAGAGATAGACGACGAGGATCGGAGCGGCGACGAGCACGGCCGCGGCCGCAACCTTCGTCGGGTCGCCCGCCCGGGCGGCGCCGGCGAAGAAGCTGAGGCCGAGCGGAGCCGTCTGGTGCGATTCGCTGCCCGACACGAGGACGAGCGCGAGGAGGAACTCGTTCCACGTGTACGTGAAGACGAGCACCGACATCGTCATCACCGCGGGCCGGGCCTGGGGGAGGAGCACGCGCCAGAGCACGCCGAAGCTCGTTGCCCCGTCGATGCGCGCAGCCTCGATCAGCGAGCGGGGCGTCGAGCGGAAGAACGCACGCATCCAGAACGTGCCGAAGGCGACCGACTGCCCGATCTGCGGGAGGATCAGGGCCCAGTAGGTGTTGAGCAGGTTCAGGTGCAGTAGCGGGACGTTCTGAAAGTCGTAGTAGAGCGGGATGACCGTCGCCTCGTACGGGAAGATGATCCCGAGCAGGATCACGGGGAACACGATCCGGTCGCCCAGGAAGCGCATCGTCCCGAACGCGTAGCCGGTACCGATCGAGAGCACGGCCGACACGACCGTGACGGTCGCGGCGACGATGAAGCTCGACTTGAACCCGGTCGAGAAGCGGCCCTCGGTCCACGCGGCCTCGAAGCTCGACATGTCGATGCGCGTCGGGAAGGCGAAGCCGGTGACGAGGTCGGTCTTGCGGTGCAACGCGAGGAACAGAATGGACAGCACCGGGTAGATCGCGAGCAGCGAGAACGCGCTGAGCACGACGTATGCTCCGACCCGGTCCAGACGGCCGGCGATCACGAGGACTCGTCTCTGTCGCCGACGCGAAGGACGATCGCCGCCAGGACGAAGATCGTGACCGCGAGCACGGTGGCGACGGCCGCCGCGTACCCGACCTTGTTGTACAGAAACGCGTTCTGATACATGTACATCGAGGGCACGAGCGTGGTGCCGCCGGGGCCGCCGGCGGTCGTGTTGTAGACGATGTCGAAGCTCCGCAGCGCGTTGATCGTCGTCAGCACGAACGCGACGAGGATCTCGTTTCGCAGACCGGGGAGCGTGACCGCGAGGAACTCGCGCACGGCGCCGGCGCCGTCGACGCGGGCCGCGTCGTAGAGCGACGTCGGGATCTTCTGCACCCCGGCGACGAAGAGGACCATGCACAGGCCGAAGGTCACCCAGGTTCCGATCACGCCGATCGAGGGCAGCGCCCAGGTGAAGTCCCCGAGCCAGGGCCGCACCAGGGAACCGAGCCCCACGAGCTCGAGCAGGCGGTTCAGCGGTCCGGTGTTGTCGTAGATCCACGTCCAGGCCTGCGCGATCACGACGCCCGCGATCAGCTGCGGAAGGAACAGCACCGTGCGGAAGAAGCGGAATCCGCGCACCGGGTTCCTGGTCAGAGCGGCCGTGAGCAGCAGGCCGAGGAGCACCGGCAGCACGGCGTAGAAGAGGATCAGGACGCCCGAGTGCACGAACGACGAGCGCAGCGCGTGGTCGCGGAACGCCTCGCTGTAATTCGCAAGGCCGACGTAGGCCTTCTCCGTCAGACCGTCCCAGGAGAACAGCGAGTAGTAGACAGTGTGGACGAGCGGGGCGAGTGTGAAGAGGCCGTAGAAGGCGAGGCCGGGCAGCACGTACAGCCACGCGATGTTGCGCGGATCCCCCGGAGCGCGGCCGGTGGCGATCCGCCGCCGCAGGCGCCGCCGCCGAGCGGCCGAGCGGATGTAACCGCTCGGCCGCGCCGCGCTACCTGCCTCCGTCACGACGCGCCAAGGGGCCGCTCGTCGGCCCCGACCAGAAGAGGGTGCCGGGCTCCGCCCGGCGCCCGTTTCCCTTGGGGGCGCACGCCCCCAAGGGGCCGCTCGGCCCCGACCGTAGGAGGGTGTCCGGGCTTCGCCCGGACACCCGTTTCCCCTTGGGGCGAACGCCCCAATGGCTAGCGCAGCGTCTTGTCGAACTTCGCCCAGTCGTCCTGGACGGCCTTGGCCATCTTCGCCGGGGTCGTGCGGCCCGCGAGCAGCTGCTGGTACTGGTTCTGGAGCGTCGTGTACATGGACGGTGACGCCCAGTCGGTGTAGAGGAGCAGCCCGTTGTCGTCGGCGACCTTCTTGAACGCGTTGTAGACCGCAGTCAGGTAGGGATCGCCGGCGGGCGCCTTGGCCGACTTGTCCGCCGGGAGCTGCTGCTGCGCGAACATCAGCTTCTTCGC
>DASXTR010000360.1:0-33211 GCA_036505325.1 Gaiellaceae bacterium
AGCCTGGATCTTCATCGCCGGAGGCCTGCTGGCCACGATGGACGCCCGTCTGGGCGGCCTCCTTGGAGATGACCTGAAGAGGGTCCGAGCCGAGCGCAGACGCTGGATGCTCCCCCAATAAGGTCTCTTCATAAATAAAGAAACCCTCCTCGAGAAACCCTCCTCGCCGCAGCAAAAGAAGAGCCCCGGCTGCGGCACCCGGGGCTCCTCCTGGTCAGGCGGGGCGTCGGTTCGGCAACCCCGGAAGTTTGGCTCTGCGGCCCAGCCACGCTCCCGGTCACGTCGCCTCCCGACGCTCCCCCTGCACCTCGACCTGGCGTCCGGCCGGTGTGCAAGGTGCGCTCACTGTAAGAGCACTTGCCAGCTGTGTCAAGTAGCTCGGTCAAGTGATTCGAGAACCGGGTAGTTGACTAGAAACTTGGCTTTATGTAACCCTTTAGGGGGAATCGACCTCGTTGGGGGATTGCTTTTGAGTCAAGTGTCAGTTTTACTCCGTCGGCCGTGACCACTCGCGCTGCCCGCCTCAGCCCGGTCTCACCGCGCGGCTCCCGCCTTGGGGAGCGCCTGCGCCAGCTCCGCGTTTCCGCGGGCCTGACGCAGACGGACGTCGCAGGCGACCGGTTCTCGAAGGAGTACATCTCGCAGATCGAGCGCGGGAAGACGCGCCCGACCCCGGAGACGATCGAGTGGCTTGCCGCGCGCCTGGGCGTCGACCCGACGTTCCTCGCAAGCGGTGTCTCGGCCGACGAGCGCGCCCGCGCCGAGACGATCCTCGCCCGCGCCGAGGCGCTGAGCGAGAAGAAGGACTACGACGGCGCGATCGACGAGTTCACGCATGCGCTCGCGGCCGTCGTCGCCACCGGCGCGGTCGAGCTGCAGGTGCGCGTCCTCGCCGGCGAGGCGTGGGCCCGGGCGCACCGCGGCGAGGTCCGCGTTGCGTTGGAGCTGCTCGAGCAGTCGCGCGGCCTCGTCGAAGGGCCCGAGTTCTCCGACGTCGACCGGGCGGACATCCTGTTCCGGATGGGCGTCTGCAGGACGCTCCTCTCCAGCATCGCGACGGCGGTCGCCCTGCTCAGCGAGGCGCTAGCGCTCGCGGAGCGGTCGAGCCTCCCGTGCGACATGCTGCGCACGAACATCCTCTCCTGGCGCGCCCGCTGCTACCGGCGGCAGCGCGACCACGAGGCCGCGCGCGAGGACGTCGAGCGCGCGCTCGAGCTCGCGGAGTCCATGCAGGACACGCGTGCGCTCGGCGAGGCGTACTTCCAGGCGTCGGTCGTCGCCGAGCGCGACGGCCACTGGGTGCTCGCCCGCACCTACGCCGAGAAGGCGAAGTCCCAGTACGAGGAGCTGACCGACCGCCTGAACGTCGGCCGGCTGCTGAACAACCTGGGCGGCCTCGAGTTCCTGCTCGGCAAGCCCGAGGAGGCGGTCGCGCGGCTGAAGGAGGCGTTCAGCGTCGCCCTCGAGCTCGGCAACGACGACGAGGCCGCGACCGCGATCTCGTCGATGGCGCAGGTGCACCTCCGCACCGGCGACCCGACGACCGCCGAGGAGCAGGCGCGTCACGCGCTGCGGCTGCTCGGTGACCGCGAGGACCGGCTTGACGAGGTCGGCAACGCGCGCCTGGTGCTCGGCCGCGCGCTGCTCGAGCAGGGCCGGCTCGACGACGCGGACGAGATGTTCGGCGCCGCCGAGGACGCGTTCGCACAGCTTTCGTCGGCGTCACACCGCGCGGCCGCGTGGGTCGCGCAGGGCGACCTCGCCCAGCGCCGCGGCGATGACCGCCGCGCGGCGACCATGTACCGCCGTGCTGCAGAGGCACTGCAGGATCTCAGGTTCTAAGGAGAGGGGGTGACATCTGTGGCATCGAAGTTGGCATGGCTCGTGAGCAAGCACCTCGTCCTGCTCTCGATCCTCCTCGTCGTTGCAGCCGTGCTTGGCGCGTGCAAGGGCGTGAAGGTTCATGGTGGGGACTACGGCTTTTGGGAGGGTCCGGGTTAAATGAACACCGTTCACTCGGCGTGCGCTCTTCTGGTGGGGAGCCGGCAGCGCCGCCGAGCCAGGTAGCGGGGCGTTCCAACCGTCAGCCGCCCCGCGAGCACTTTCGGCAGGCCTCCTCTAGGCCGCCGGTTCATCTTTCAACAGGACGCGCAGATCGTGAATCACCTGCAGCGCTCTCACCTGTGAGTCGTACACGACGCGCCGCTTTCCTTCGCGGTCGACGAGCACGGTGTACGCGACGTGGTCGACGAGATCGGGCTTGCGCGCGACGGCGAGGACGTCGTACCGCGCCCAGACGCGGCGCAGCTCCGCCGCCGTTCCGATCAGGTAGCGGAACTGCGGAACGAGCCGATGCGTGCGCGCGTACGCACGGACGGCCGCAGGCGTGTCGCCCTTCGGGTCGACGCTGACCGCGAGCACACGCACCTCGTCGCGGCGCGGGCCGAGCTCGCGCAGCGCCGCGTTCAGGTTCGACGCGATCAACGGGCAGACGTCCGGGCAGTTCGTGTAGAGGAACGTCACGAGGACGAGCCGTCCCCGCTCGGCCGACAGGCGGACGACACGGCCCGCCTGGTCCTTCAGCGCGAAGTCGGGCGCCGGTGTCTGCTTGACGAGCGCCGCGCCGGCGAAGCGGGACGCCTGCGTCGTCGTCGGCGCACTGCTTTTCGAGCCACCGCAGCCTGCGACGAGGAGCACGACGGCGGCCGTGAGAGCTGTCCGGCCCACGCCGCAACGGTACCCGACCCACTTGCGAATGGGCCGTTCGGCCTATGGAACCTGCGACAGGTTCGTGGCACCTTGAAGGACAGGATCGTGGCGACCGTCGACCCCTCCATCCCCTCGGGCCTCTTCTCGGTTCGCGAAGTCGCCGACCGGCTGGGCGTCCATCCGGAGACGATCCGCCGCCTGATCCATGACGGTCGCCTCGAAGCGATCCGCGTCGGGCGCGTCCTCCGCGTCGAGGCGCGCTCGCTCGAGGGCTTCCTCGTGCGCCAGCGCGTGAAGCCCACCCGAGCCTAGCCGCCGTCGTTTTCTGCCCGGGCGACACGGGCAGAGTCGCGCCGTGGGCGTGAGAGGCAAGCGCGTGCGCCGCGCGCTCGAGCTGACGCGGGTTGCGCGCCGCACGCACCTCTTGCGCGTCCTGCGCGAGGTCGGGGTCGTGGGCGAGCGTCCGGCGACGCACGAGGGGGCGGTCGCGTTCCGCGAGGCGCTGGAAGAGCTCGGTACGACGTTCGTGAAGCTCGGGCAGCTGCTCTCGTCGCGCCCGGACCTCCTTCCGGACGTCTACATCGACGAGCTGGCGAACCTCGTCGACAGCGTGCCGCCGGTTTCGTACGCGCTGCTCGAGCCGATGATCGACGCCGAGATCGGCCTCGAGCAGTTCGCGCGGATCGACCCCGAACCGCTCGCGACGGCGTCGATCGCCCAGATCCACGCGGCGCTGCTGAAGACGGGGCGCGAGGTGGTCGTGAAGGTCCGCCGGCCGGGCGTCGTCGAGCAGGTGGAGATCGACCTCGACCTGCTCCGGAAGACGGCCTCGCTCGTCGAAGGGCATTCGCAGACCGCGCGCCTGATCCAGTTCACCGCGCTGACGGAGGAGCTCGAGATCCACCTCCGCGGCGAGCTCGACTTCCGCGAGGAGGCGCACAACGCGGAGCTGATCGCGCGCATCCTCGCCGAGAGCGACGACCTCGTCGTGCCGCAGGTGATCCACCCGTACGTGACCGAGCAGGTGCTCGTGCTGGAGCGGATCCACGGGAGGAAGGTCGAGCCCGACCACGGGCTGGAGACCGAGCGGGCGCGTGACCTCGCCCGTGAGTTCTTCCGCGCGTACGTGCGGCAGGTGACGATCACGGGCCTCTACCACGCCGACCCCCACCGCGGAAACGTGCTGATCACCGAGGACGGCCGGTTGGCGCTGCTCGACTTCGGCCTCCTCGGGCGGCTGGACGACGACACGCGCACGTCGCTCGCGCTGCTCCTGCTCGCGATCGCGCAGAACCATGCCGACGACGTCGCCGAGCTCATCCTCACGATGTCGCTCACGACCGTCGACTCCGACGAGGCGGGGTTCATCCACGAGTTACGCCGCAAGCTGCCGCGCTACCACTGGCGTCCCCTGGCCCGGCTCCGCACCGGCGAGGCGCTCGCCGACCTGATGCGGCTGTGCCTGCAGCACGGGATCGCGCTTCCGACGAGCTTCGCCCTCGTCGGGAAGACACTTTCGCAGGCAGAGAACATCGCGCGGATCCTCGATCCGACGATGGATCCGGTTGCGATGGTCCGCAACGAGTCGTGGAACGTGATGGCGAGCGAGGCGGAGAAGCGGCTGGAGCCGAATCAGCTGCTCGCGCTCACGTTCACGCAGCTCCAGCCGCTTCTGCGGATGCCGCGCCGGGTGGCCCAGCTCGTGCAGCGGGTCGAGACGGGCTCGCTCAAGGTCGGCATCGCGCCGACCGAGCTCGAGAGCTTCGAGCACCTCCTGCGCTCGACCGCCAACCGCGTCGGCGCCGCGATGATCGTGGTCGGCCTCCTCGTGTCGTCGGCACTGATGGCGCGCGTCGACTACACGTTCGCGACGGTCGGGTTCATCCTGTCTGCGCTGCTGGGCCTCTACATGCTCTGGCGCATCTTCCGGACGCCGGGCGGGCTGTAGACGACGACCTGCTAGCCGAGCGTGGCGATCACGGCCTCCGCGATCACCTTCATCGGTCGGCTCGAAGCTTGACTCGCCTTGCGGAGGCGGGCGAACGCGTCCGACTCGGACAGGCCCTGCTTGTCCATGAGGATCCCCTTCGCACGCTCGATCGCCTTGCGCGCGGCGAGTGCCTCGGACAGCGTCTCGGTCTCCTCGCGCAGCGACACGAGCTCCTCGTGGCGCGCAACGGCCGCGCGGATCGCCGGCAGGACGTCGCTCTCGCGGAACGGCTTGACGAGGTAGCCGAAGACGCCGACCCCGACCGCGCGCGCGACAAGATCCTGCTGGCCGTACGCCGTCAGCATCACGACCGGAATCGGGCGCTCGCCGAGGATCGTGCGCGCCGCGTCGATGCCGTCGAGGCGCGGCATCTTCACGTCCATGATCGCGAGCTCCGGCTCGTGCTCGCGCGCGAGCGCGACCGCCTCCTCGCCATCGCGCGCCTCCGCGACCACCTCGTGCCCGGCCGCCTCGAGGAGCTCCCGCAGATCGAGGCGGATGATCGTCTCGTCCTCTGCGATGAGCACCCTCATCCGGCATCCTCCCGCAGCGTCACCTCGACCCGGCCGTCGGGCCGGCGCAGGAGCGTGAGCGGCCAGCTCGTCGCGCCGCCGGCCGCGCGCAGGTCGACGTCGACGGCGCTGCGGTCGCGATGCCGGTCGAGCGACCGCTGGACCGCGAGCAGCAGGTCGTTCTCCCGGAACGGCTTCACGAGGTACGCGCAGACGCCCGCGTCGACGGCGCGCGAGACGAGCTCGCCGTAGCCGTAGGCCGTCAGCATCACGATCGGGATCGGCCGCTCGGCGAAGATCCGCCGCGCCGCCTCGATGCCGTCGAGCCGCGGCATCTTGACGTCCAGCACTGCGAGGTCGGGCGCGTGCTCGCGCGCGAGGTCGACCGCCTCCACCCCGTCGCGCGCCTCGGCGCAGACGTCGAATCCGGCCCGTTCGAGCATCTCGCGCAGGTCGAGGCGGATGACGGTCTCGTCATCGGCGATCAACACCTTCGGCTGCACCTCCATCGCTTCCTCGCTTCGGTTTGGACCAACAAAAAGCACCCCGGAAGGACCGTCCTTCCAAGGCGCCGATGCCTCGTGCGGCCGCCGCGTCGTGCGGCGACCACCGATTGATCGTAGCGCATTCGGCGGCTGTCGCTATCCTTTTGAAAGCGAAGCGGCGACGGCGCCCTCGATTTCCCGCCGACGACGGCACGCCAACCACGCTCGAAAGGAGACGTGATCGTGACCTACCCGCTTCTGCGCGGCGACTACGCCGCCGTCCTGCACATCCTCAGTGCGCCAGGCCTCTGGAACCGGGTCGAGCCGTACGTCGGTGACGACGACTTCGACTGGAGCGGTCTCCGCGCCGAGGCCGAGACGATGTCCGGCGGCGAGTCGCTGCTCGTCGACATCGCGTACGAGCTCTGGAACGCGGAGAAGACCGTCGGCCTGTGGGAGGTCGTGCGGCGCCTCGACCCGCGCACGTTCCAGCGCGTCCTCGATGCGCTCGCGATCTGCCGCGGCAGCGGCCTGAAGGACGCGTTCGCGGTCTAGGCCCGCGGGCGCACGCGCACACGCGCGAGCTCGGGGCAGCGGTGCCAGCGCTTCCCGCAGTGGCACTCGTGGAAGTAGTGGCGCAGTGCGACCCCGAGCTCGCGCCGGTACTCGAACACCGGGAATGCGAGCCAGACGAAGAAGGCGTTGAGGGCGAGGGTCGCGAGCGGGCTCATGAGACTGACATCGGCCTCCGGCCGGGGAGCTTGAGCTTCGAAGCGCTTCCCCTACCCCCGCCCGCAACCCCCATCGGCTCGATCACGACCTGGGGGATCCTGGCGGCGCCTCGAGGCGAGCGTGAGGTCGTATCCCTCGTCGTGCAGACCGCGCGCGATCGCGAGTCCGATCCCGGACGAGCCGCCGGTGACGAGGGCCGCTGGCACGCGGCCGACCCTAAAGGACTCGTGCGCGGGGTGGCGAATCGTGGCGCAGCAAGACGTTCCTCTCCCCGAGCGGCGGCGGCCCCAGGCCGCCGTTGCTCACTAAGCTGGGAGCGTGGACGTCGGCGTGAAGCTCACTGACCTTGCGACTTCGGGCGGCTGCGCGGCGAAGTATTCTGCGTCGCGGCTGCAGGAGCTGCTGCGCGGCTTCATTCCCGCGGACGCGGACGATCTGCTCGTCGGGTTGGACCCCGCGGACGATGCCGCGGTCTACCGTCTGGACGACGAGCGCGCGCTGGTGTTCACGATCGACTTCTTCCCGCCGATCGTCGACGACCCGGACGACTTCGGCGCGATCGCGGCGACGAACGCGCTGAACGACGTGTTCGCGATGGGCGGGACGCCGCTCGTCGCACTGTCGGTCGCGTGCTTCCCGGAGGAGCTTCCCATCGAGACGGTGCGCGCGGTGTTCGACGGCGCCGACGCACAGGTGCGCGCGGCCGGCGCGCTGCTCGCGGGCGGCCACACGATTCGCGACGCCGAGCCGAAGTACGGGCTCGCGGTCGTCGGGACGGTGCACCCGGACGGCGTCTGGCAGAAGTCGACGGCGCGTGCCGGGGACGCGGTCTACCTCACGAAGCCCCTTGGGACGGCACTCGTGCTCGGCGGTGCGAAGCGCGGCCTCGTCGAGCGCGACGAGGCCGTGCGGTGGATGCGGACGCTGAACCGCGACGCGGCTGACCTCGTGCGCCTCATCGGCCCGAGCTCGGTGACCGACGTGACCGGGTTCGGCCTGCTGGGGCATGCACACGAAACGGCGACGCGCAGCGGCGTTCGCCTGCGCATCGACGCCGCCCGCCTCCCCGCGCTCGACGGCGCACTCGACGCAGCGCGCGCGGGCGTCTCGACCGCCGGCACGCGCAACAACCGCGCGTACGCCGAGGTCGAAATCGGCGACGTCGCACCGGAGCTCGTCGAGCTCGCGTACGACCCTCAGACGGCCGGAGGCCTGCTCGTCACGCTCCCCGCCGAGAAGGGCCCGGCGCTGGAAGCCGAGTTCGCCCGGGCAGGCCACTTCCTCGCCCGCATCGGCGCCGTCGACCCTGGCGCCGGCACCGTCCTCGAGTAGGGCACCCCCACCCGTCCAGCGCGGCCACGTCCAGAAGCGCCACCCCCGGTGCCAGGCACCGCTGTGGAGCGGTGGCAAGAAGTGCCCGGAAATGACGAAAATCCCTGCTGAGCGCCATGGCCGTTCGGACATGTCCGCGGTGCCAGGCACCGTTACCGAAGTGTGGCGCGAGTGTGGCGGAGGTGTGACGCGTTTACGCCGAGCGACAGCGCGCGAGGAGGTCGTCGTCGATGTTTCGGCCGGTCACGATGAGCACGATCGGGCCTGCCGCCGTCACCGAGGGCAGCGCGGCGAGCGCCGCCGCTGCGGCGGCCTCCGCGCGGATGCCCGCGTCGTCGTACGCGGCGACGGCGCGCATCAGCTCGTGCTCGGTGACGAGGAGCATCTCGTCGGCGGCCGACTGCAGCTCTTCGACCGCGCGCGGGATCGCCACGCGGACGGCGAGACCGTCTGCGATCGTGTCGCTCGACCGCGACTCCACGACGCGACCGGCGCGCCAGCTCTCCGCCATGACCGGCGCTGCCGCGGCCGCGACGCCGATCGTGCGCACGCCGACGCCGAGTCCCTGCGCGACGCCGATCAGGAGCGCGCCGTTGCCCACTGGGACAACAACCGCCGCAGGGTCGAGCACGTCGCAGATCTCCTTGCCGATCGCCGCGTAGCCCCCGTACTGCGCAGGCTCGGCGCCGTCCTCGAAGAACGGCAGATCCCGCTGCTCGGCGAACGCGCGCGCGGCCTCCTTGGCCTCGTCGAGGTCGGCGCCGACGCGGTGGACGTCCGCCTCCCACCGCTCGAGCAGCGCGAGCTTCGTCGACGAAATCTGCTCCGGCACGAAGACGGTCGCGCGCAGACCGAGTCGCTTCGCTGCCCACGCGGTGGCGGCGCCGTGATTGCCGGTCGACGCGGTCACGACGTCCGTCCCCCAGCGCTCCAGGGTCGGGAGAGCGCCCCGCCACTTGAAGGCACCAAGCTCGTGGACGTCCTCGCGCTTGAGCCACACGTCGCGTGCCTGCGAGATCGCTGCGGGGGCGCGTTCCAGCGGGGTCGGCTCCACGGGCCAACGCTACAGTGGGCCGCGATGGAGACGTCGCTGCCGTGGGCGCGTCGCTGGTCCGTGTCGGCGCGGACGTTCCGGCGGCTGGCGCTCGCAAACGTCGGGATGCTGATCGTGATCGTGGCCACCGGCGCGACCGTCCGGCTCACGCGGTCCGGGCTGGGATGCGAACACTGGCCGGGCTGCCAACCGGGCGCCTTCCTCCCCGCGAAGGGCTACCACTCGTACGTCGAGTTCACGAACCGCGGCATCGCGGGCGTCGCGGTGTTCGTCGCGCTGGCCACGCTGGTCGCGTCGCTGCTCACGCACGTTCGAGCGTCCGTGCGGTGGACTGCGGGGATCGCCGCCGCCGGAACGGCCGCGCAGGCGCCGCTGGGGGCGATCACCGTCCACTACCACCTGAACCCCTGGCTCGTGCTCGCCCATTTCCTGCTGTCGATCGTGGTGCTCGGCCTCGCCGCCGTCGTTGCGCTCGAGGCTTGGGACGTGCGCGGCCCGGTGGAGCCGGAGGCGCTGCGACGGCTCGCGGTCGTCGCGCTTGCAGCGTGCGGGGTGCTCGTCGTGACGGGGACGCTCGCGACCGCCGCGGGCCCGCACTCGGGCAGCGTCGTCGTTCCCCGCGTGTGGTCGCTCCATCCGGCGCTGTGGTTGCACGTCCGTGCAACGGCGCTCTTCGCGCTCACGTTCGCGGCCCTTCTCGTCTGGTTGTGGCGCCGGCGCAGCCCGAACCTTCGGCCCGCGCTCGTGGTGCTCGCGCTGCTCGCGGCCCAGATGACGATCGGCGAGATCCAGTACCGCACGAAGCTGCCGTGGTGGCTTGTTCTGGTGCATGTGACGCTCGCCGCGGCCGTGTGGACCGCGTTCGTTGCGTTCGTTGGCCGCCTGTGGCGCCCGAGTAGAATTGGCTGATGGCAGACGAGCTCCGCCTCGAGGGTCGGCCGCAACTCGAGCGCCCGGTGATGGTGACCGCGTTCCGCGGCTGGAACGACGGCGGCCAGGGCGCGTCGCTCGCCGGCGGGTACCTCGCGCGCGCATGGGGCGCAGAGAAGTTCGCGCAGATCGACCCCGAGACGTTCTTCGACTTCCAGGCGACACGGCCCCAGGTCTCGCTGGTCGAGGGCATGACGCGCCGCATCGACTGGCCGGAGAACACCTTCTTCAGCGCCCGGCTGCCCGGCGGCACGCGCGACCTCGTGCTCCTGCTCGGCGTCGAGCCGAACCTCCGCTGGCGCACGTTCGCCGCGCTCGTCACCGACCTCGCGACGGACCTCGGCGTCCAGATGGTCGTGACGCTCGGCTCGCTGCTCGCCGACGTGCCCCACACGCGGCCCGCACCCGTCACCGGGAGCGCGACCGACCCGGAGCTCGTCGAGCAGCTCGGCCTCCAGCAGTCGCGGTACGAGGGGCCGACGGGGATCGTCGGCGTCGTGCACGACGCGTGCCGCGCCGCCGGGATTCCTTCGGCGAGCCTGTGGGCCGCCGTTCCGCACTACGTCTCGCTGACGCCGTCGCCGCGTGCAGCCAAGGCCCTGTGCGACCGGCTCGCCGACCTGCTCGACGTCCGGCTGGACACGACCGAGCTCGACGAGGCCGGCGACGCCTACGCGCAGCAGGTGAGCGAGGCGGTGGCGAGCGACGCGGACACCGCCGCGTACGTGGAGGAGCTCGAGCGCCGCGTCGACTCGATCGCCGAGGAGGATCAGGAGCTGCCGTCGGGCGACGCGCTCGCCGCGGAGCTCACGCGGTTCCTCCGCGAGCGCGAGCAGGACGACGGCGACGACGTCGCGCGCGAGCCCCAGTAGCTATCCGAACGTGAACGCGTACGCCTGCACGCCGGGCGTGAAGCGGAGCTCGAGCAGCGCGTCCGTGGCGGGTCCCCGGCGCAGCGTGTAGAGCTTGTACGCGCCGACGAGCACGGTCTTCGTGCGCTTTCCGTCGACGAGCACGTCGACGCGCCCGCGGCCGCCGAGCACGAGGTAGACGTTGCGCGCATAGAAGTGCAGGCGGAGGCGTGCGTCTTCGCCGGCAACCGCGCGCTCGCCGTCGATGCGCCATCTGCCGCCATACGCGAAACCGTTCTGCGGCACGTCGTCGGGGAAGGTGTACGACGCTTCACGATCGGGGCGCAGCGTCGACCCGACGTAGCGGTCGATCCGGTCGTAGCCGAGGTACGTCTCGGGTGTCTGCACGCCGCGCGGCGTGGCGTCGGCGACCGGCCGTGCACGGGTGCCGCCGACGCGAAGCAGGCGGCGGATCAGCGACTCGGTCTCGCCGTACGAGCCTTCGCCGAAGTGCGCGTGGCGGACGTGACCGCTTCGATCGACGAGGTACTCGGCCGGCCAGTACTGGTTCGCGTACGCATTCCAGGTCCGGAACGCGTTGTCCTGCATGACGGGGTACCGGACGCCCAGGCGCTCGATCGCGGCGCGGACGTTGCCGGCGTCGTGCTCGAATGCGAACTCCGGCGTGTGCACGCCGAGGATGACGAGGCCGTCCTTGCGATACGCCGCGTCCCACGCCTCTAGGTGAGGAAGTGTGCGCAGGCAGTTGATGCACGAGTAGGTCCAGAAGTCGACGAGGACGACCTTGCCGCGGAGACCGCGCATCGTCAGCGGCCCGGAGTTGAACCAGCGGCCTGACGCGTGTAGCTCCGGCGCCTCGCCGTAGTCCTTCAGCCCGCTGGTGCTGCGCTGCGTGCGGCCGGTCAGCTTCGAGAGCTCGGCCTGCGCGCGTCCGCCTCCCTCGATGCGGTCCTGGAGCGCCTGCGTGTAACCGGGCAACGCGGTCTGGAAGCGCTCGTCCTGGTGGAACGCGATCGCAAGCGCGACGAGCCCGATCACAACGCCCGACGCCACGCGGAGCCGGAGCCCCTGCGCGCGGAGCCGCAGCGCGAGCTCGCGGCCGCCGAGCGCGATCGCGAGCATCGGAGCAGCGGCGCCGACGGCGTAGGCGAGCGTCAGGACGAGTGCGCGCACGCCGACGTCGTTGTTCGCGGCGACCACCGTCACCGCCGCGAGCACCGGGCCCGCGCAGGGGACGAAGACGAGGCCGAGCGAGACGCCGAGCAGGATTCCGCCGCCGCCGGCCCGCCGGCGTGTGAGCGGGGCGAACGGCCGCTCCAGCAGCGCGCCGAGCTGCGGCACGATCAGCGTTGCGGCGACGAGGAAGAGGAGCGCGATCGCGAGGTTGCGCAGGAGGTCGCCGGGGAGCCCGAGCTCGTTCAGCAGCCAGGCCGCGAAGAGCGTGAAGAACGTGAAGCTCCCGACGAGGCCGACCACGATCCGGAGCGGCTTCCTTCCGGACGCCCCACCGGCCAGCAGGATCGGCAGCACGGGAAGGACGCACGGCGAGATCGCGGTGACGAAACCCGCGAGCAGGCCGATGCCGATGAGGACGATCACGTCTCTGAGCGTACTTCGCGCCGCGTCGGGGAACGGTTCGGCGGTGATCGAGCTCTTCCAGGCGGAATGGTGCCCGTACTCGCACCGCGTCCGGCAGCGGCTCACGGAGCTGGGCGTCGACTTCGTCGCCCGTCAGGTCGAGGCCGACCCCGACTCGCGTGCCGTGCTGAAGAAGGTCTCGGGCCAGACGTCGATCCCGGTGCTCGTCGACGGCGACGTCGTCGTCACCGACCCGGATCAGATCGTCGCGTATCTGGACGAGCGGTTCGAGTTCCGCGCCGATGCAGAGGAGCACCGCGAGAAGGCGGTCGAAGAGGCCGAGCTGCTCGGTCGGCCCCCTCCGCCCTGGGCGGGCTAGGGCTAGGCGGCTTCGTCCGCCGGATGCGGCGCGGGCGCGTCGACGTCGGGCGCCTTCTTGCGCGTCCGGCGGGGCTTCGGCACCGCCTCGGGCTCGGCACCCGGCGCTTCGGGCTCCGGCTTCGCGTCCGACGCGGCCTCCCGCTCGGTCTCGGTCGGCTTCTTGCGCCGGCGGCGCCGCTTCTTCGGCGCCGTCTCCGGCTCCTCGCCCTCCGCGGCAGCGGCCGCCTCGCCCTCGGCGGGCTCCGCCGTCTGGGTCTCGGGCGTCGTCTGCGGTTGCCCCTTCTTCTTCCGCCGCCGCCGGCGCCGGGAGCGCGACGGGCCCGTCTTCGGCTGCGGGAGGTTCTCCGCGAGCGCGGCGGCGATCTCCTCCACCGTGCCGAGCCGCTCGCGGGCATCCTCGAGCATCTTCGTCGCGCGCGGCGTGTAGCCGTCGGCGGACGCGAGGAGCGCCGCGCCGACCTCGCGCGGCGACGTCAGCGACGCCGCGACGAGCCTCGCCGCGTTCTCCTCGTGCCGGTGGCCGCGCGAGTTCGCAAGCGCGCCGAGGAGCCGCTTGGCGTCCGGGAACTCCTGCGACGCCTTGCGGTCGAGCGTCTTGCGCACGGCGCGCGCCAACCGCCAGGTCCAGCGCGCGAGGATCTGCTCGGGCACGTTGTCCGGCTTCCCCTCGGCGATCGCGCGCAGCAGCGTCCGCACGCCTGCCGCGCGGTCCTTCTCCCACGGCGGCGCCTGGGTCACCAGCGTCACGAGATCGTCGAAGTCCGCGCGCTCGACCTTCATCGACACGCGGTCGGCGAGCGCGATCAGCCGCAGCCTGCGGTTCGGGTTCTGCGCTGCGCACGTCGACAGGAACACCTCGAGCGCGCGCTTCGACGCGCCGCGCTCCGTCAGCTTCTCGACGAACACCTGTCGCTCGTCGAACCGGAGCTGCCGCCCCGAGATCGTCGCCCAGATCTCCTGCTCGTCGTCGTCGAGGAACCTCGGGTCGACGCGCTGCCACTCGCGCTGGATCACCAGCGCGCGGCGGCGCACGTCGGGTGTCACCGGGACGAGCCACGGCGCCGGCGTCAGCTTGCGCCGCGCACGCCGCTGCATGCGCCGCCGCGGCGCCGGCGTGACGCGCGCGCCCTCGCGGTAGAAGTCGGCGTCGAGCAGCGAGTGCAGCGACACGACACGCTCGTGGTGCGTCGCGCCCTTCGGGACGAAGTCGACGACGATGCCGGCCTCCTTGCGGGGGTGGATGCGCATGATGCGCCCGATCCGCTGCTGGTACACGCGCTTCGACGCCGTCGGCGCGAGGTGCATGACGACGGTCGCGCGCGGCGAGTTCCAGCCTTCGGCGAGCAGCATCGCGTTGATCAGCACGTCGATGTCGCCGCGCTCGTACGACGCGAGAATCTCGGCGAGCTTCACCGGCGGAGTACGTCCCGACACCGCCTCGGCCTTCACGCCCGCCGCGCGGAACGCGGTCGCGAGGTGGTACGCGTGGTCGACGCCCGCCGCGTAGACGATCCCCGGCGTGTCGCCGAAGCGCTCGCGATAGAGCGTCGCCGCCGCCATGTTCAGCGCCTCGTGGTCGAGCGCGTCGGCCAGAGCGCGCTCCTCGAAGTCGCCGCCGACGATCGGCACCGAGTTGATGGCCGCGACCGGGGGCACGCGCAGGTTGCGCAGCGGCGCGATCAGTCCGCGGCGCGCGGCGTCCGCCAGCGGCAGGTCGTCGACGGAAGCGGGGAACACGTCGGAGACCTGCTTCGCGATCAGCTCCTCGGTCGCCGTCATGCCGACGTAGATCGGCTCGTGCAGCCTCCGGATCGCGGCCGAGGTCTTCTCGCCGAGCGCCGTGTGCGCCTCGTCGGCGATCACGAGCTGGTAGGCATCGCGCGCGATCTCGTCGACGTGACGCGCGAACCACGCGTACGTCTGGATCGTCAGCGGATTCCTGACCCGCGGCGCGGTGTGCCCCGTGAGGATGGCGTCGGTGAACCGGTCGCCGTAGCCGTGGTCGGTGAGCTCGCGCCGGAACTGGTCGACGAGCAGCCGGCGGTGCGTGAGGATCAGGACGCCCTCGGTGCGTGCGGCCTCGACGAAGCCGGCGGCCGCGATCGTCTTCCCCGACGCCGTCGGGTGGCGGAACCGGTACCGGCGCACCGCGCCCAGATCCTCGGCGGCCGGCTCGGAGCGCTCCTCCTCTTCCGCCTCGACGGCCACGGGCTCGCCGAGATCGTCTTCGTCCTCGTCCTCGGCGACGTCCTCGATGAGGGCGACGCCGTTGCCGTTCTCGTCGTGCTTCTGCGCTGCCGCGATCAGCTCCGTGAGCATGCCGGCGAGCGCGTCCACCTGGTGGCGGCGCAGCTCCGTGCCGGACCGCAGCCGCGGCGGCTTCTCCGAGAGGACGCGCTCGAGGCCGAGCATGAGCCCGTAGCGGACCTTCCATTCCGGCGACGGCTCGGCGCGGCCGGCGTCCATCTCGGCGCGGGCGTCGTCGAGTGCGCGGCGGCGCGCCGTTCCGGGGGCGAGCACGACGTCCGGATCTTCGTCCGGCCGTATGAACGGCTCGCCCGCCCATGCCTCGGCCCGGAGGGCGTCGGCCGCCATGGCCTTCGTCGCCTCCGATTCGATCGGAGAATGCGTGATTGTCTCTTGCATGCCTGCGGCACGCCTACCGTGCCGCCTAGGAAGGTCGCGGCCGCGGTGAACCCCAGACGCGCGCCGCGCCCGAAGGATACCCGATGCCGGGGACGGTTGGGCGATCTGCTCGACCGACTACTGGATCGAGTGATCCGTGAGCCCCGCTAGAGCCTGGGCCTACAGCGGCGTGCCGGCGCCGCCGAGGCCGCCGAAGATGGCGAACGGATTTCCGGGCGTCGACTCCCACACGAGCTCACCGCCCGGCTCGACCTCGCCGTGGAGCCGCTGCGCGAGTTGCTGCGCCTCCTCGCGCGACGCCGTCCCGGCGATCACGTACGACCAGCGGCGGACGACGCCGTAGCCCTCCGCCTCGAGCCGGTCCGCGAGCTCGCGCGCAGCCTCGTGGTTGCGGGCCGGGATCCGCACCTCCCACGGCGCGTAGCCCGCGGCGAGCGTCTCGTCCTCGGCCCAGTGGTCGAGCGGCTCGTCGTCCCAGCGCCGTTCATCCGCGAGCCAGTGCTCCTCGACGATGCGGTCCGGACGGAGGTTCAGCTCGCGCAGCTCCGCGTCGATGACGCTGCGAGCGCGCTCGAGCTGCAGCGACGAGTCCGCGTAGACGAAGATCGTGCCGTCGTCCTGCGTCACCGCGAGCCGCTGATCCTCGAGGTCGCGCGCCAGCTCGCGCGCCTCCGAGCCGAGAATCCCGAGCCGCGCGAGCAGACCGCCGGCGGCCTCCTCGCCGAGCTCGATCCGCAACCGCCAGTCGTCGCGCGCCATGCCGCGAATCTACCCGCACACCGTGTCCGCACGGGTCGGGTGTGGACGAAAAGGCACGCACATTTCGCAAAGGACACCTTGCGCGGGCGCCGCCGCTCCGGCGATGCTTTGCAGTGGGTGGAGGGTGGCAAGCCACCACCCTGGGCGGGGAACGCGCGCGCGCAGGCGCGGCGCGGGCGCGCGCGCGAGAACATTTACGCGGGCGCTTTTACGCGGGCGCTCGCTGTACGCGGGCGGTCGCTTCGCTGATCGAGCCGGTCAGGCCGCTGCGGCGGGCGGACCGATGAGCGACTCCAGCCGCGCGCGCAGCCAGGGCAGCTCGCTCCGCTCGGCCTCGAGCACCTCGCGCCGGAACTGGATCAGCACGCCGCCGTCGTCGGCGAGGTGGTCGGCTGCGCCGGCGACCAACCGGCGGTAGTGGTCTAGACCGTCGCCCGTCGAGAACACCGCCGCGGCCGGCTCGTCCTCGTAGCCGTCGCTCGCCGGCAGGTAAGGGAGGTTCGCGACGATCAGGTCGAGATCGCGCGGGAGTCCGTCGAGGAGGTCGCCCTTGACGCAGTGCACCTGGGCACCGAGTCGCTCCGCGTTGAGGCGTGCGAGTGCGAGGGCCTTCGAGCACGTGTCGCTGGCCCACACCTCGATCTCGGGCGCGCGGAGGGCGAGCGTGATCGCGATTGCGCCGGCGCCGGTGCCGATGTCCGCGACCCGCGCCGGGCGGCCGGCGATCCGGTCGAGCGCGGCGTCGACGAGCCGCTCCGTGGCCGCGCGTGGCGTGAAGACCCGGCCGGGATCGGTGATGAACGTCAGTCCGTGGAATTGCGCCTGCATCCCGGGGTAGTACAACGTACAGCGATGGATTGGATTCCCACCTTCGAGCGCGAGCGGGCCCGCTATGAGGACGGCGAGGCGCGGATGGCGCCGGAGCAGCTCGTCCGGATGGGCAACGCCGCGTACGGCGCCGGGCTCGCGCTGCTGATGGGCGGGCGCGCGCGCGAGGCCGGCGAATGGCTCGATCGCGCCGCCGCGCGGTGGCGCGACAGCTGGGCGCACGCGAATCCTGACTCATGGGGGAGGCCGATCGGGGCGCTGAAGGCGGAGCTGATCGCCGGGCGCGACGCGGAGGTCGACGAGCTGGCGCGCTGGACGCTCGAGCTCGGCTCGGCGACGGCGGAGTCGGCGATCGGCCGCTACGCGGGGGCGGTGGCCCTCCTGGCCCTCGAGCGCTGGCCGGAGGCGCGGCACGTGGCAGAGAGCCTGCGTGGCCGCGACGACTTTCCCCGGGACGTCGCGGACGCACTCGCCACGATCGCGGCGGAGGACGTCGTCGGCTACGCGCAGGCCGCCGAGGCGGTGCTCGAGTCGTTCGAGACGCGCGAGGAGTACCTCGAGGATGTGGCTGTCGCGGACACGGTCCTCGCGCTGCAGGCGCTGGCGCGGAAGCGCGGCATCGCCACCGACCTGCCGCCGTCGCGCGTCCTGCCGTCGGCTACCTAGGTCTGGTCGCCCTCGGGGATCGCGGGGTGGAAGGCGAGCGTGATCGTCTGCTGCGGCTGCGACTCGTCCTCGATCGCCGTCAGCCGGTCGATCAGCTCGTTCAGGGCGTCGCGGACCGTGTCGGGCGAGAGCTTCACGTGCACCTGGGCGCTCCGGAAGTCGCCCCTGGCGCCGTGGACGTCGAAGCCGCGCGTCAGCTCCTTCAGCTGCGCGGCCTGGAGCTCGGTCGCGAGCCCGGCTGCGCGGATGTCGGCCCCGACCTTCAAGTGCTTCGCCACCGGACGGTACGGCTTCTCGCGGCCGGCGCCCGTCCCGGCGAGCTCGATCAGCCCGGCGCGGTGGAGCATCCGAACGTGGAAGTGCAGGTGCCCGGGATCGACCGACAGGCGCGCCGCGAGCTCGCGGTTCGTCAGCGGTTCGTCGCTCTCCGAGAGCACTTGGAGCACCTTCAGGCGCAGCGGGTGGCCGAGCGCCTTCAGCTGCTCCGGCTTCTCGATCGTCAGCGCGTCCTGTGGCTCGCGCGATGGATTCGTGGCCAATCCGGCTCCCCCTAGTCCCCAGGCGGTCTTTTAACGACAACTTCGATCAAAGTCCAGTCCTCCCTGCGGCGGCCGGGTCGAGGAAGACGTCGAGATGCCCGCCGCCCTCCCGGAGCAGGCTCGCCGGTACATCTTCCGTGATATCACCCCGGAAGGCCTTGGCGACCACGTCGGCCTTCTCGGCTCCGGTGACGAGGACAGCGGTTCGGCGGGCCGACAGGAGCTCGGGCAGCGTCATCGTCACGCGGTCGACCCAGGGTTCGAGGCCCGCCGGCCCACTCGTGGCGCGCGCGTCGCGCACCGCCAGCTGGGGCGAGCCGGGGAACAGCGAGGCGATGTGGCCGTCGGAGCCGACGCCGAGCAGGAGCAGGTCGAGCTCGACCCCCTCGAGCGTCCTGTCGTACTCGGCAGCCGCGTCCGCCGGCTCGAGCTCGCCGCGGATCCGGTGCACTTCGGCCGGCTGCTCCGCGAGCCGGTCGAGGAGCGTCGACTTCGCCAGGCGGTAGTTCGACCGCTCGTCGTCCGGCGGAACGCAACGCTCGTCGCCCCACCAAACCTCGACGCTGCTCCAGTCGGTCTGCAGCTCCGCCGCGCGCTCGTAGGCCCGTCCGGGCGTGCGGCCGCCGGTGAGGACGATCGAGCCGCCGCCGGCGGCCTGGCCGGCGATCAGCTCCGCGACCGCCGCCGCGGGATCGTCGAGCACGTGCAGCTCCGGCTCAGTCATCGCCGCGCCGCAGCTCCTTCGAGCGCTCCATCGCCGCGTTGATCGCGTTGAGGAACGCCGCCCGCACGCCGGCCTGCTCGAGCTCGCGGATCGCGCGCGTCGTCGTGCCGCCGGGCGACGTCACCGCCTCGCGCAGCTCGACGGGGTGCATCTTCTCGTCGCGGAGCAGCTTCGCGGTGCCGAGCATCGTCTGGACGACGAGCTGCGTCGAGATCTCGCGCGAGAGGCCGACGAGGATGCCGGCCTCGATCATCGTCTCGGCGAGGAGCGCGAAGTACGCCGGGCCCGACCCGGAGACGGCGGTGACCGCGTCCATGTACTCCTCCGGCACCTCGACGACGCTGCCCACGGCGCGCAGCACCTCCGCCGCGCGCTCGAGGTGCTCGCGCCGCGCATGCGAGCCGGCGCAGATTCCGGCGACGCCCTCGTGCACGATCGAGGGTGCGTTCGGCATCGCGCGCACGACCGGGACCTCGGAGCCGAGGTGCGCCTCGATCGCCGAGGTCGGGATCGCCGCGGCGATCGACAGCACCGTCTGCTCGGGCGTGAGCAGGGTGCCGATCTCCGCGAGCAGCTCGTCGATGTCCTGCGGCTTCACGGCGATGACGACGACGTCCGCGCCGCGCACCGCGTCGGTGTTCGAGGTCGTCGCCTCGACGCCGTGCCGTTCGCGCACGTCGGCGACACGCTCCTCGTGGCGCGCGGTCGCGACGATGTCGTTCCAGCCGGAGCTACGCAGCCCGGCGAGGATCGACTCGCCGATCTTGCCGACGCCGAGGATCGCGATGCGCATCCGTCAACCCTACGAGCCCGGCCTGGTGTCCCGCCAGGAGGTAGACGCTCGCGAGGCCCGCCCAGTCGCCGTACGGCGCGAGCAGCTCGTCGGTCTCCTCCGCCTGCACCCAACGTCCGCGGAGCGCCGAGAGCAGCTTCACGAGCCCGAGGTCGCGCGCCAGGCCGCGCTCGAAGCGCCCCAGGCCCTCGAGACAGATCACGCCCACGGACCACGGTCCGAGTCCGCGCTCGCGCTCGAGCCGCCGCGCCGCGGCGTCGGTCGGAACGGCGCGCAGCCGCTCGAGGTCGAACGCGCGGCAGAGGCGGACCAGCGCGCCCGCGCGGCGGGCGCCGAGGCCGGCGGTGGCGAGCTGCGCCGGGGAGAACCGCGCGAGGTCGGCAGGCGTCGGCGCTGCGTGCAGCCCCGCATGCGACTGCGTGGCTGCGCGGATCACCGCGCGCTCGATCTCCCGTGCGCGGCTCGACTGGATCAGCTGCCCCGCGACCGCGCGCAGGAGGGACTGTGCGACCGTCGCCGTGCGCAGGGGGCGGAGCCCGCGCAGTCGCCTCGTCGCCTCTCCGATCAGCGGGTCGTCGGCGAACCGGCGCAGGAACTCGGAGTGGTCGTCGTCGAGGCCGAGCACGAACCTGACGTGCTCGATGCCCGCCTCCGAGTCGGCGCGCACGCAGATCCCCCCGTCGGGGCGCTGCCACGCAAAGACGCGCTCGAGCCGTCCGTCCGCGGCGATCGTCGCGCGGTAGGTGCCGTCGGCGACGACGCGCGTCGCGTCGCTTCCGTGCCGGCCGGACACCCGAAGCGAGTACGGCCCGCGCGGCCGCAGCTCGGCCTGGATCACCGGTCGGCGAACTCGGGCTCGGTGAGCCGCTCGAGCACGTCGAGCGCCTCGCCGTCGCGGCCGTTCGTGCGCAGATAGCGCGCGTACGCGCGCACCGCGTCGGCGCGGTCGCGCCGCGTCCCGTGCTCGAGCAGGAGCTCGATCGCCTCGCGGTAGACGGGGTCGGCCCCGCGGTCGTTCGTGAGCGCGAGCCCGGATGCCTGCGCCGCAAGCGCGAGGCCGCGCTGCGCCGGGAGGTCGGATGCGTTTTGCGCGGCCTCCGCGCCGAGCCGCACCGCGGCCTCGGCGTCGCCGCGCCGCACCGCCAGGTCGGCCCGCATCCGGAGCAGCATCACACGGTCGATCGGCTCGGGCCTCGGCCCGAGCAGCCGGTCGGCTGTGTCGAGGTGGCGCCCCGCGTCGTCGAGCGCGTCCGTGAGGATCGCGGAGCCCGCGACGGCGAGGTGCGCGCGGGCGAGGTGGAGCGTGTCCTCGGTCGCCTCGAGCAGCGCGACCGCCCGGCGGAAGTGCTCCAGGGCGATGAGCGGCTTGCTCGACTCGAGCGAGATGCGGCCGAGCGACCAGTACAGCCGCACGCGCGTGTAGGGGTCGACGATGTTCTCGCCGTGCTCGAGCGCGTCCTGCACGACGGACCGCGCGCGCTCGAGCTCACCGAGGTCGGTCAGGGCGTAGCTGAGGTATGTGGCGAAGCGGACCTGAGAGGCGACGTCGTCCGGGCTCTCGCGCTCCGTCTCGTCGAGCCCGCGCTCGAACAGCTCGACCGCCCTGGCGGGCTCGCCGGCCGCAGCGTAGGCGCGACCGAGGGTCGCGTAGACGTCCGGGCGCGACGACGCGGCGACGAGATCCGACTCGACCGCCACTTCGAGGTAGCCGATCGCCTTCCGGTTGTCGCCGACGCGGGCGGCCACCAGGCCGAGCACGATCCGCGCGCGCGACGCAGCGACCGCGTCGCCGAGCGACTCCGACTCGGTGAGGAGCTCTTCGAGATCCGCGACCGGGACGTCGTCCTGGTCGAGGCGCAGCCGCAGCTCTGCGTCGGCGAGCCGGAGCTCGCGCCGCTCGGTGTCGCGGATCTCCGATCCGGTCTCGAGGTACTCGGGCGACACCCCGAGCTTGCGCGCCAGCATCCGAAGGGCCTTCACCGAGGGACGCCGCGCACCCGCCTCGATGCGGGAGATGTACGCGTACGAGACGCCGGGCGCCGACAGCTCGCGCTGCGACAGGCCACGCTCGACGCGCAGGCGACGCAGGCGCTGGCCGACGCTCTCGCTCTCCGGTGTCTGGATGTCCGGTGTCAAGGCGTGCGGATCATGAACTAAGCGTCGGACCCCATGCAACCCTCAATCGGTAGTTGACCGCTCAGGTTGACAAAAAACATCGGCGGAGTTCTCGTACCCAGGTTCGCTCCAGTCCAACCGTTGAGGGAGGTGAATTCAATGCTGTCTCCGCGCATCAAGCTCGCGCTGTTCGCGCTCGCATCGGCGCTCGTCGCGTCGTTCGTCGGCGACGTGCCGTGGGGTCCCTAAGGGGCCGCTTGTCGGCACCGACCGGGAGAGGGTGGCCGGGCTTCGCCCGGACCCCGTTTTCCTTGGGGCCGGAGGCCCCAAGGGCCTCGGGCGTCGGTTTCCCTGCGGTCAGTCGAGAGGAGGTGTGGCAAATGCTGTCTCCGCGCATCAAGATCGCGCTGTTCGTGATCGCATCGGCGCTGGCGGCGTCCTTCGTGGGCGACGTGCCCTGGGGCCCGTAGATGAATGAGTGCGGCCCGGGCGGGAGAACCCTGATCCGCCCGGGCCGTTACGCTCCGCCCGATGCTGCGCCGCGTCGCCTCCCGCGTGTCGATGCGGAGCCGCGAGCGCAAGCTCCGCCTCTTCCTCGACCTGCTCGGGCCCGGCCCGGAGACGACGGTCGTCGACGTCGGCGTGACGGACGCGCCGTTCGGGGCCGGATCGACCGACAACTTCCTCGAGGCGCTCTACCCGTGGCCCGAACGGATCACGGCCGTCGGGGTGACCGAGCTCGACCGGTTCGCGGCGGCGTTTCCGAAGGTGCGCGCGGTGCGCGCGGACGGGCGCGAGCTGCCGTTCGCCGACGCCGAGTTCGACGTCGGCTTCTCGAACGCGGTCGTGGAGCACGTCGCCGGCGGGCGCGAGGGGCAGCGGCGGTTCGTCGCCGAGCTCTGCCGCGTCGCGCGCCGCGTCTTCGTCACGACGCCGAACAGGTGGTTTCCGGTCGACCCGCATACGCTCGTTCCGTTCGCGCACATGCTCCCGCCGCGCGCACGTAAGCGCGTCGCGCGCGCGGCCGGCTTCGACGACGTGCTCGACCCGCTCGGCCCGAAGGAGCTCGCAGCGCTGTTCCCGTACCCGGTGCGCGTGATCAACACCGGGCTGACGCTGATCGCGGTCGGCCCGCGGTGAAGCGCCCTGTTTGGGCGCTCCACGTGCTCGTCGTGGGACTCGCGCTGCACAACTTCGCGATGGCCGAGCTGTGGGACGCGGGGGTGCGAGGCTTCTGGCTGGACGTCGCGTCGGCCTGGAAGGAGGTCGTGCTCTTCGCCGCGCTCGTGCTCGTCGTGCGAGCGCGGCGCGGCGTGCCCTTCGAGGCGACGGCGCCCGACTGGCTCGCACTCGGCTTCGGCGCGCTCGTCGTGCTGTACGGCCTCATCCCGCAGGGCTGGCTCGGCGGCGGCGCGACGGCGAAGGGCGTCCTGTACGGCGCGCGGCACGACCTGCTTCCCGTCGCGGCGTACTTCCTCGGCCGCGGGCTCGACCTCACGCGCGACGACATGCGGCGGCTCTCGTTCACGATCGTCGCAACGGGGTGCGCGGTCGCCGCGTTCGGCCTCGTCGACGTGTACGCAATCCCCTTGCAGTGGTGGCGCGAGTCGGGCGCGCCGGGGTGGTTCAGGGAACAGCTCGGCCTCCACTACCGGGGCCTCTCCGGGCTGCCGGAGAACTTTGTTTACAACACCGGCAACGAACGACCGCTGCGGCGTCTGGTCTCGACGTTTCTCTCGCCGCTCGCGGCGTCGTACGTGTTCGTCGTCGCCCTGCTCCTGCTCTGGACCTGGCGCCGGCGGTCGCTGTGGTGGCTAGGTGCAGCTGCACTCGTCTCGGCCGGACTGCTGTGGACGCATTCGCGCTCGTCGTACATCGCGCTCGCGGTCGGTCTGGGCGCGATCGCGCTGTCGCGCCGCGCTCCCGTCGCGCTGGCCGCCGCCGTCGGGGTCGTCGCCGTCGGCGCGCTCTTCGTGGATGTGTACCCGTCGATCGCGCCCGAGGCGAGGTTCACGCCGCGCGAGCTGAAGCTCCAGCGCAGCGGCGCGGCGAAGGGGGAGGCCGTCAGCGGCATCTCCGACGCCAGCACGGAGAGCCACTGGCGGAACCTTCGGGACGGCGCCGAGACGGTCGTGCGCCACCCGTGGGGCTACGGCCTCGGCAACGCCGGCGTCACGGCGTTTCGCACGAACGTCAAGCTGCAGGCAGGCGAGTCGACGTACACCGAGCTCGGCGTCGAGACCGGCCTCCTCGGCGCGCTCGTGTTCATCGCGTGGTCGGTCGCGCTCGTGCGACGCGTGCTCCCGCGATCCGCGTGGGTCGGCGCCTCGCTCGTCGCCGTCCTCGTCCTCGCGCTGCAGACCGACGTGATCGGCGTGCCGTGGCTCGCGGTCGTGCTGTGGGCGCTCGCCGGAGATCAGTCGTGATCGAGCGCTTCCTCGACGCCGCGCTGGGCGACTGGCCGGATCGCGCCCGCAACGAGCGGCCGAACCTCCACCACGCGGTGATCCGCGGGCGGTCGCCGGAGTTCGTGCGCCTGCTCGTCGAGCGCGGCGCGGACGTGTCGCTGCGCGACCCGCACGGGAGGACCGCGTACGCGCACGCTGGTCGCCGCGGTCACGTCGAACTCGCCCGCGTCCCCGAGGACGCCGGAGCTTGACGCGGACGCGCGCGACGCTCCGACGAGCCGACCGCGTCGGTCGCGCCGACGCGCCGGACCACGTCGCCGTCGCCGACCTCCTCCTCGCCGCCGGCACGCGCCGAGCCGAAGGACGCCGAGATGACAACGGGCGCGTTCGCCGCGCGCCTCGAAGCCGAGCCCGCAACCTGACCGTCCCCAAGGGAGACACGTCCCCTCAGGACGATTCCGGGTGCCAGGCACCGGAACGTGACGGCACGGCAAAAGGCCTGCTCGCGGCGGGAATCCAGTGCGCCTTCGTGGCCGAAACGGACCTGGCCCCGTGCGCGTTAGCGGCGGCCGATCCAGAGTCCGCGGCCGATCAGGCCCTCCGGATCGTGCTCGACGGCGAGGCCCGCGCCTTCGAGCGCAGCGCGCATCTCGTCCTCCGTGAAGAGGCCCTGCTCGCTGTACTTCGCGAACGTCTCGACGCCTTCGGGCGTGCCGACGACGTAGTGCATGTCGGTCGACGAGGTCCGCCCGTCGACGCCGCTGAGCGTCACGCGCGCGAACACGATGTCGTCGCGTTCGGCCGTGAGGAGATGTGGACGGTTCGGGATCCACCGCTCGGGCGTCAGCCACGGCTCGACGAGCAGGATGCCGCCGGGCGCGACGTGGGCCGCGAGCCGCTCGGCCGCGGCGGTGAGCCCGTCGAGGTCGCGCACGAAGCCGATGCTCGAGAAGAGGCAGGTGACGACGTCGAACCGCCGTCCGAGATCGAACGTGCGCATGTCGCCGTGGTGCAGCGGCACGTCCGGCAGCCGTTCGCGTGCGACGGCCAGCATGCGGTCGTCGAGGTCGACGCCTTCAGCCTCGTCGAAGTGCGCGCGGAGGAGCTCGAGATGCCTCCCGGTGCCGCACGCGACGTCGAGCAGCGTGCGCGCGTCCGGGTTGCGCGCACGCACGAGCTCGACGATGCGGGCGCACTCGGCGGGATAGTCCTTGAACCCGTACTCGAGGTCGTAGAGCTCGGGGCGCGGCGTGTACTCGTCACTCATGCGCGAGCACGAGCGTGTTGCCGGACGGGTCGCGCACCTCGCGCTCGTCGCCGTCGCCCGGTACGACGATCGTCGCCCGCAGGAGGCGGGCGGTCCCGGGCGGCGCAGGCGGCGCGCCCGCGCTCTCCCACGTGTTCGCGCCGACGTGATGGTGGTATCCGCCGGCCGAGAGGAACGCCGCCTGGTTGCCGATCGCGGCAACGAGGTCGAACCCGAGCAAGTCGCGATAGAAGGCCACCGTTTCCGGGATCGCCCGCACGCAGAGGTGCACGTGGCCCATGACCGTGCCGGTGGGAAGGCCGTCGAACGCGGCGTCGTCCTCGCGCAGCAGGTCGTCGACGTCGAGCGGGATCGTCGTCATCCGCTCGGCGACGCGTCCTTCCCACTGCTCGCGCGGCCGGTCGGCGTAGATCTCGATCCCGTGCTCGTCGGGGTCCCGGAGGTAGAGCGCCTCGCTCACGACGTGATCCGACGCGCCGGTCAGCGGCACGCGGTCGCGTGCGGCATGACCGAGCCACCGCGCGAGGTCGGCGCGCTCCGGCACGAGCAGCGCAAGGTGGAAGAGTCCGGTGTGCCCGCGCGCCGACCGCGCACCCGGCTCCTCGACGAGCACGAGCAGCTCCTCGTCGCCGCCGAGCGAGGCGCGGCCGTCGTCGCGCCCGCGCACGCGGAGGCCGATCGTGTTCTCGTAGTAGTCGAGCGACCGCGCGAGGTCCGACACCGACAGGTGGACCGGGCCCATGCGCGTCGCGGGCGGGAGCGACATCAGGTGAGCCTATCCTCGTCGTACTACCCTCCCGGCGTGGGCCGGACGGACGTCTGGGCGGAGTGGCTGCGGAGCCGCCGCAGCGGCGGCTCGGAGGAGCAGCGCCGGCTCCTGCTCGAGCAGCTCGGGCCGGTGCGGGACAAGATCCTCGGCGACGCGGAGGTCGGGCCCGGGGACACGGTGCTGGACGTCGGCTGCGGCGACGGTCTCGTCGGCCTCGGCGCGCTCGAGCGCGGCGCCGAGGTGATCTTCAGCGACGTCTCCGAGGCGTGTCTCGACGACTGCCGTGCGATCGCGGGCGACGGCGCGCGCTACGTTCAGGCGAGCGCGACCGGCCTCGGCGACCTCGAGGCGGACGTCGTGACGACGCGCTCCGTGCTGATCTACGTCGACGAGAAGCAGCGGGCGTTGGACGAGTTCTTCCGCGTGCTGCGCCCGGGCGGCCGGCTGTCGATCTTCGAGCCGATCAACAGCTTCGGCTGCGAGGAGCGACGGCGGACGTTCGGCGGCTTCGACGTCGACGGCGTGGAGGAGTTGGTCGGGAAGCTCTGGCCCGACGACGACGACGTGAACCGCGCGATGCTCGACTTCGACGAGCGCGACCTGCTCGCGTTCGCCGAGCGGGCCGGGTTCACGGATGTGCAGCTCGACTACCGCGCCGAGATCGGCCGCGACGTGTTCAAGGCGCCGCGCGACTGGGATGTGTTCGTCAACTCGTCGCCGAACCCGCTCCTGCCGACCTTCGCGGAGACGATGGCGGAGCGCCTCGATCCCGACGAGATCGGGCGCGTGACGGCGAAGCTGCGCCCACAGGTCGAGGCCGGCGCGATGCGCGGCCGCTTTGCGAAGGCGTTCCTGCTCGCGCGCAAGACGACCGGGATAGCCTCCGGGGGATGCGAGACCGCCGGACGCTGACGATCCTCGCGCTCGTCGCGGCGTCCCTGCTCTGCATCGCGACGGTCGAGGTGCGGATCCACGAGACCGGCGACGGCTACTACCGCTTCCTCGTCTGGAACCTGATGCTCGCGTGGGTGCCGTTCGCGCTCGCGCTGGGGGCGTACGACCGGGCGCGACGGCGACGCGTGGACGCGGGCGTGGCCGCGCTCGCGGTGCTGTGGCTCCTGTTCTTTCCGAACGCGCCGTACGTGCTGACGGACTTCATCCACCTGCGGCGCGACGCTCCGGCACCGGTCTGGTACGACGCGCTGATGCTGTCCGCATTCGCGTGGACGGCGCTGCTGCTCGGCTTCGCTTCGCTGTACCTCATGCAGTCGATCGCGCGGCGCGTCGTCGGCTTTGCGTGGTCGTGGGTCGGCGTCGCGGGCGCGCTTGCGCTGGCGAGCTTCGGCGTCTACCTCGGCCGCTTCGTGCGCTTCAACTCGTGGGACGCGCTCGTGCGTCCGCGCCGGGTCGCACACGTGATCGCGAACCAGCTCGAGAACCCGCTCTCGCATCCGAGGATGGTCGCCGTCCTGATCGTGCTGACCGGCTTCCTCCTGGTCGGCTATGCGGTCGTCTACTCCTTCGCGGGCCTGCGCCTGCAACTCGAGCGCGAGGAGTCGCGAACGGCGGCGCGAAGGTAGCCCCGTTCGTGTCGTCCGGAAGAGGAGCACAGGCAATGCCGAAGGAAGCTGCCAAGAAGGTCGTGAAGAAGGCCGCGCCGAAGCGGAGGGTGACCAAGAAGGTCGAGACGGCGACGTACGAGGAAGTCGCCACGCGCGCCTACTTCATCTCGCTCGAGGCGGGCGGGGAGCCGCTCGAGAACTGGCTCCGCGCCGAGCGCGAGCTCGTTCCCGCCTGATCGTTCGCGCGCCCGCCCGACGCGGGCGCGCGAACTCTTACCTCTGTCTTAGCCCGCGGTGCTTCGATTCGGGTGGTGTTCTACCTCCGGTACCTGCGGGCCGAGCTGCTGCGGCGGAAAGGCCGAACGATCCTGACGCTGCTCGGGCTCGCGCTCGGCGTCGGCCTGGTGATCGCGATCTCGAGCCTCTCGAACGGGCTCGACAAGGCGCAGAAGGCGACCCTCGACCCGCTCGCCGGGATCGGCACCGACCTGACGGTGACGCGCACCGCGGAGCAGGGCGGCGCGGGCGGCGGCCCGTTCGGCGGCGGTGGCGGCAGCCGCGATCTCGTCGAGGCGAACAGCTCGGTGATCACCGACCTCTCGAAGCTCGGGAAGCCCGGGACGCAGTTCGTCCACGACTTCTTCCTCCCGGGGTCGCAGCTGACGTTCGCGCAGAGCCAGGCGCAGGGGATCGCCTCACTCGACGGCGTGGCGGCGGTCTCGTCCGGGCTGATGCTCCAGGCCGTGCACCAGGAGGGCAAGGTGCCGAAGATCGTCGCGAGCATCAAGACCGGCGGGCAGCAGTTCGATGTGCGGCGGACCATCGCGCCGCCGACCGAGGCCGAGCAGGCCAAGATCCGGGCCTGCCTCGAGAAGAACGGCGGCGCGCAGCCGCAGGGGCAGGGGCAGCAGCCGGGTCTCGGCGGCGGCCAGGGCCAGGGCGGTGGCGGCGGCCGCGCAGCGTTCGCCAAGTGCCTCCCGGCGCGCATGCGCCAGTTCCGCACGACGTTCACGACCCCCCAGCAGACGCTGCAGCAGGTGCTGGACCCGCCGCAGACGAACATCAAGAGCGAGTCGTACACGATCGGCGGCGTCCAGACCGGTGACCCGACGACGGGGATCGTGACGGCGGCTCAGGTGACCCGTGGCCGCTACCTGAAGGCCGGCCGCGAGGCGCTCGTCTCGGTGACGTACGCGTCGCGCCACTCGCTGAAGGTCGGCTCGAAGCTGAACCTCAACGGGACGAGGTTCACGGTCGTCGGCCTCGTCAACCCGCCGCTCGGCGGCCAGGGCGCAGACGTCTACGTCCCGCTCGCGCAGCTGCAGGCTCTGTCCGGTCAGAAGGGACTCGTCAACGTCGTGCTCGTGCGCGCGGACGACAGCGCCTCGGTGTCCGCGACCCAGAAGCGGATCGAGCAGAAGTACTCGCAGGCGGAGGTCGCGAGCTCGAAGCAGGTCGCCGACACGATCAGCGGCTCGCTCGTCGACGCCGCGAACCTCTCGCGCGATCTCGGCTTCGTGCTCTCGATCGTCGCGGCCGCGGCGGCGTTCCTCCTGGCCGCGCTGCTCGCGCTCTCGTCGGTGGGCAAGCGCGTGCGCGAGCTCGGGACGCTGAAGGCGCTCGGCTGGACGCAGCGCAAGGTCGTGCGCCAGGTCGCGGGCGAGTCGCTCGCGCAGGGTGTGCTCGGCGGCGTTCTCGGCGTCGGAGTCGGCTTACTCGCAGCCGTGTTGATCGACGCGGTCGGGCCGACGCTGAGCGCGAGCTCGACGACCGGCGGCGGCAGCCTGTTCGGCGTCCAGGAGGTCGCGCGAACGACGTCGCGTGCGGTGTCGCTCACGGCGCCGGTCGGCTTCACGATCCTGCTCGTCGGCTTCGGGCTGGCGCTGCTCGGCGGCCTGCTCGCCGGCGCCGCGGGTGCGCTGCGCGCCGCGCGGCTGCGCCCCGCCGACGCGCTGAGGACGCTCGAATGAGCCAGTACGAGCTGAGCGGCGTCGGCAAGGCGTTCATGCGCGGGTCGGCGGTGATCAACGCCGTGCACGACGTCGATCTCGTCGTCGAGGCGGGCGAGTTCGTCGCGATCGAGGGGCCGAGCGGATCCGGGAAGACGACCCTCCTGCAGCTGATGGGCGCGCTCGACCGGCCGTCGAACGGTCGCGTCGTCTTCGGCGGCCGCGACCTCGCCGGGCTCGGAGACTCTGAGCTCGCAGAGCTGCGCCTGCGGTCGTTCGGCTTCGTCTTCCAGCAGTTCAACCTGATCCCGACGCTGACGGCGCTCGAGAACGTCGAGGCGAAGCTCGCGCCGACCGGTCTCGCGGACGCGGAGTTGCGTGAACGGAGTGCGGCGCTGCTGGCCGAGGTCGGCCTCGCCGATCGCGCGACGCATCTGCCGTCGCACCTCTCCGGCGGCGAGCAGCAGCGCGTCGCGATCGCACGGGCGCTGTCGGTCGAGCCGCGCGTGATCCTGGCGGACGAGCCGACGGGCAATCTCGACACCCGCACGGGAGCGGACATCATCGAGACGCTCGCCGGCCTCGCCGGGCAGCGCGGAACGACGGTGATCGTCGCCACGCACGACGCGGGGCTCGCCGATCGCGCGCCGCGCCGGCTCGCGATGCGCGACGGCCGCCTGCTGGCGCCTGTCGCCGCCTGAGCCGTTGCGCTACGCCTCCGCGATCGGCCTGCGTGACTGAGGTCGCGTCTTCGGCGATCTTCTCCGCGAAGTCCATCACTGCGACGTCGACCGCGTCGAGGTCTGCCCGGCGGTGGTCGTGCGCGATGCGCTGCAGCGTCTCGGCGTCGACGAACCGCTCGAGCAGGACGCTGCCGTGCGCCAGCATGCAGTAGCTCGACCGGAGGCGACGCGCGGCCGCGAGCGTCGCGAGCTCGTACCGGCGGAGGTCCATCGACGCCTTGATCGCGCCGTTCAGCTGCTGCCAGGCCGCGTAGACGTCCGGCCGGTGCGCGCCGGGAAGGGTGCGGCCTGCGCTATAACGCTAGGGAACGATGGCCAAGCCGGTCGAACAGGTTGACTCCGTAGTCATCCGCTTCGCGGGGGATTCGGGCGACGGCATGCAGCTCACCGGCGGCCGATTCACCTCGGAGACGGCTCTACTCGGGAACGACCTCGCGACCCTCCCCGACTTCCCCGCCGAGATCCGCGCGCCTGCCGGGTCGCTGCCGGGCGTCTCGGGGTTCCAGCTCCACTTCGCCGATCACGACATCCTGACCCCGGGTGACGCGCCCCAGGTGCTCGTGGCGATGAATCCGGCAGCGCTGAAGGCGAACCTGCGGGACGTCCCGAAGGGCGGGACGCTGATCGTCGACACCGACGCCTTTACGGATCGCAACTTGCAAAAGGCAGGCTACGAGACCTCGCCGCTCGAGGACGGCTCGCTCGACGCCTACCACGTGCACGCCGTGCCGCTGACGTCGATGACGATCGAGGCGCTGAAGGAGTTCGAGGTCACCAAGCGCGAGGCCGAGCGCTCGAAGAACATGTTCGCGCTCGGACTGATGTCGTGGCTCTACGGCCGCGCCACGGAGCCGACGATCGAGTACCTGCGCGCGAAGTTCGCGAAGCGCCCGGCGATCGCCGAGGCGAACGTGAAGGCGATCCAGACCGGCTACGCGTTCGGCGAGACCTCCGAGTCGTTCGCGGTCCAGTACGAGGTCAGGCCCGCGCCGCTGCCGCCCGGCCGGTACCGGCAGATCACCGGCAACCAGGCGCTGTCGTGGGGCCTGATCGCGGCGTCGAAGCTGTCCGGGCTGCCTTTGTTCCTGGGCGCGTATCCGATCACGCCGGCCTCGTCGATCCTGGAGGAGCTCGCGCGACACAAGGCGTTCGGGGTGCGCACGTTCCAGGCCGAGGACGAGATCGCGGCCGTCGGCGCTGCTCTCGGTGCGGCGTTCGGGGGCTCACTCGGCGTGACGACGTCGGCCGGGCCGGGCGTCGTGTTGAAGTCGGAGACGATCGGGCTGGCGAACACGCTCGAGCTTCCGCTCCTGGTGATCGACGTGCAGCGCGCGGGTCCCTCGACGGGCATGCCGACGAAGCCGGAGCAGGGCGACCTGCTGATGGTGCTCTTCGGCCGCAACGGCGAATCGCCGGTGCCCGTGCTCGCCGCGGCGACGCCCGGCGACTGCTTCTACGCGGCCATCGAGGCGGCGCGAGTCGCCCTGGCATACCGCACGCCGGTGTACCTCCTGTCGGACGCGTACCTGGCGAACGGCGCCGAGCCGTGGTTGATCCCGGAGGTCGAGTCGTTGCCGCGGATCGAGGTCGAGTTCGCGCAGGCGAACGGCGAGTTCCTTCCGTACGCGCGCGATCCGGACACGCTGGCGCGGCCGTGGGCGATCCCCGGCACGCCGGGTCTCGAGCATCGCATCGGCGGCCTGGAGAAGGCCGACCGCACGGGGAACATCTCGTACGACCCGGACAACCACGACCTGATGACGCGCCTGCGCGCCGGCAAGGTCGCCGCGATCGCGAAGACGATCGCGGAGCAGGAGGTCGACCACCAGGAAGGCGCCGATGTGCTGGTGCTGTCGTGGGGCGGCACGTATGGTCCAGTCGCCGCAGGTGTGCGTCGTGTGCGTCGGGGCGGCGGTCGCGTCGCGCACGCACATCTGCGGTGGCTCAACCCGTTCCCGCGGAATCTCGGTGACGTGCTGCGCTCGTACGACCGCGTGCTGATCCCGGAGATGAACCTCGGCCAGCTGCTGCGGTTGATTCGCGCCGAGTTCCTCGTCGACGCGCACGGCTACAACCGCGTGCGGGGCAAGCCGTTCAAGGCGAGCGAGATCGCGGAGGCAATCGAGGCGATGCTGTAGTGGCGACGGAATTGAAGCTCACCGCAAAGGAGTTCAAGAGCGACCAGGAGGTCCGCTGGTGCCCGGGCTGCGGCGACTACGCGATCCTGGCGGCGGTGCAGTCGTTCATGCCGGAGCTCGGCTTGCCGCGCGAGAAGATCGTCTTCATCTCGGGCATTGGCTGCGCCGCGCGGTTCCCGTACTACATGGAGACGTACGGAATGCACTCGATCCACGGCCGCGCTCCTGCTATTGCGACGGGTTTGGCCGTGACGCGTCCGGACCTGTCCGTGTGGGTCGTGACGGGCGACGGCGACTCGATGTCGATCGGAGGCAACCACCTCATTCACGCGCTGCGGAGGAACGTGAACATCAAGATCCTGATGTTCAACAACCGCATCTACGGCCTGACGAAGGGCCAGTATTCGCCGACTTCCGAGCAGGGGAAGGTCACCGGCTCGACGCCTGCTGGGTCGGTGGACTATCCGTTCAACCCACTGTCTCTTGCTCTGGGTGCGGAGGCCACGTTCGTCGCGCGCGCAATCGACACGGACAAGCCGGGCCTGACAGCTGTTCTGCGTCGCGCAGCCGCACACAAGGGCGCCGCGTTCGTGGAGATCCTGCAGAACTGCAACATCTACAACGACGGCGCGTTCGACTACGTCCGAGACGAGAAGGAAAACCGGATCTATCTCGAGCACGGCGCGCCGGCCGGCGAGACGGGCATCACGCATGACGAGACCGACTTCGC
>DASXTR010000361.1:0-11389 GCA_036505325.1 Gaiellaceae bacterium
GCCGATCACCTCCAGGCCCGGCCCCAACCCGAGCTCTCCGGCGCGGACGATCAGGTCCTCGAAGGTGTAGCGACCGGCATGGAAGTCGGGCGTGAAGCTGTAGAGCGTGACGCCGAGGCGAGGCAGAGCCGGCGCCATCACGAGCCTCCGTCGATCGTCTGGCTCTTGACGCAGCGCTCGCGCATCACGAGCGGATGGCCGGATTCGACGATGTACGGGATGCGCAGCGCAACCGTCACGTCGAGCTCGTGCTCCCCCGCGGGCAGACCGCCCGGCCTCGGAGCCCGCACCTCGGCCGCGTCGGCGACGTGCCACCATTCGTCGTGGAGCGGCGGGAGATCGGACAGCGTGTAGCTCGTCCCTGCGAGGGAGAGCCGGAGCTCGCCGCTCGGCACGGCGTCGCCGTCGATCTTCACCTCGAGCCCTTCGAGGCAGGAGAGCGGCAGCGCGCGGTACCACGGCATCCGCAGGTCGAACGCGAACCCGTCGCCGTCGGCGCGGAGCGAGTCGTCGGCGTTCACCTGGTCGGTCAGCATCAGCGGATCGCCGCCCCGGTCTGGAGGTCGAAGAAATGCAGGCGGTCGACGACGACCGCGAAGTCGTACGGCCCGCGCTCCGGCGCCGGCCGGGCGACGTCGAACCGCGCGCACGCAAGGACGAACTGCTCCTCCTCGAGCTCCTCCAGCCGCTCCACCGCCGCCTCGTCGACGTCCTTCGCGATCTCGAGGACGTCCTCGGTCACGACCGGCGGAGCCGCGACCGTGGCGTAGACGAGACGCTCCGGCGGCAGGGTCTCCGTGAACCGCACCGTCCCCTGCAGGCGCGGAAGGCCCCCGTCGACGGTCGCCGGGTCGACGAGGTGCTCCGGGCGGATCCCCACCGCGACCTCGCGGCCCCGGTACCCGGCCAGCGCCCGCCGCGCGTCGAGGACGCGCGCCGGCAGCTCGAGGCGCTGCTCGCCGAGCACGACCGCCGCGTCGTCGAGCCGGCCGCGGAAGAGGTTCATCGCAGGCGAGCCGATGAACTCGGCCACGAACAGGTTCGCCGGCTCGTCGTAGAGCGTCTCCGGCGGGCCCTGCTGCTGCAACACGCCCTTGCGCATGACGACGATCCGGTCGCCCATCGTCATCGCCTCGACCTGGTCGTGCGTGACGAAGATCGTCGTCACGCCGAGCTGCTCCTGGAGGCGCGTGATCTCCGCGCGCATCTGGACGCGTAGCTTCGCGTCGAGGTTCGAGAGCGGCTCGTCCATCAGGAACACCTGCGGCTGGCGGACGATCGCCCGGCCCATCGCGACGCGCTGGCGCTGGCCGCCGGAGAGGTTCCGCGGGCGCCGCTTCAGGTGCTCCGTCAGGCCGAGCATCTCCGCCGTCTTCGTCACGCGCTCGCGGATCTCGCTCTTCTTGACGCCCTGGCTCTCGAGCGGGTACGCGATGTTGTCGAACACGTTCATGTGCGGGTACAACGCGTAGTTCTGGAAGACCATGGCGATGTCGCGCTGCTGCGGCGGGAGGTCGTTGACGACGTCGTCGCCGATCCGCAGCTCTCCGCCGGTGATGTCCTCGAGGCCGGCGACCATCCGCAGCGAGGTCGTCTTGCCGCAGCCGGACGGGCCGACGAAGACGACGAACTCGCCGTCGGCGACCTCGAGGTTCAGGTCGGCGACCGCGCGCGTGCCGTCGGGGTAGGTCTTCTGGACGTCGGAGAACGTGACGGATGCCATCAGGTCTTGATCCCTCCCGTGAATCCGCGAATGAGTTGGCGTTGTGCGACGAGGAAGAAGAGGAGCACGGGCGCGAGCGAGACGATCACCGCCGCGAAGATCAGGTTCCAGCGCGATGCGAATGCGCCGACGAATGTGTAGACGGCGACGGGCAGCGGCGTCTTCTTCGTCCCGTTGAGGAAGATCAGCGACAGGAAGAAGTCGTTCCAGATGATCAGGCCGGTGAAGATCGCGACCGTCCCGGTGACCGGGCGCAAGAGCGGGAAGACGACGCGCCTGAACGTCCGCAGCGTCGACGCGCCGTCGACGACCGACGCCTCCTCGTACTCCTTCGGCAGCGCACGCACGAAACCCGTGTAGAGGAAGACCGAGAACGGCATCCAGATCCCGGTGTAGAGCAGGATGATCCCGAGGTACGACCCGACGAGGTGCAGGTGGCGCAGCACGGCGTACGTCGGAACGAGGCCGAGCTGGAACGGCAGGATGATCCCGAGCACGAACAGCAGGTAGAGCGCCGTCCCCATCCGCCCCGGCCGGCGCGCGATCGTGTACGCGCAGATCGACCCGATCGCGATCAGCGCGAGCACGCTTCCGCCCGTGATGATCAGGCTGTTCACGAGCGAGCGGCCGAGCGCCGCGTCGTGCCACGCGGTGCTGAAGTTGCCGAGGTCGATCTCCTTCGGGAAGGAGAGCGGCGACTGGAGCGCCTCCAGGTCCGGCTTCAGCGAGACGATCACGAGGAAGTAGAACGGGATCCACCAGACGGCGACGATCACGAGCAGCGTCAGCTCGCGAACGAATGCTCTCCGCGTGTACCTGTTGAGGCCCATTACAGCCGGCTCTCACGTGCGCGCAGAACGGCGAGCTGAGCGAGTGCGAGCACGGTGATCAGCACCGTCAGGATGAGCGACAGCGCGGTGCCGTACCCGAAGCGCCCGAACGCGAACGTCTGCTTGTAGATCTGCGTGGCGAGCGTCTCCGACGCGTCGACCGGGCCGCCGCCCGTCAGCGCGAACACCTGGTCGAACACGCCGAGGCCGTAGATGGTGCTGAGCGTGACGCTGACGGTGATCGCCGGCGCGAGCAGGGGGAGTGTGATCTTGCGGAAGCGGCGCCATGTCGAGGCGCCGTCGACGGCCGAGGCCTCGTCGAGCTCCTCCGGGATGCCCTGGAGGCCCGCGAGGTACATCACCATCGAGAGCCCGACGAACTGCCAGACGAGCACGACGAAGATCGTCCACAGCGCCCAGTCGGGATCGCCGGTCCAGCCGCGCTTCGCCGAGTCGAGCCCGATCCTGCCGAGCCCGCCGTTCAGCGGCCCGGAGTAGCTGAAGATGAACTGCCAGATGTACGAGACGGCGAGTGAGCTCATCACGACCGGTGCGAAGAACAGCGCGCGCAGGAGGCCGCGCGTCTTGACCGTCCGGTTCAGCGCGAGCGCGAGCAGGAGCCCGAGCAGGTTCGAGACGACCACGAACGTGAACGCGAGCTCGAGCGTGTGCTCGAGCGCGCCCCGCGACGCCGGGTCCCTGAAGATCTCGCGGAAGTTGTCGAGCCCGACGAACCGCGCGTGCGTGCTGATCCCGTCCCAGTCGGTGAACGCGTACCACGCGCCCGCCCCCGTCGCGGCGTAGCGCATCGCGAGCACGACCGCGACGGCGGGAACGACCCACAGCCACGGTGCGCCGCGCCCGTAGCGTTTGCGACGGCGTCCGGCCTCGCGGGCCGAGCGGAGTCCGGACGCCGTCGCGCTCACTTGCGCTTAGCCGCGGCTCCAGGCGGCGTCGAGGTCGCTCAGCACCGCGCCGACCGTCTTCTGGCCGGTGAGCAGGCCCTGCACGTCCTTGCCCAGCGTGTCGAAGACCGCCGGGTTGGACCACTCGACCGACATCAGCGTGTGGACCTTGTCCTTCTGCTTGAGGATCGGCGCGAGGCCGCGAAGCTCGTACGCGAGGTGCTTGCCGGTGCCCGCCTGGTAGATCGACGCGGCGCCGGTCGCCTTGCCGTAAGCACCCTGGGCGGCCGGGGTCGCCCAGTAGTCGACGAACTTCATCGCGGCCGCCTTCACGTTCGTCTTGGAGTAGACGGCGAACGCGTCGGTCGGCGACGAGAAGACGCGCGTATTCGCCGCCTTGTCGCCGGGCATCGCGAAGAAGTTGTACTGGGCATTCTTGTTGAAGCTCTTGATGAGTCCGGTGATCGAGGACGGCAGCGTCCAGCCCACGACCTGCTCCGAGACGAATCCGGGCGTCGCGGGAATGTTGTCGTTCGACTCGGCGCCGGGCGGGAAGCAGCCGGCGTTCTTCATGTCCACGATCCGCTGGAGCGTCGTCCGCCACGCCGGCGTGCCGGCGAACGTCACCTTGTTCGCGAGCCGCTTCTCGTTCCACTTCGGATCGTTCGCGAGGACGTAGCTGCCGGCGACGACCGTCGCGAGCAGGCCGGCGTTCTGCGCCGACGCGCCGGCGACGTTCAGGAAGTACTTGCCCTTCGACTTCGCGGTCTTGCAGGCGCTCAGGAGCTGGCCCATCGTGGACGGCACCTTCAGCCCGAGGCTGCTCAGCGTGTTCGGGTGGTACATGACGCCGACCGGCACCACGTCGATCGGGACTCCCCACAGCTTGCCGTTCCACCAGTAGAGCGGCTTCGCGCTCGTCGCGAGCGGGATCTTCTTCGCCCACGGCCGCTTCGACAGGTCGGCGACGTAGCCGGCCTGCGCGAACGGCAGCAGCGACTGGAGCCCGCCCGAGCCGGGCGTGACGTAGAAGACGTCGGGCGCGTTCCCGCCGCGGAGCTGGGTCCGCAGTGTGTTGGCGTACGTCTCGCCGATCGGGAGGTACGTCGCCTCGATCTTGATGTCGGGGTTCGCCTTCTCGAACTTGTCGAAGACGGACTGCAGCTGCGGGTTGCCCTGGCCGTTCGACTGCGCCAGCACCTTGAGCGTCACCGTCGCGTGCGTCTTCGCGCTCACGCCGACGCCCGCCACGAGCGCGGCGGCGGCCACAGCCGTCAGCGCGGCTGCCAGATTGGTCCAACGCCGCCGAGGCGAGGACTGCATTGCGTTCACCGGTCGTACCTCCTTGGGGTTGGACATGGCTAGGCCGTCACTTCGATCGGCCTGGAGATCAGGTCGTGGTGGCGGCTGACGAGCTCGAACGCGTCGACCTCGTCGGCGTCGCGCCAGGCGCTGCCGCCCCACTCGCTCGACAGGAAGCCGTCGTAGCCGCCGTCGCGCAGCACGTCGATGAGCTCCGCAGTGCGCGTGGTCGGGTCGTCGCCGGCGTCGTCGAGCTCCCAGAACTTCGCGTGCGCGTACGCGATCTGCGGAACGAGCGGCAACCACGCCTGCGGGTCCTGCCGCCCGAAGCGGACGAAGCCGGCGCGCGCCTCGTCGAGCGCGGCGGCCGGAGCGTCGATGCCTGCGATCGCGGCGAAGAGCTCTTGCCGCGAGGCGTCCTGCGCCCACAGCGCGACGAGCCCGTCGATCGCCTCGCGCGCCATGCCGAGACGGCAGACGGCGTCGACGAAGCTCGCGGGGACGGCGGTCATCGCGATGCTGAAGTCGAGGACGAGGCCGAGATTCGGCGACTCGGGGAGATCGTCGGGCGTCTGCCCGCCCTGGACCTCCGTCGCGAGCGTCACGCCTGCGCGCTCGGCGGGCGGCGTCAGCCGCTCGAGCACCGCGAGCGGGATGCCTGCGTGCAGGCGGAGGAGCGGAAAGCCGAGCGCCTCCGCGGCCGCGATCTGCGGCGCGAGGAAGTCGACCGCTTCGTCCGTGGACATCAGCCGGTCGACCCGCCGCGCGAGGTCGGCGTAGGCGCCGAGCGCCGCGGGCTCGAGGCCGAGGGCATCGACGAGGCGGCGGAACGCGAGCACGTCGCCGGCGGGCAGGTGCGGGTACCCGCGCCAGGCCTGGAAGCCGATGAGCTCGATCCCCGGCCCGAGCTCCAGCTCCGCCACGCGCCGGAGCAGCTGCTCCAGCGTGAACCGCCGTGCCAGCCACTCGTTCGTGAACGAGAACGCCGTCGTCGCGAGTCTCACTGCTCCCCTTCGCCCGAAGTTAGAATCAAAGTTCGGATTCGGACTTTATACAGCGCCCTTCCTCGCCCGTCAAGAACGGATGAGGCTGGACCGAGGAGCTACGACGAGCGCCGCTTGCGAGGCGCCGGCCGCCGGTCGTCCAGGAGGTACGCGGCACAGGCGGTTCCGACCTCGTCGACGAGCTGATCCCAGCCGATCGGGCGGTCGCTCTCGAACGTCGGCCCGTACATCACCTGCCGCGCGAACGTGCAGTACGCCATGCGGAACGCGACGTCGACGGCAGTCTCGGGATCGCGGTGCGTGATCTCGTCGCGGTGCGCGAGGACCGTCGCCTCGAACTGCCTCGCGAGATCGGTGCTGTTCTCCGACCCGCGGCGCGAGATCTCGTCGTCGACCGCTCCGAGGTGCATGAAGGCACGCAGGAGCTTCTCGTTGCCGCGGAAGATCTCGGCGACCGTCCGCACCGCCGCCACGATCACCTCGCGCGCAGTCCTGCGCGGCCGGCCGTCCGCGGCGCCGAGGGCTTCGTGCTCGGGCCGAATCGACTCCATCGCGTGCCGGTGGACGGCCCGCAGCAGGGTCTCCTTGTTCCCGAACCGGGCGTAGATCGCTCCCACGGAGACGTCGGCCCGCTGGCTGACGTCCTGGATCGTGAAAGCGTCGAATCCCTTCTCCTCGAGGAGCCTCGTCGACGCGTCCAGGACGCGCTCGAGTGACTCCTGGCTCCGCTTCTGCTTGGGCGGGCGCACCGACGCGTCGGCCATTGACGTTCCCTCCGCTCGATTTCAAAACAGAATCTCGATTCGATTCATGGTGCCACATCGTCCGCCCGTCAGTCTACTAGAACCGAGATTCGAGTTCATGTAAGTTGCCCGCATGATCCAGATCTGGGCCGCTCTGCCATGGGCGGGGCCGAACGCCTTCTACGGCGTCGGCGCGCGCGACCTGGCGCGCCGGTACGAATCTCTCGGCGTGACCGGCGTCGTCCAGGGCGACCACCCGTTCATCCCGACGGCGCCGTATACGAGCCCGATCGCCGCGATGGCAGCCGAATGCCTCACCGTGCTCACGACCGTCGCCGCGCACTCCGACCGGCTGCGCATCGCGACGCTCGTCGCGAACGTCGGGATCCAGCACCCGCTCTTCCTCCTCCGCAAGTTCGCCAACCTCGCCCTGATCCACGGCGGCGAACGCATCTACGCCGGCCTCGGCGCCGGCTGGTCGCGGCGGGGGTTCGAAGCCGTCGGACTCGAGATGCCGTCCCACCGCGAGCGGCTGGACCGGCTCGAGGAAGCAGTTCGCCTCGCGCGCGAGCTCTTCGACAGAGGAGGGGCCGACATGCACGGCGATCACGTCGTCGCCTCGGAGGTTCCGCTGGCACCGCGTCCCGAGGTGTCGCCGCGTCTGCTCCTCGGAGGCGGCTCGCCGCGCCTACTCGCGCTCGCCGGCCGGTACGCGGACCATCTCGATCTCGCCGCGCCCTCGCACCGCAAGTCGAGCAACGAGTTTCAACGCAAGCTGCTCACGACGACCGGCGACCTCGAAGACGCGGCGCGCGCCGCACGTGACACGGCAGCCGACACCGGCCGCGCATGGGACGAGATCACGCTGTCGGTGCTGATGACGAACGTCGTCCTCTGCGCGGAATCGCAGGTCGCGTCGGAGGAGCGGGCGATCTGCGAAGCAGTCGCGCTTCCGCCGCGCCCGCTCGGCGACTGCCCGTTCGTCCTCGTCGGAGAGCCGCAGCGAATGGCCGATGCGATCCGCGAACGACAGGCGCGTATCGAGCTCTCGTGGATCGTGCTGCCCCACGACGCCGTCGACCGTTTCTGTTCGGAGGTCGCGCCGCTGCTGACGTAGGTCGTTCGCAGCAGGCGCGCACTCAAACGTGAGCCATACCGGCTAACGGCGGGGCGGTGAAGCCGCGGGCGACACCGGCCGCGATCAGATCCGCCTCCGTGAGCGCGCCGCCGACGCCGGTCGGCGTGTTCACGGCGAGGCTCGCGTACAGCACCGCCCATTGCAGTCGCTCCGCCGGGTCGGCGCCACGCAGGTCGGCCCAGATGTACGCGGCCACGAGTAGGTCGCCTGCGCCGGTCGTATCGATGGGGTGCTCGACGCGCTCCGCGGCCACTGCCACGGTCTTGCCGCCGCTGGACGCGATTGCGCCGTCGGCGGCGAGCGTCACGACCGCCGTCTCCGCCAGCTCGGCGAGCCTGCCGGCCGCCTCGTCCACGGTCGCGGCACCGGTCAGCGTGAGCGCCTCGCTTTGGCTGACGAAGAGCGCACGTGCGCCGGTCAGCTCCGCGGGTGGGCGGCCCCCGTAGGCGCGCGCGTCGTCGGAGCCGCAGGTCACGTACCCGAAAGCCCCCGGCGGAACGACGTACAGCTGATCGAGGCTCGCCGCCACCGCCCGCGGGGCCCGGACGGCAACGTCGGCGACGGTGGCACGGGCGCCGGGATCGACCGTCACCATCGCCCGGTCGCCGCCGAACGGCAGGACCACCGTCGTCGGCGTCCGCGGCGCAGGCCGCGTTGCGATCGAATCGACGCCTTCCTCGGCGAGCGCGGCGCGCACCACATCGCCGGGGACGTCGTCGCCGAGCGGCGCCGCGACCGCAACTGACAGACCCAGGCGGGCGGCGCCGACAGCCGTGATGGCGCCGCCTCCCGGCGAGCGCAGAAGCTCCGCCGCGAACCGCTCCTCGCCGAGCACCGGCAGCGACTCGAGCCCGACGAACGTCAGATCGAGGAAGACCGGAGTGGCGACGACGAGATCGGTCACGGTCGAGCGAGGATAGCCGTATGGCCCTCTATGTCATTGCGATCGCGGCGGTGGCGGCGGCGAACTGGTGCCAGAGCACCGCCGCCTCCGGAGCAAAATCAAGCAGCGAGCGCGCGGAGGGCGTCGCCCGAGAGCTCGGGCTTCGCGATGAAGCCGCGCGCGCCGGAGTCGGCGATCAGGTCGCCGAAGTCGGAGCCTTCGCGGCTCGAGGTGAGGATGACGGCGCTCGAGGAGCCGGCGGCGCGCAGACGGGACGCGACCTCGAAACCGTCGATGTCGGGCAGCCCGACGTCGAGCAGGACGACATCGGGCGCCAGCCGAAGCGTCTCGGTCAGGGCCGACTCGCCATCCGTGGCGACTCCCACCACGACGAAGCCGTCCGCCTCGAGCACCAGCCGGGCCACCGCGAGGAAGGACGGGTGGTCGTCCACGATCAGGACCGTCTGCGCCGCCACCGCACGCCTTATAGACCATCAGCGGCTCCGAGGGTCGTGAGCGCGGTGGGACGCGTCGGCCTCGACCGGCGTCTCGTCGTACACGGGGTCGGGGAAGGCGCTCTCGACCGTCCGCGCGACGCCGTCGCGGCCCGCGGCCTGGGCGGCGAGCATGATCTCGAGCACGTGATAGGCGTGCTCGGGCCGCGTGATCGTCGGCCGGCCCGTCTCGACGCAGTCGACGAGGTGGCCGAGGCCGGCGGTCCACTGCCAGTGCGGGTCGCGCTCGGGGTAGACGCGCCACGCGCCTTCGTCGTTGCGCCACAGCTCCCAGCCGTCGGGCGCCCAGTCGTCGCCGAGTAGCTGGAGGGTGCCCTCATCCCCGTACAGCTCGATCGCGGGCGAGCGGTACTTCTGGATCGTGAAGCCCGTCGTCACGACGGCGAACTGCGCACCCCCGAAGTCGAGCAGCACGTGTGCGTTGTCATCGGCTTCGACGTGGATCGTCCGCCCGTCGACCGTCCGCTCCGGAATCGCGGCTCCGACCATCGCGGTCACCCGCCGCGCGGGGCCGAAGAGGGCGCAGAGGCTCGTCACGTTGTACACGCCGAGGTCGAAGAGCGAGCCGCCTCCGGGGCGGTAGTACCACTCCCCCCACCAGGGACCGGCCCAGCCGTAGCGGGCACGCGCGGTCAGGAGGCGTCCGACCGCGCGTTCGCGAACCGCCTTGTGCACGGCGCGGAACGTGGGGCTGAGGACGACGTGGGGCGCGCAGACGAGCAGCCCCGGCCCGCGGCGCGAGAGCTCGACGACCTCACCGGCTTGCTCGAGCGACGTCGCGATCGGCTTCTCCACGAGCACGTGCTTACCGGCCTCGAGCGCGACCGTCGCGAGCGCACCGTGCTCGTTCATGCTCGTGAGCACCAGGACGACCTCCACGTCGTCCCGTGCGATCAGCTCCGCCGGCCCGCGGAGGCCGGGATCGACGTCGTAGCGGGCCGCGGCTTCCTGTCGCCTGCGGTCGTCGACGTCGTAGACCGCCGTCGCATGGACCCGCCCGTTCGCGGACAGGCGGTCGATCGCCGCCGCATAGGGTCCCGCGAAGACTCTCCCGCACCCGATCACGCCGATGCCGAGGCTCATTCGCGGTTCAAAATGCGGCGCTCACCGCTCTATAGTCTCGCAACCGGACTCTGAGGAGGCGACGTGAAGAGGCGCTTCGCAGTTGGGCTCGTGATCGCGCTCGGCGTGCTCGCAGCGGTAGGCGGGGCGAGCAGGTCGTTCGGCGCGAAAGCGGCCCCGATCAAGTTGACGATGTGGTCCTACGACAACCAGGACCCGGGACTCGAGCCGGTGCTCAAGCAGTTGAGCAAGCAGTTCGAGCAGAAGCATCCGGGCGTGACGATCAACCTCGTCTTCAAGGACTTCAACAGCCTGGTCGGCACGGTGCCGCGCGCACTCGGCTCGGGAAGTGGGCCTGACGTCACGGAGGGCAACCAGGGCTACCAGACCGACGCGCAGCTCGTGAAGGCGAAGCTGATCCTGCCGCTGGACAAGTACATCAAGCGCTACCACTGGGATCGCCTCTACTCCCCGTCCACCTGGGGCATGTTCCGCTGGACGCCGGACGGGAAGTCGTTCGGCAGGGGGCCGATCTGGGGACTCGCCCAGACCGGGCAGAACATCGTCGCCTTCTACAACAAGAAGAAGCTCCGCTCGGTCGGCGTCGACCCGAACAAGCTCCCGACGACGTTCGCGGGCTTCGACAAGCTGCTCGCGCAGCTGCGTGCGAAGCTCCCGGAGAACGAACCGGTGATCGAGGAGGGGAACAAGGAGGGCTACGGCTTCATCCACCTCTTCGGCGGCATCTGGGGCGCCTACGAAAAAGCGGCCAACGTCCGCAACTGGATCTACCACGCACCGGGCTCGCGCTACGACACGCCGGGGACGATCAAGGCCCTGGCGAAGCTCCAGCAGTGGGGCAAGGCCGGCTACTTCAACGACGACTTCAACGCCGTCGGCTACGACACCTCGGCGGGGCTGTTCGCCAAGGGCAAGGGCGTGTTCTGGATCGGCGGCGACTGGGACTCGACGATCATCAAGACGGGCCTCGGCAAGGACGCCGGCGCGATGCCCGTCCCGCCCGGGCCGAGCGGGGTCTGGACGTCGATCGGCGGGCTCTCCGGGCCGTGGCACATCTCGTCGAAGACGAAGTACCCCGACCTCGGCGCCGAGTGGCTCAACTACGTGATCACGTCGCCCCAGGCGAAGAAGCTGATGTTCGCGCAGCAGCAGCTCCCGGCGGACAAGTCGGCCAAGGCGCCCGCCGGCGATCCCTACCTGACTGCGGTCTACAACGCGTTCAAGAAGGTCGCCGACGACAACGGGCTGCTCCTCTACACCGAC